>JAUMYU010000106.1 GCA_030528485.1 Comamonadaceae bacterium
AGTCTCTCACTGCGGAGTCTGGCCTGGCAAGGCCGTAGGGAGGGAAGATTCCGGCTCCATCTTCTCAAAAGCACGTTGAACGTTTTCAGTGTGTTTCACCAAGGGTTTAGTTGAGCCTGCCGACAAGGCGTTGAGGATGTCGAGCTGCTCCTGAATGGCGGCGGCGATTTGCAGCATGACGCGGTGCAGGCCCAGTTGCTGGCGGCGGCTGTTGGCTAGGTGCTCTTGCACGGGTTGCAGGGCGCTGGCGACCAAATGGCCCAGCTCGCGCGCGGCCAGCAGGCGGCTGGTTTGTTCGGCCAGGTCTTTTTCTGCCTGGCTTGGGCCGGCGGCCAGTGGTTGCAAGGCGGCGAGCAGCTCGGCCCAGGGGGCGGCGGGTTGGTTGGCGCTGGCTTCGGCCTGGGCGCGGGTGGCGCGCACCAGGTCGATAAGCTGGGCGACGATTTGGCCGCCGGTGTCGGCATCGGCGCCGCCCATGGCCTGGGTGCGCTGGTAGTTGAGCTGGATTTCGCGCCAGCGCGCCTGCTGCTCCTGGCTCATGTGGCCGCGCAGTTCGGCGAGCTTGAGCAGGTTTTCTTCAGCGCCGGTGGTCAGCAGCTGCGCTTCGCCCTGGTAGTGGTCGTCGAGCAGTTGCTGCATTTCGGCTTCGTTCATGACGCTGGTGATTTTCTCGGCCAGCTTGTTCATGTTGCGGTAGGAGCCTTGCAGCTTGAAGGGCGGCTCGGTGCGGTTGGCGTCGGCCTGGGCGGCGCTGGCGATGTATTGCTGGTTGACGCGGTAGACGATTTCGCGCACGGCCAGCATGCGCTGGAGCACGGCGTCGATCTCGCGCAGCTCGGCGGCGCTGTAGTCGTGGCTGAGGTCGCCGGCGGAGAATTCCCGGCCCTGGGCCTTGCCGATGAGCAGGTACAAGTCCTTGAGATCGCGCGTGGCCAGCGGCGCGAGGGTGGGGTTGCTGGTCAGGCTGTTTTCGATGTAGCTGAGCTTGAAGGTCTCCTCCATGCCGCCGAGCACGTCGCCCAGGTTGTAGACGTCGGCGCGGTTGGCCAGCATGTCGGGGATTTTGAAGACCTCGCCCGATTCGGTGTAGGGGTTGCCGGCCATGACGATGCAGAACTTCTTGCCGCGCATGTCGTAGGTCTTGGTGCGCCCGCGCCAGACGCCCTCGATGCGGCGCGTGCCGTCCGACAGCGAGATGAAGCGCTGCAAAAACTCCGGGTGGGTGTGCTGGATGTCGTCGATGTAGAGCATGACGTTGTTGCCCATCTCCAGCGCGAGGTTGAGCTTTTCCAGCTCTTGGCGGCTGGTGGCGTCGGGCGCCTGGGCCGGGTCGATGCTGCGCACTTCGTGGCCCAGCGCCGGGCCGTTGATCTTCATGAAGATCAGCCCCAGGCGGCTGGCGACGTATTCCATCAGCGTGGTTTTGCCGTAGCCGGGCGGGGAGATCATCAGCAGCAGGCCCATCAGGTCGCTGCGCTTGCTCTCCCCCACGGTGCCCATTTGCTTGGCCAGGTTGTCGCCGATGACGCTCAGGTACACGTCGTTGATGAGCTGGTTGCGCACGAAGCTGGCCAGCGGTCGGGGCTTGAACTCGTCCAGCCGCATGGCCGCGCGCTGCTCGGCCAGGATGTCCTGGCGCAACTGCTGGTAGCGGCGCAGGCCGGGCACGAAGTGCTTGGCGTGCCAGTGGGCGCGGCGCGCGAAGTCGTCCACGCCCAGCTCCAGCGCGCCCTCGTGGATGCGCGGGTGCTGGCCCAGCAGGCCGGTGACGGTGGTGCGCAGCGGCACGTGCAGGACCTCGTGCGCCACGCCCTCGTGCAGCAGGGCCAGGGCGGCGGCTTCGGGCACGTAGTCCAGCGCGGCCTGGGCGTTTGGGGCCGATGCACTGGCCTCGGCCTGGGCGATGGCGCTCAGCCACTGGACGGCCAGGGCGAAGCGTGTGGACAGGGGTTGCTCGGCATCGTGCAGGGTGGCGTGCAGCTCGGCCCAGCGGCCCTGGGCTTGCAGGCGCTCTTGCAGGCTGTGCAGCAGGGCCGCGGCCTGGCTGGAGAAGTGCAGCCGCGTCGCGCCGCCGCTGGCGGGGCCGGCCAGCTCCTCGGCCAGATAGGCCGCGGCCTGGGCGGCCAGGGATTGCAGGGCGGCAGTCGGTGCGGCATGGCCTGGCGGGTGCTCGGCAGGGCCGGGCGGGGCCGGATGGCCGAGATCGTCGGCCGGCGCAAACACGGCTTCGAGCTGCTGGCTGCGCGCAAAGGCCAGCAGGGCCTGGGCCATTTCCTGCTCCAGCGCGGTGCGCGCCTGGGTGCTGCCCAGCAGTTGTTGCATGGCGGCCGCGCCCTGGGCGCGGCTGGGCCAATGGCGCGCCTGGGCGGCCAATTTGAAGCCAGGTTCCGCGCCGCCATCCAGGCCTGCGCCCAGGCTATTCCACAGCAGCACGGCCAGGGCGCGGGCGCGGGCGTCGTGGGCCAGTACGCCGGCCTGCTCCTGCAGCGGCAGCAGCGCCTGCAGGATGAGGGCGGCGTCGTGATCGTGGATGCCGCGCTCATAGCCTTCGCGGTAGCGCGGCGCGGCAAATTCGCGCA
>JAUMYU010000034.1 GCA_030528485.1 Comamonadaceae bacterium
CGACGCCAGCGAGCTGATGGGCCGCACCGAATGCAACCGCGTCGTCAACTTCCCCACCCCGCAGGGCGTGGACAGCGCCGCGCTCATCGGCCAGATGCTGGACGTGCGCATCACCGAAGCCATGACCTACACCCTGCGCGGCCAGGCCCTGATCGAGGAGCACGCCTGATGGCCCAAGCCCCAAAACCCTCCGACACCCTAACCCCCCCCACCGCGCCAACGCCCAGCCTGGTCGGCCGCCTGCCAGGTGGCCCGCTGGACATCGTTGGCGACGTGCACGGCGAATGGGATGCGCTGCAAGCCCTGCTCGCGCACCTGGGCTACGACCGCCAGGGCCGCCACCCGGCGGGCCGCACCCTCGTGTTCGTGGGCGATTTGTGCGACCGCGGCCCCAACACCCCGGCCGTGCTCGACTGGTTTGGCGAGGTTTACGAGGCCGGGCGCTGCGCCGCCGTGCTGGGCAATCACGAAGTCAACCTCATCCGCGAAGACGCCAAGGACGGCGCAGGCTGGTACTTCGACGCGCGCACCGAGCGCGACCGCGCCAAATACGCCCCCTTCGTCATCGCCTCGCCCGCCCAGCGCGAGCGCCACGCCGCGCTGTGCAACCGCCTGCCCGTGGCGCTGGAGCGCGAAGACCTGCGCGTGGTGCACGCCGCCTGGCAGGCCGCGCCCATCGCCGCCGCGCGCGGCTTTGCCCTGGGCACGGCGCGCCGCCAGTACGACCGCTTTGAAGAACAAGCGGCCGAGCAGGCGCGCAACGGCTCGCTGCAACGCCGCATCCAGCAAGAGCGCGCCGCCTGGCCGCACGATCTGGAGGACGGCCAGCACCGCCCGCCCCTGATGCGCGCGCACGGCGAGCGCGAGCTGCTCAAACAAACCCACAACCCGCTCAAAATCCTCACCACCGGCGTCGAAGCCGCCGCCAGCGCCCCCTTCTACGCAGGCGGCAAATGGCGCTTCACCGACCGCCAACCCTGGTGGAACGATTACGACGAGGCCACGCCCGTGGTCATCGGCCACTACTGGCGGCTCTTTGAAGCCCCCGGCCCCGGCGCGCACGCCGAAAGCGCGCTGTTCGCCGGCATCCCCGGCAACGCCTGGCACGGCAAGCGCGGCAACGTCTTTTGCGTGGACTTCTCCGCCGGCGCGCGCTGGAGCGAACGCCTGCAAGGCCAGCACGACCCGCGCCAAAGCCGCTTTCACCTCGCCGCCCTGCGCTGGCCGGAGAAAACCCTGGTCTTCGACACCGGCGAGAGCTGGGCCACCGTGGCGCCTTAGGGTTTGCTTTGGCCGGGTTATGTTTTACAGATCATAGTAAATTTGATTTTAATGCAGTATTGCCGAAATTAGGATATTTGTTTTCCTTTTGATTTGTAATATAGAGGCTTGTCATGTGGCGGGAAACATGGCGCGGGTGTTTGAGCGCAGGCCGGGACAACGGGCTTGCCTGCCAGGCGGCAAGGCAAGGCGGCGGTTTTGCCCGGGCGCCATTGATTTCCGCGCAGCCAGGGCCATATCGGCAAGGCTTGCCGGAAACCCCTGCGCATACAATGCGCGTTTGCTGCCAGTGGCCCCAGGGCGCTGGCAGGCGTTTTTTGTGGAGAACTTGCTGCAATGATTTCAACTGCTTTTGCCCAGACGGCTGCGGCCGCTCAGCCCGCCTCGGCGTTTTCCAGCCTGCCGCTGCTGATTTTGATGTTCGTGGTGATGTACTTCATCATGATTCGCCCCCAAATGAAGCGCCAGAAAGAGCACCGCGCCATGATCGACGCGCTGGCCAAAGGCGATGAAGTCACCACTGCGGGCGGCATGGTCGGGCGCGTGACCAAGCTCAGCGACCAATGGATTCACCTGGAAGTGGCGCCCGGCATCGAAATCCAACTGCAACGCAGCGCCGTCGGGCAAGTGCTGCCCAAGGGCACGCTGGATCACAAGGGCGCTTGAACGGGGCGCCATGCCTTTGGGCGCCGCCTGTCCCGCAATGCCCGGCCAGCTCCGCCTGGCTTGGGCGCGCGCCAGCCTCGGTGTCCACTGCGCGGGCAGGCCCTTTGAAAACTCCAACGCCCTGCCGCTGCGGCTTCAGGGCGTTTTTCCATCGCCAGCGTGTTCGCATGGATCGGGCGTGCAGGATGGAGATTCACGACTGAAGCGAACATGAACCGTTACCCAATATGGAAATACGCAATCATGGTGATTGCGGTGGTGGTGGGCCTGCTCTATACGCTGCCCAACGTTTTTGGCGAGGATTACGCCGTCCAGGTGGCTTCGCTGCGCGCCGATGCGCCGGTGGATGAGGCGCTGGAGGCGCGGGTGCGCAACATTTTGCAGGCGCAGAAAATCGAGCCCAAGAGCATTGAGCGCGATGCAGGCTCCTTGCGTGTGCGCGTGCAGAGCCAGGACGATCAGGCCCCCGCCCGCGATGCGATTGCCGCGGCCCTGGCGCCTGATGAAAACCACCCGGCCTATTCGGTGGCGCTGAATTTGCTCTCGCGCACGCCCGCCTGGCTTCAGGCGATCCATGCCAAGCCCATGTATCTGGGGCTGGATTTGCGCGGTGGCGTGCACTTCACCTTGCAAGTGGATATGGAGGGCGCGATGGTGCAGCGCAGCGAGGCCATCCTCAGCGGCTTGCGCACCAGCTTGCGCGAAAAAGACATCCGCCACGGCGGCATGCGCCGTGACGGCCAGGCGATCGAGATCACCTTGCGCACGCCCGAAGATGCCCGGCGCATCGGCGACGTGGTGGCCGCCAGCTATCCCGACATGGCGGTCGATCCCGCCGCCAGCACGGATCAGCGTTTGCGTCTGAGCTTTGCGCCCGAGGCCGTCAAGCGCGTGCAGGAACAGGCGCTCAAACAAAACATCAGCACCTTGCACAACCGCATCAACGAGCTGGGCGTGGCCGAGCCGGTGATTCAGCAATCGGGCGCCAACCGCATCGTGGTGCAGTTGCCAGGCGTGCAGGATGTGGCGCAGGCCAAGCGCATGATTGGCCGCACCGCCACGCTGCAAATCCGCCTGGTGGATGAATCCACCGAAGGGCGACTGGCCGAGCGCAATGCCGGGCCGGTGCCGTTTGGTTCGGAAGTGTTTGAAGATGCCCAAGGCCGCCGCGTGGTGGTCAAGCGCCATGTGGAGCTGACGGGTGAAAACCTGATCGACGCCCAGCCCGGCTTTGACCAGCAGCGCGGCAATATGCCCGTGGTGCATCTGGAATTCGACGCGCCGGGGGCGCGCATCTTCCGCGACGTCACGCGCGCCAACGTCAACAAACACATGGCCATCATCTTGTTCGAGCGCGGCAAGGGCACGGTGGTGACGGCGCCCAAGATCAACGAGGAAATCGGCGGTGGTCGGGTGCAGATCTCCGGCTCCATGACCACGCGCGAGGCGACGGAAACGGCGGTGCTGCTGCGCTCGGGCGCGCTGGCCGCGCCGATGGAAATCATCGAGGAATACACCATCGGCCCCAGCCTGGGGCAGGAAAACATCGAGCGCGGCCAGAACAGCGTGATCTGGGGCATGCTGCTCATCGTCGTCTTCATGTGCGTGTACTACGCCGTATTCGGCGTGTTCTCATCCATTGCGCTGATGGTCAATGTGCTGCTGCTGCTGGCGGTGCTGTCCATGCTGCAAGCCACGCTGACGCTGCCGGGCATTGCCGCCATGGCGCTGGCGATGGGGGTGGCGATCGACTCCAACGTGCTGATCAACGAGCGGATCCGCGAAGAGCTGCGCGCTGGCGCAACGCCGCAAGCGGCCATTTATGCAGGCTACGAACGCGCCTGGGCCACGATTCTGGACTCCAACATCACCACCTTGATTGCCGGCTTTGCGCTGCTGGCCTTTGGCCACGGCCCCGTGCGCGGCTTTGCGGTGGTGCATTGCATTGGCGTGCTCACCAGCATGTTCTCGGCGGTGTTCTTCTCGCGCGGCCTGGTCAACCTGTGGTATGGCCGGCGCAACCGCCTCAAATCCATCTCCATCGGCCAGGTGTGGCGGCCTGAAGGCTCGGCCAAAGCGCAACTGGGCGCGGCAGATGCCGGCCCCAACGGCCAGGCCTGAAGGAGGGAAGTCATCATGGAATTTTTCAGAATCAAAAAAGACATCCCCTTCATGCGGCACGTGTTGGTGTTCAACATCGTGTCCATCATCCTGTTCGTGCTGTCGGTGTTTTTCCTGGCCACCAAGGGCTTGAACCTGTCGGTCGAATTCACCGGCGGCACGGTGATGCAGGTGCAATACCCGCAGGCCCCCAACCTGGAGCAGGTGCGCGAGAGCATCAGCGCCATGGGCTACCGTGAAGTGCAAGTGCAAAACATTGGCACCTCGCGCGATGTGCTGATCCGCCTGCCGGTGCAAGAGGGGCTGACATCGGATCAGCAAAGCACGCAGGTGCTGGCGGAACTGCAAAAAAGCGCGCCTGGGGCGCAACTCATGCGCACGGAGTTCGTTGGCCCGCAAGTGGGCGATGAGCTGACCGAGCAGGGCTTGCTGGCGCTGGGGTTCGTGGCCCTGGGCATCACCATTTACCTGGCTTTGCGCTTTGAGTGGAAGTTTGGCGTGGCCGCCATCGTGGCCAACCTGCACGACGTGGTCATCATCCTGGGCTTTTTCTCCTTCTTCCAATGGGAGTTTTCGCTGGCCGTGCTGGCCGGCGTGCTGGCCGTGTTCGGCTATTCGGTCAACGAAGTGGTGGTGATTTTCGACCGCGTGCGCGAGATGTTCCGCAAGCAGCGCAAGATGACGACGGCGCAAGTGCTCGATCACGCCATCACCAGCACCATGAGCCGCACCGTCATCACCCACGCTTCCACGGAGGCGATGGTGCTGTGCATGCTGTTTTTTGGCGGCCCGAGCTTGCATTATTTTGCGCTGGCGCTGACCATCGGCATCGTCTTTGGCGTGTATTCGTCCATCTTCGTCGGTTCGGGCCTGGTGTTGTGGATGGGTGTCAAGCGTGAGGACTTGGTCAAGCCGCAAAAGACGGAAATCGATCCCAACGACCCCAACGCCGGAGCGGTGGTGTAATGGTTTTTCGCGGGGAAGGGCGCACACAAGGCGCGATGCCTTTCCCGTGTGCAATGCCTCAGGGCCTTTTTGCACAAACCCTCAGGACTGACCCCTCGCCCCGGATAGCGCATGGCTTGACGATATGGAAAGCTCCAACCCCTATCAAAACGAATCGCTCGCCCGCATGGCCAGGCAGCATTTTCTGCAAAGCCTGTGCACCAGCATCCCCGAGCTGGATCGGCTTGTGGTGCGGCATTTTCAGAGTGCTGTCGGGGACAACAGCCTTGAGACGCGCGAGCTGCCCGTGCCGCAGTGGCAGCAGGAGTACGCCTTGTACCGCCGCACATGGGCGCAAACCTTGCTGGCGATCTGGCGCGAGGCGTTTGTGGACCCCGTCGCCACCAGCAAGCTGCGCTCGGTCGAAGACGCCAGCATCGACGAGCTTCAACTCATCAGCGACGATGCCATCGAAGGCTTGATTACCTCTGCGCGGGTCAGCATGCAGGTGGCGGAAAAGGTCGATCCCGGCTTTACCGAGCTGCGCAAACGGCTGCTGCGTCTGGATCCCAACCAGCGGCTGGAGCTGCGCGACCCCATTCGGCCCACGATGGTGTCGGAAAACCTGGTGACTGCGTGGCAAAAAGCCTCGCTATCGAAAAAAGCCTTTGGCTGGGTCATGGCCGGCATCGCCAAGGAGTGGGGCACGCTGTTGCTCAAGGCGTACCAGGAGAGCAACGCCTTTTTGGCCAAACATGGCATTGAGCCTTTGCAGCAATCCAGCGCCGCCGCAGCCGAGCCTGCCGGGCGCTCGCCGCGCCCCTACCCCTATCCCCCCGATGCGGCGGCGCATGGCATGGCTGTGCCGATGCCCGGCGGCGTTCCTGTCATGGCTATGGGGGTGCCGTCCGGTTTGGCCATGCCTTCCTCGGGGTTGGCCGTGTTGTCAGGCATGGTGCCGCCGCCGGAGATGGCCGTTGCTGCTGCGCCGCAGGGTTTTTTGGCGCCGCAATTGCTGGTGCCAGGCGCACACATGCCCATGCCCGTGGCAGGGGAGCTGAAAGCGCCGGACGCCAAGTTTGGCCGCCCGGTGCTGCAACAAGTCAATGCCTTGTGGCACGACATGCGCGCCCGCTTGGCGTATGTGCTGGGCGTTGGCGATGCGGTGGCCGATCAGGCCAAAGCCGTGGATACCGTGCTGGAGCGCGCGATGCAAGCGCAGCAGGCCAAGGGCGGCGTGCGTCTGGAGGAGGTGGCTGCCCGGACGGCCTTTGCGCAATCGCCGCAAGTGGGCCAGCAAGTGGCGGACGTGGTGCGAGAGCAGTCGCAGGCCATTAAAGAGGATGCCAGCCAGGCCAATGAAAAAGCCATCATCGAAATGGTGGCCCTGATGTTCCAGAGCGTGATTTCGGAGGAGCGCGTGCCCGCCCTGGTGCGGGTGCTGTTTGCCCGCCTGCAAGTGCCGGTGCTGCGCATCGCCTTGGCCGATCCCACCTTTTTCACCAACGCCGAGCACCCGGTTCGCGCCTTGATCGACCGCATGGGCAGCGCCGCCATGGGTTTTGACGGGGCCGAATTCAACGGCAGCGCCCTGGAGACGGAGCTGCGCCGCATCGTGCAAATGATTGAGCAGTACCCGGACACGGGCATCAAGGTTTTCCAATTGGCCTTGAGCGAGTTCGAGGCCTTTTTGCACAAGCACCTGGCGCAAGAGCACACGGCAGGCAAGGTGGTTTCGCTGGCGCAGCAGGTGGAGGAAAAGGAAACCCTGCTGGTCAAATTCACCATTGAGCTGCGCAAGCTGCTGCAAGACTTGGATATCCGCGAGGAGGTGCGCGCATTTTTGTTCCGCACTTGGGCGGAGGTGCTGGCCGTTTCGGCTGTGCGCACCAGCGCCAAGGGGCCGCAGACCTTGCGCCTCAAGCAAACGGCGGCCCTGTTGGTGTGGGCCACGACAGCGAAAACCCATGCGCGCGAGCGCAGGCCATGCCAGGGCTATTGCGCCGCCTGCGCGAGGGTCTGCGCCTGATTGGCGTGGTGGACATGGCCCAGGAAGCCCTGGTCGGCCAGGCCGAAAGCTGGCTGCACGAAGCTTTTTTGGCCAAGGACCGGGCTGGCATCCCGATGGAGCGGCTCAAGCAAGTCTCGGCCCGCCTGGAGAATCTGGAGAACTTCATCAGCAGCGAAGGGGTGGAGGACATTCCCTTGAGCAACGACACCATTGAGCTGATGCTGGGCATGCAAATTCCCGGGCTGACGGTGTTGCAGGAGCGCGATGGCAGCGCGCCGGTGAGCGAGGAGGTCATCGGCTGGGCCAGGACGCGCACGGTGGGCGAATGGTTTGATTTGCGCCTGGGCGCGGGCGGGCTGGCGCAAAGCCTGCGCGTGCAGTACGTCTGGCATAGCAGCCAGCGTCATTTGCAGGTGCTGGCGGCGCAGGATGGGCGCAGCTTTTTGCTCAAGCTGCGCACCATGGCCGCTTACTTCGAGCAAGGGGCGCTGGCGCCAATCGACAAGGAAGGCTTGATGCTGCGCGCCACGCGCGTGGCCTTGACCCAGTTCCAGGCGCTGGAGGGGGCGGGCACGATGCATGTGCCCATGGGCAGCGGCGCTTGATGGGGCTGCGCCTGCGCCGGGTGGCTGTGTGAAGCGGGGCGTGCCGCCCCTTTTTCCCCCTATGCCTGGCAGACGTCGGGGGGAGCGTGCCTGCCTGCATTATTTCAAATCAAAGTAAAAGCAATTTAATGACTGACATGCCGAAAAATAGTTGTTTTTTTGCTTTTTGATTTGTAATTTAAAATCCTGAAGCGCCCTGGATGGGGCTTCAGCCGTGCTGTGGCTCCGGTGTGGAGGTCAGCACTTCGTCCAGGGTGGTGGCGCCGTCGAGAATGCGTTGCGCGCCGCCCAGCCGCAGGGGGCGCATGCCGGCCTGCACGGCTTCGCGGCGCAGCGCCGGGAGGTTGAGCTGGGCATGGATTTGCGCCTGCACGGGCGGGGTGACGGTGAGCAGCTCGTACAAGCCCATGCGGCCGCGAAAGCCGCTCATGCGGCACTCGGGGCAGCCCACCGGGCGGTAGGGGTTGATCTTGCGCTGGCTGAGGTTGAGCTTCCAGGGTTTGATGGCTTGCAGCAGGGTGTCGGGGTCGAAATTCTCGTCGGGCTGCTTGCAACTGGGGCACAGCGTGCGCACCAGGCGCTGGGCCAGCACGCCCAGCAAGGTGGCGTTGATGAGGTAGGCGGGCACGCCCAGCTCCATCAGGCGGGTGATGGCGCTGGGGGCGTCGTTGGTGTGCAGGGTGGAGAACACCAGGTGCCCGGTGAGGGCGGCCTGCACGGCCATTTCGGCGGTTTCCAGGTCGCGGATTTCGCCCACCATGATGATGTCGGGGTCTTGCCGCATCAGCGCGCGCAGCCCTTCGGCGAAGCTGAAGTCGATTTGGGGCTGGACCTGGGTTTGGTTGAAGCTCGATTCGATCATTTCGATCGGGTCTTCCACGGTGCTGACGTTGACTTGCTCCGTGGCCACGCGCTTGAGGGTGGAGTACAGCGTGGTGGTTTTGCCCGAGCCGGTGGGGCCGGTGACGAGGATGATGCCGTGGGGCTTGTTGACCAGCTCCTCCCAGCGGCGGCTGTCGTGTTGGGAAAAGCCCAGCTCGCTGAGGTTTTTGATGGCGTTGCCGGGGTCGAAGATGCGCATGACCATTTTTTCGCCAAAGGCCGTGGGCAGGGTGGACAGGCGCATTTCCACCTCCTGGCCTTGCGGGGTGCGGGTCTTGATGCGCCCGTCCTGCGGGCGGCGGCGCTCGACCACGTCGATGCGCCCCAGCAGCTTGATGCGCGCAATCATGGCGTTGAGCACGCCAATGGGCATTTGATAGACGGTGTGCAGCACGCCGTCGATGCGAAAGCGGATGGCGCCTTGCTCGCGGCGCGGCTCCAGGTGGATGTCGCTGGCGCGCTGGTCGAAGGCGTATTGCCACAGCCATTCGACGACGCGGATCACGCCCTGGTCGTTGGCGTCAAGCTGGCGGCCGGTTTTGCCCAGCTCGACCAGTTGCTCGAAGCTGGCCAGGGTGTTGTGGGCGGAGCTGTTTTTCTGCGCCGAGCTGACGGAGCTGGAGAGGGCGTAGAACTCGCTGATGTAGCGTTTGAGGTCTTCGGGGTTGACCATGACCAGGCGCACTGCGCGGCGGCTTTGGCGCTCGATTTCGGCCACCCAGTCGGTGATGAACGGCTCGCAGGTGCCGATGACGACTTCCCCGGGCAGGATTTTGATGGGCAGGACGTTGTAACGCTGGGCGTAGGCGGCGCTCATGATTTCGGCGATGCGGCCCACATCGGCCTTGAGCGGGTCGATGCGCAGGAAGTCCACGCTGGCGCATTGGGCGAGGTATTGGGCGAGGTCGTCGATGTCCAGCCGTCCGCTGCCGTCGGCGCGGCTCATGGCGCCGTCCAGGCGCACCAGCGGGTTTTGGGCGCTTTCGGCGCGGGAAAAGCGGGCGATGGTGCGCTGCGCTTCCTCGGGGGAGATGAGGCCGTCGTCATGCAGCCAGCGCACGATTTGCAGCCAGTGCAGCGGGCCGGCGTGGCGCTTGGGCGACACGGGGCCGCTGGGGCCGTCCGGCAGTGGCAGCTCCAGCGCGGGCAGCAGCGTTTCAGGCGGCTGCTGGCCTTCGGCCTGGAGTGCGGGGGAGGGGTGCTCTGGGGTTTTCTGCGCGTTCATGGTCACTCTCTGGCCTGTTGTATGCATGTATGTGCGCGTGCCGGGCGCGGCTTCTCTCGCAAGGGGCGTGCGGCGTGGCGTCGCGCGAAATTGTCCCACGGCTGAGGGCGCGCCCGCGAACCTGGCAGCCCGGCAGCCCGGCAGCCCGCCTGCGCTCAAATCACTTTGGCGCGCATCAAATCGCCCACGTGCAGCGCACCGATGAGCTGGCCGCTGGCAGCTTCGGTGACGAGCAGGCTGGTGATGCGATGGCGCTCCATCAGCTCGGCAGCCTGGGTGGCCAGGGCGTCGGCGCCGATGGTGCGCGGGCTGGGGTGCATGAGCTGGGCGGCGGTTTGGCCGCGCAAGTCCAGCCCGGCTTCGATGTGGCGGCGCAAGTCGCCATCGGTGTAGATGCCGGTGGGGCGGCCCTGCGCGTCCACGATGGCGGTGGCGCCGATGCCTTTGGCGGAGATTTCGTGCATCAGCGCGGCAAAACCGGCGTCTTGGGGCACGCGGGGGATGGCCTCGCCGCTGCGCATGACGTCGCGCACGCGGGTGAGCAGGCGCCGCCCCAGCGCGCCGCCGGGGTGGGAGCGGGCGAAGTCCTCGGCGCGAAAGCCGCGCGCGTCCAGCACGGCCACGGCCAGCGCGTCGCCCAGCACGATTTGCACGGTGGTGCTGGCGGTGGGGGCGAGGTTGAGCGGATCGGCCTCGCGGCTGACGTGGGTGTCCAGCACCAGATCGGCGTGGCGCGCCAGGGCCGATTGCGGCTGGCCGGTCATGGCGATGATGGTCGCGCCCAGGCGGCGCAGCGCGGGCAGGATGGCGACGACTTCCTCGGCCGCGCCGCTGTTGGAAATGGCCAGCACCACGTCATCGGCGGTGACCATGCCCAGATCGCCGTGGCTGGCCTCGGCCGGGTGCAGAAAGAACGCGGGCGTGCCGGTGGAGGCGAGCGTGGCGGCAATCTTGCGGCCAATGTGCCCGCTTTTGCCCATGCCGGTGACGACGACGCGCGCGCGGTTGCGCAGCAGCAGTTCCACGGCCTGGGCAAAGGGCTGGCCCAGGCGGGTGTGCAGGGATTGGAGCTGTTCGATTTCGGTCTGGATGGCCTGGCGCGCCATGTGCAGGGCGCGCTGGCTGTCAAAAGTGGAAGGGGTAGTCATGGCGAAAGCAGTGTTTATTACAAATCAAAAGTGAATTGAATTTCAATGTGAATATGCCTAAATATGTTGATTTATTTTCTTTTGATTGGTAATTTTGGCTTATTCACGGGCTGGGTTGCGGCTGAGCAGGCCGTGCACGAGTTCGCGCGCGCTGCATTGGCCATCAAGCAGGCGCACCACGGCGGCGCTCAGCGGCATTTCCACGCCCAGCGCGGCGGCGCGCTGCACGACGGCGCGCGCGCAGTACACGCCTTCGGCCACATGGCCCAGCGATTGCAGGATGGCGGGCAGCGGCTGGCCTTCGGCCAGCATCAGGCCGACGGTGCGGTTGCGCGAAAGGCCGCCGGTGGCCGTCAGCACCAGATCGCCGATGCCCGAGAGGCCGCGAAAAGTCTCCGCCCGCCCGCCCAGGGCCAGGCCCAGGCGCGTCATTTCCGCCAGGCCGCGGGTGATGAGGGCGGCGCGCGCGTTCAGGCCCAGTTGCAGCCCGTCGCACACGCCGGTGGCGATGGCCAGCACGTTTTTCACCGCGCCGCCCACCTCCACGCCGGTGACGTCGTCATTGGCGTACACGCGCAAGGCGTTGGCGTGAAACGCCTCCAGCAGGCGCTGGCGCACCGGCGCGTGGGCGCTGGCGGCGACCAGGGCGGTGGGTTGCTGGCGGGCCACTTCCTGCGCAAAGCTGGGGCCGCTGAGCACGCCGCAGGGCAAATCGGGAGCGACGCTTTGCTGGATTTCGTGGGGCAAGAGGCCGGGCGATAAATGGCCTTCGGGCGGCTGCTCCAGCCCTTTGCACAGCCAGACGACGGCGGGCGCATCAGCCCCGCGGGCGCTGAGCTGGGGGGCGATGGCGTGCAGCGTGGCGCGCAGCGCGGCCACGGGCGTGCCCAGCACGACGAGCTGGGCGCGCGCCAGCAGGGCATCGGGCGCGCCGCTGGCGATGCGCAGCGCGGGCGGCAGGGCGATGCCGGGCAGGTAGCGTTGGTTGCAACGCGCTTGCTCGGTGGCGGCGGCCTGCTGGGCATCGCGCAGCCAGAGGGTGACGGTGTGGCCTGCCGGGTGGGCAGCGGCGGCTAGTGCGATGGCGGTGCCCCAGGCGCCGCCGCCGAGGACGGCGATGTTCAGGGAAGGGGGGCTGGTGGTGCTCATGGTGTGGGGGGCGGGCGTGGGCGGTGGTGGCGGGCGCGGGGATTTTCGGCGTTTGCGGTGCTTCAGGCGGCCTGGCACAGCAGCACGACGGCGCGCGCCTCCATGGATTCGCCCCGGCCGACGGGGCCGAGTTTTTCCGCCGTTTTGGCCTTGATGTTGATTTGCGCAACGTCCAGACCCAGGGCGCGGGCGATGTGCTGGCGCATGGCGTCGATGTGGGGGGCGAGTTTGGGGGCCTGGGCGATGATGGTGCTGTCGATGTTGACGATGCGCCAGTCCCCGGCCTGCACGTGTTGCCAGGCTTTTTGCAGCAGGGCGGTGGAATCGGCGTCCTTGAAAGCGGGGTCGTTGTCGGGGAAGTGGCGGCCAATATCGCCCAGCGCGGCGGCGCCCAGCAGCGCATCGGTGAGGGCGTGCAGCAGGATGTCGGCGTCGGAGTGGCCCAGCAGCCCCCGCTCATGCGGGATGCGGATGCCGCCCAGAATGAGCGCGCGGCCAGGGACGAGGGCGTGGCAATCCCAGCCTTCGCCGATGCGAAGGGCGGGCCAGGTGGGGGCGGGGGTGGACATGGGGTGGCTCCTGTAGTGCTGCTGCCAGATATAATTTACATATCAAAAGGAAATAAAATCACCTATTTTCGGCTTGTTATGAAATAAGTGGATTTTCCTTTGATTGGATAATTGGGTTATTCGGGGGCGCGCTGGCGCATCTGGAGGATAGCCTCGGCCAAAGCGAAGTCCTCGGGGTAGGTGACTTTGATGTTTTGCGCGCTGGCGGGCACGAGCAGCGGGCGCAGACCGGTGGCCTCGATGGCGCTGGCTTCGTCGGTGATGGCGTTCAGATCGGCGTTTTCCAGCGCGGCACTGAGCGCGCCCAGGCGAAACATTTGCGGGGTTTGGGCCAGCCATTTGCCGCTGCGTGCGATGGTGGCGGCCACATGCGCAGGCTGGCCATCGCCAGCGGGGGCTTGCTGTTTGAGGGTGTCGGGCAAGGGCAGGGCGAGCAGGCCGCCGACGGGGTGGCCTTGCACGGCGTGGATGAGGCGCTCGATCCACGCTGGCGCAATCAGGCAGCGCGCGGCGTCGTGCACCAGCACCCAATCATCAGCCTGTGCGCCGTGGTGGGTGCGCAGGGCGTGCAGGCCGTTGCGCACGGATTCGGCCCGGCTGGCGCCGCCTACGGCGTGGGCGCTGGCGTGGGGCTGGGTGTTTTCCGCCTGGGTGTGGAAGATGGCATCGCCCGGCGCGATGACGACGATGGTGTGGGCGATGGCTGGCACCTGGCCGAAGGCGCGCAGGGTGTGCGAGAGCAGGCTTTGGCCCAGCAGCCGCTGGTATTGCTTGGGTTGCGGTGGTGTTGTTGGCGCGGCGGCCGCAGCCTCCGTGGTGGTGGCGGTGGCGCGCAGGCCGACGCCTGCGGCGGGGATCAAGGCCCAGATGCGGTTTGGCATGGCTGGCATGGTGGGCGCGGCTTCAGTGGCTGATGCTGCATGCCGGGCTTGGCGCGGTGGCAGGCGCGCTCTGGGCAGCCAGCAGCAGGGCGGCCATTTCGGCAAAGCCGTCGCCGCGCTCGGCTTCGGCCACGTAAACGGGCAGGTGGCGCATGGCCGGCGCAAAGCGGGCGATGTTGGCGACGCCGACGCTGTGGGTGCAGTGCGCGAACATGGTTTCGTCGTTGGTGGAGTCGCCGATATACACCCATTGCATCAGCTCGTCGGGCAGGGCGCGGCCCCAGAGTTGGCGCACGATCCATTGCGCGCCTTGCCATTTGTTGTGCTCGCCAAACCAGCCGTTGATGTGGATGGAGCTGACGGTGGCGTGCATGCCCGCTTCTTGCATCAGGCGCACGACGTGGGCGATGTGCTCCTGGGGCAGTTGGGTGAATTCGCTGTGGTCGATGGCGATGTCGCACTCGCGCCCGGGCGAATCGGTGGCGAGCTGGGCACCGGGCACGGTGGCGGTGATGTGCTGGGCCAGCGCTTGCATGCGCGCGAAGTTGTGCGCGCGCACTTGGGCGCTTTGCTGGTAGAGCTTGGCCATGCGCCCATCGCTTTGGCGCACGAAGGCGACAGCGCCGTTTTCGGCCAGCAGGGCATCGAGCGGCCATTGCTCGGCGTAGGGTGCGCTCCAGCCCGCCGGGCGGCCGGTGATGGCGATCAGGCGCAGGCCGCACGCACGCAAGGCGTGCAAGGCGTCCAGCGCGCTGGGCACGATGTGGCCGTCGCGGGTGAGGGTGTCGTCGATATCGGTCATCACGCCCTGGATGGCGTTGCGCTGCGCCAGCGGCCACTGTTTCAAGGGGCGCATCATGGGGCGGGCGGATGGGGTTTCAGGCATGGTGGGCAGCTCTTTTTACAAAACAATAGGCAAAAAAACTTGCCTATTTTGGCAATTGGGCTTTGATTGATGTTTTTCTTTGATTTGTTGTTTGCTGGGATTGGGCCTGCGCCCTCATTAGAGGCCGCTGGCGGGAATGGGGCCGCCTGCATAAAGCCAGGGGCGATCCATCGCCTGCTGGGTCATGGTCTTGATGACGAGATTGCGCCCCAGGGCCAAAGGCCCGCTGAGGTGGAAGATGCGGCCATTGCGCAGCGCGCCGCGTTGTACTTTGCCGCAGCGCTGCACACGCGCGTAGGCATAGTGCGCCAGGGCAGCGTTGAGCTGCGGTTGGGCTTGGAGGGATTGGCGCAGTTGCTCCGCATCTTCAATCGCCATGGCGGCCCCTTGCGCCAGAAAGGGCACCATGGGGTGCGCGGCATCTCCCAGCAGCGCAATGCGGCCAATGGCCAGCTCATCCGGATCGCGCACAGGTCGGCGGATTTGCAGCGGCCACTCCGTCCAGCGCCCGCCCATGGTGTTGATGCCGTGGGAGTTGATGGCCAGGCACAGGTCTTTCAATTTGGGGAACAGGGGCTGCTGCTGTTCAATCGTGGCCAATAGCGTTGGGAAGTCGGCTGGGCCGCGCTGTGAAAGGTGGCCCAGGATGCGCTCGGAGACAACGATGACCACGTTCAGAAAATGCCCTTGCTGCACGGGATAGGTGATGGCGTGAAGGAGTTTGCCCATCCATGCATTCACAGTGGATGTGCGTAGCTGAAATGGCAAAGCCGATTGCCGCAGCAGCCCGCGATACGCGGTGTAGCCCGAGCGCATGGGCTCAAATTGCGGCAGCAGGCTGGCAGCGAGCTTGCTGCGGGCGCCATCGGCGACCAGCAGGGCATCGGCCGTCATCTCATTGCTCAAGCGGCTGCGCAGTTGGACGCTGACGCGCGATCCGTCTTGCTGCACCGACAGCGCCTGACTGCCCATGACGGCGGAGAACTGGCTGAACTCCCTGGCCTTGTTCAGCAAGATGCGGTGCAAATCGGTGCGCAGCGCCGTGCCATAGGGCGCGCCAAAGCGGCGCAGCGCGTGCCCAGCCAAAGGTTGGCGCCCGAGCACTTCGCCGGTGGTGATGTTGCGCGCGACGATGGCCTCGGGCAGGCTGCAAATCTCCAGCAAGGCATCTTCCAGGCCCCACTGGCGCATGCAACGCCAAGCGTTAGGGCTGAGTTGCAGACCTGCGCCCACCTCCTGGAATGCCGGATTTTGTTCGATCAATTCAATGGAGTGACCTTGCGAAGCCAGGGCGATGCTGGCGCTCAGGCCTGCAATACCGCCGCCGACAATCAGAAACGATGGGGATGGATGCATGACAGACACAACAGGCGGGGGCAGGGCGACGTTGAAAGCGCGGGCAAGTGCGCGCAAACCAGGCCGCCCTTGACAAATACGCAAAGCGGCAAACTATACGCGCGTTTCACTCAGGGCGAAGAGGCACCCCCCATAGGCGGGCGGCCTGCACCACCTGACAGGTCAGGGCGCTTTGGGAAATGTCGCCATTGAATACAACCATGTCGGCCGCCCGCAAACGGCGCGCCCTGCTGGCCTGGGTTTGCACAATGCGCTCAACGCTGGCGCGCTCCAGTTGCGAGCGGCGCTGCACACGCTCGATTTGGATTTCGACCGGGCAATCCACCACCCACACGCCATCCAGCCATGGGCGCCAGCGGGCGGATTCGACCAGCAGGGGCAAATCCAGCACAACGGCCGGTGCACGGGCTTGATCGATGGCCGCGTGGATGGCTTGGAAGATCAGGGGGTGCAAAAGGTCTTCCAAAGCACGGCGGGCCTGGGCATCGCGAAACACCAGCTCCCGCATGCGCTGGCGATCCATCGCGCCCGAGCCATCAATGAATGCCTCTCCAAATTGGGCCGCAATGGGGCCAATGGCTGCGCCGCCTGCGGCGGTGAGACTTCTGGATATCTGATCGGCATCAATGATTTCGGCTTGGCAATGCGCCGACAGCAGTGCGGCCACCGTGCTTTTGCCACTGCCGATGCCGCCGGTCAGCCCGATGCGCAATGTTTGCCCAGACGCCATCAGCCCCCCAGAATCAAACGGTCAATCCATTGGTTGATGGTGGCGGGCGAAAGCGCCAAAACAATCAAGCCCGCACCACCGAGGAAAGGCCCGTAGGGCATGGGCTGGCCTTGGCCCAAGCGGCTGTTCAGCCGCAATGCGATGCCCACGCAGGCGCCCACCAACGAAGAAAACAGGACGATGGGCACGATGGCGCCTACGCCGAGCCAAGCGCCCATCGCGGCCAGCAGTTTGTAGTCGCCATGCCCCATGCCTTCTTTTTTGAAAAGAAGCTTGAACAAGGTGCCCACCGACCACAGCGAGAGATAGCCCACGGCAGCGCCCAGAACCGAAGCGGAAAGCGGCGTGGCAATCCACTGCCCCCATGAAGCCAGCAGCCCCGCCCACAGCAGCGGCAGCACGATATCGTCGGGCAGCAGCATGGTGTCCCAGTCGATCATGACCAAGGTGATGATGGCCGCGCAAAAGCCCGCCCACAGCAGTCCGGCCCACCCCCAGCCCCAGTGGTAACCGCACAGGGCGCATGCAATGGCTGTGGCAATTTCCACCATCGGGTAGCGTATGCCAATGGGTGTGCGGCAGCTTCGGCATTTGCCGCCCAGAACCAGATAGCTCAGAACGGGGATATTTTCCAGCGCAGAAATGGCATGCCCGCACTGCCGACAGCGGGAGCGCGGCGTGAGCAAATTGAAAGAGGGCGTTTCTGGATCTTCTGCAAGATCCATCCCTTGTTCGCGTAAATAGGCAATACAGTCGCGTCGCCAATTCTTTTTCAAAATCACCGGCAATCGGTAGATGACGACGTTGAGA
This sequence comes from Comamonadaceae bacterium, assembly GCA_030528485.1. Classification (GTDB taxonomy): domain Bacteria; phylum Pseudomonadota; class Gammaproteobacteria; order Burkholderiales; family Burkholderiaceae_C; genus Lampropedia. The sequence goes on from JAUMYU010000034.1 coordinate 17,266, forward strand.
AAGCTGCCTAGCAACAAGCCAAAAATCCCGAAAATGGCAGCCGTTAATGGGTTATCGATCGCCATCAAACCACCTGACCCAGTTTGAAAATGGGCAAATACATCGAAACCACGATGCCGCCAATCAATGTACCCAAAACAACAATAATGATAGGCTCCATCAGGCTGGAGAGGCCTTCCACTTTGGCATCCACTTCCGATTCGTAATAATCTGCGGCCTTGGAAAGCATATGGTCTAGCGAGCCGGATTCTTCGCCAATAGCGGTCATTTGCAGCACCATTGAGGGGAAAACGTTGGTGTTGGTCATGGCCGTTGTCAGGCTGGTGCCCGTCGCCACCTCTTTTTGGACTTCTTCCGTCGCTTTGCGATAGATGTAGTTGCCAGCCGCACCGCCGACGGCATCCAGCGATTCCACCAGGGGAACGCCTGCTGCAAACATGGTGGAAAGCGTGCGCGTCCAGCGTGCAATGCTGGACATATTGACCAGTTCACCAAAAATGGGGAGTTTGAGGAGAAAGCGATCTACAAAAATTTGGACTTTCTCGCTGCGCCGCCATGCCTGTAGCGAGAAATAGCCTGTCGCACCTAGCACAATGGCAATAAGCCAAAACCATTTCACCACAAAATCGCTGATACCCATCACAATCAATGTGGGGGCGGGCAGATCGGCTCCAAAATTGGTGAAAACCTCTTTGAAAGCGGGAATCACCCACAGCATGATTACGGTCAGCACAACGGCTGCGACGATCAGGACGGCTATGGGGTACATTAATGCGGACTTGACTTTCGACTTGACGTTTTCCATTTTCTCCATGTAGGTCGCCAGTCGATCCAGCAGATCTTCAAGAATACCAGCGGCTTCACCGGCTTCGACAAGATTGCAGTATAGGTTGTCAAAATAAATGGGGTATTTCCTGAATGCTGCGCTTAATGCGGTTCCAGTCTCCACATCGGTTTTGATGCTGTTTAGAAGCTTGGTTACACTGGGGTTGGGGTTGCCGCGTGCAACAATATCAAATGATTGCAGCAGGGGGACGCCTGCACGCATCATCGTGGAAAGCTGGCGAGTAAAAGTCGCAATATCCCTGCCTTTGATTTTTTTTCCGGATTTTGTTCGGCGTTTCTTTATTTTTGTAACGTAAATTCCCTGTTTGCGCAAGATGGCGCGAACTTGGTTTTCGCCGGCGGCTGATATTTCGCCGCGAACGGTGCGGGAATTGCGGTCTTTGCCTTCCCATTCAAATAAATAGGTTTTGGTTTCGTTTTTGGTATTGGTTCTGGCAGTTGCTGTAGCCATAGAATATCTCCAATTTATTAATTATTCATTGGTGACGGCCAGCACCTCGTCCAGCGAGGTGACGCCGATCTTGACTTTCTGCAGGCCGGATTGCCTAAGGGTACGGACGCCTTCTTTTTCAGCTTGCTCTTGAATTTCCAGTGCAGAACCATCGGCAAGAATGATGCGTTGGATATCCTCGGAAATTGGCATGACCTGGTAAATGCCGACCCGTCCCTTGTAGCCATTGTTGCAGGCAGAGCAGCCAACGGCTTTGTAGGGAACCCATGAGCCATCCAAGTCGTCGTAACTGAATCCGGCATCAATCATGGCGTCCACCGGAATTTCTGCGGGTTCTTTGCAGTTAACACATAGTCTTCTTGCCAGACGCTGGGCCGTAATCAAAATCACGCTGGACGCGATATTGAATGGCGCTATACCCATGTTGCGCAAGCGTGTCAGTGTGGTGGGGGCATCGTTGGTGTGGAGTGTGGACAGCACCAGGTGCCCTGTTTGTGCGGCTTTAATGGCAATATCGGCTGTTTCCAGATCGCGGATTTCCCCCACCATGATAATGTCAGGGTCTTGCCGTAGAAAGGACTTGAGCGCGGCTGCGAAGGTAAGGCCTGCTTTGTCATTGACGTTGACTTGATTAACGCCAGGCAAATTGATTTCAGAGGGATCTTCGGCAGTGGAAATATTGACGCCTGGCTTGTTAAGCAGGTTCAAGCAGGTGTAGAGCGAAACGGTTTTCCCTGAACCTGTTGGCCCGGTCACCAAAACCATGCCGTAAGGACGTTCAATAGCTGTGAGCAGGCGCTCCTTTTCTATAGGTTCATAGCCAAGGGCATCAATGCCTATTTTCGCATTGCTTGAATCAAGGATACGGATAACAATTTTTTCCCCGAATAGCGTTGGGAGTGTGCTCACACGGAAGTCAATAGACTTTCCTCCTATGCGCATTTTTGTGCGTCCATCTTGTGGAATCCGCTTTTCGGCAATATCCATGCGAGAAATAACCTTAATGCGGGATGCGATTTTCTCTTTGATTCCGACCGGGGGGGAGGAGACTTCCCTAAGCTCTCCGTCGATACGAAAACGTACACGATAGCTGAACTCGTAGGGTTCAAAATGCAAGTCGGATGCGCCCATGCGAACGGCATCTACAATCATTTTTTGGAAAAATCGGACAACTGGAGCATCTTCCGCATCTGCAACTGCAGAAGCATCGTCCTCTGCTTCTGCTTCGGGGCTTACTTCCAGGTCGCCAAATTCGAAATCATCCGATGAAGCCGATGAGTCCAGGGAGTTGGATTTTATGATTGTTTCTAATAATGAATTGATTTTGTTTAAGTCGGCAACAATCCACTCTACGGAAGTTTGTGTTGCAAATTTGATTTTTTCTGCAATATCCCGATTGCTGGGATCGCTGCTGGCAATAATGAGGCGGCCTTGCTTTTTTCCAAGGGCAATCACTTTATAGGTGCGACACAGTTTTAGATCCAGTAATTGGGATGGAAGCCGCAAGGGCTCGATGGCATCAAGATCAATATAAGGAACGGCAAAAACATTCGAGATGGTTTTTGCAACTTGCGCGCTGGAAAGAAGTTTGCTGTCTATAACGATTTCCAAAAAATCCCGGCGTTCACTTTGCGCCCGCTGCAATGCTGTGTCGACTTGTTCTTGAGTGAGCTGTTTGGAGGCCAAAAAAGCCCGAGCGACAGTTGGCAATGCAACCGTCACGGCGGCTTTTTTGGTGACTTCTTCAGTGGGCATATTGATCAATGGAGTTACGGAGAGGGGGCGACCCGATGTGTAGATGTTCCTGTGGATGGAATGGGGTCGCTGGGCAGCAATGGTGTAGCGGCAGTGTAGCCGGATTGCCGTACAAGTGGTTACGTTTTCGGGTGGGGGTGCGTTGGCAATGGTTAACTATTTTTACCGGGTTGTTTTTCTATCGCAGTAGATTGGGCAATCAGCCCTTTTAACTGGGCTTGCCCGTCATGCAGGGCTGTTTGAAGCTGTGCCAGCAGGGAGGGCAGTCGGTCTTGCTGTTGTGATCGGATAGCGGCAGACATGGTTTTTGCCGCCAATCCTGCTGCGATCAATCCAAATGAGCCTGCGGTACCACTGATTTGATGCAAGATCGCGGAAACTTTGCTGAAGTCCTGAGAGTTGTAAGTGGTGGTGAGTTCCTGTAGCTGCCGCTCGGATTGTGCGAGGAACTGCTCGGCAAGTTCTCGCGCACGCTCAAGAGAGAGGCTGTGCACGAGGTCTAGCCATGCGTGGTGATCAAAAGTGTCACTTGGAGCAGGCAAATCGGCAGGCTGTGAAACCGGGGGGCTGGTGCGCAGTGGCGTGATGTGCCAAGCGTTGAGCACTTTCCAAAATTGGGCTTCTACTAGCGGTTTATGGATGAAGTCCAGCATGCCGCTCGCTAACGCCTGGGCCTCCTGTTCTCCGCCATGATGCGCTGACATGGCAAAGACAGGAGGCGGATCTTCGAGTAGGTCGTGGATTTCCCGTGTTGCAGAAAGTCCGTCCAGAACCGGCATTTCCACATCCATCAGCACGGCATCGTATGGGAGTGTTTGCGTTGCAAGGATTTTTTCAATGGCTTGCTGGCCGTTTTCAGCAAAATCAATGCTGCTATGCAGATCGGGGCGGCTTTGCAAGAAATCTGCGGCAATGGCGCGGTTGAGGGCGTTGTCATCTACGATGAGGAAGCGGCGGGTCGGAGGCGACGTGTGCTCAAAATGCTCGGTGTACGGCAGGGCCTGTTTTGCAGCCAAAGCCAGGATATCCAGACCCAATGGCTTGGTCAGTATGGAGACACTGGGCTCCTTCCCCAAAGTAGCAAGTTCTGGGGAGTCTTGGTAGCCAGCAAACCATATGGGGCCAAGGTAGTGGGCTTGCCTTGTTGCTTGCAGTAACTGGCCGGCATTCATGTCTGCCAGTTGTGAGGCGAAGATGCACAGGTCAAAACGCTCTTGGCCGGCTTGCAGAATCTGGAGAGTTTGATGTCCTGAACTCGCCTCTACCACTTTGCAGGCGAAGGCATTGGACAGCGTTTTGCGCAAAGCAGTGCGCGCACCGTCATGACTTTCGGCAATTAAGACTTGCCAGCCGCGTAATTCATCATGGGCTGTATCTGGGCTGGCGCGTTGGATGCGTGCAGTAAACCAAAATACGCTGCCTTCTCCCGGACGGCTGCGCACGCCTGTTTGTCCGCCTAGCAATTGCGCAAAATGGTTGGAGATAGCTAGGCCCAGCCCCGTCCCCCCGTAACGCCTTGTGATTGAGGCGTCGGCTTGTCGAAATGCCTGAAATAGGTTTTTTTGGTCTTGCGACGAGATGCCGATGCCTGTGTCATGGACTTCAACAAGCAGCAGGGCCGATTCTTGCGCCAGATTTTTTGCATCGGGCTCTGGCGGGGCGTGGTCAAGGATTTTTGCGTGTATGGAAACTTCGCCTGCCTGGGTGAATTTGATCGCGTTGCCTGTGAAGTTCACGAGGATTTGGCGTAATCGAAATGGATCCCCCAACCAGTTGCCGTAGAGGGAAGCGGGGATGTCCACCCAAAGCTCCAGCCCTTTTTCAGCGGCACGTGGTGCGAGCAGGTCGCAGACTTCCGCCACCAGTTGCGATAGGGAGAACGAAGTTTGCTCCAGAGCCAACTGGCCGCTCTCGATTTTTGAAAAATCCAGTACATCATTGACGATCTCGATCAGATGATGACCGGAGCTGAGAATTTTGCGAATGCGCTCGCGTTGTGTGGCAGGCATATCCCCTTTCAATGCCAACTGGGCCATGCCCAGGATGCCATTGAGAGGTGTGCGGATCTCGTGACTCATGACAGCCAATAGCCGGGCCTTTTCTTCAGCAACGCGTTCTGCGTCGCTATGGGCCTTGGTCAATGCTTGCGCTTGCTCGATACTGTCGCTGACATCTAGCCACACGCCATTGACGATGGTGGATCCACTCGTTTGCAGGGTGGCTGTGGCCAATGTGCGGATCCATCGCTGTTGATCCGCATATGCGATTTCCGTGTCGTATTCCAATATCTTGGGTGTCAGGGCTTGCTGTTGCGCCACGTGCTCGAAAAGGCTGTGGGTCAAAGCAAGCGGAATGGGTGATGCATCCTCCCAGTCGTTTCCGTATTGCGCGGCGTCTGCTGCGCCTTCGGGCTCTGGTCGGCCGAAGAAAGACCAGGCTTTTGGGCTGACGAAATGGTGTATGCGTGTGCCGTCCGCCAGGTATTCATATTGAAAGACGACGCCTGGAATGGCTTTGGCTAATTCCAGCATTTGTTGTGATGCCTGGAAACCCTGAACACGCTGCGCCATTTGTGCTGCGAGCTGATCGCCTTCACGTAGTAATCGGTAGATGGTTTGGATGTTGGAGCGCATGTCGGGCTCAAGCAAATACAAGTCTGCGTCAGCCAAGACCGTTGGCGTACTGTCTTTGCGTGCACATGCGCTTAGGATGGTCCGCAGTGATGATATCGGTCGATATCCGTAACGATAGAGCAACCATCCGCTCAGAATGGCCAAGAGAACCAACGCGGCTGCAATTCCAAAATTCCAAAAAAGCAAATTTTGTTCAAGGGCGCGAAAGTGCGCGGCAGCACTGGCTTCCATCTCGCGCCTCAATGCATGCCGGGCTTCAGTCAATAGGGAGTGGATATGCGATACGGTGATTTCGGGACTGCTGGGGCGAATAAAACGCAAGCTGTCACGCAAATTCAATGCTTGGCGGTAGGCAAGCACAATGGCAGAGGTTGCTTTTGAGTCATGAGGGAGTGTGTTTTGCAAGTCCTCCAGCGCCCAGACCAGCTCGTTGACTTGATTCAACGGAGATGTGTCTGAAAGTACATCAATGTGCTCTAACACCCTCGCGGCCTGTATGGCCTGATCGCGCAAAAATTTGGCATCGCGTGCACGATATTCCACAAACTTGGTGGTGCCGAGGATGGCTGCCAAGAGGCATGCCATGATGGCCATGGCTACAAGAGGGATGACCTTGAGCATGAGGCGCTTGGCGTGCCGTCTAGACAAAGAAGCATATCGGCGAAAAAGAAAAATATTCATGGCTATGAGTGTAGTGAAGATTTTTTATGCTACAGTCCGTCTTTTACGGAGGGATGGCCGAGTGGTTAAAGGCAGCAGACTGTAAATCTGCCCTCTAACGAGTACGCTGGTTCGAATCCAGCTCCCTCCACCAGGCTTCTTGGTTTGCATGCAATTGCAAATTCCGCGGGAGTAGTTCAATGGTAGAACCCCAGCCTTCCAAGCTGATGACGCGGGTTCGATTCCCGTCTCCCGCTCCAGACAAGGTGTTGCCTTTTCTGGTGTGAGTTTCAATGCCCATGTGGCTCAGTGGTAGAGCACTCCCTTGGTAAGGGAGAGGTCGCGGGTCCGATTCCCGCCATGGGCACCAATTCGCCGCTTGCAGTGGCGGTTTGTTGTTTTGTCTCTGGCAATTCATTTCTTTCGAGGTTTGAGAAATGGCAAAAGGTAAGTTTGAGCGCACCAAGCCCCACGTGAACGTGGGCACGAT
>JAUMYU010000035.1 GCA_030528485.1 Comamonadaceae bacterium
GGATGTGGCTGATGCCTTCGAGCTTTTTCTCGTGCACCAGCTCGGCCATGCGCTCCTGCAAGGTCTTTTTGTTCACCTGGTAGGGCAGCTCATCGACGATGATGGCCTGGCGCTGGCCGCGGTCGATGTCCTCGAAATGCACCTTGGCGCGCATCACCACCCGCCCGCGCCCGGTGCGGTAGCCATCGCGCACGCCATTCATGCCGTAGATGATGCCGCCGGTGGGGAAATCCGGCGCGGGCATGAATTCCATCAGCTCGTCGATGTCCGCCTCCGGCTTGTGCAGCAAATGCAGGCAGGCGTTGATGGTTTCCGACAGATTGTGCGGCGGGATGTTGGTGGCCATGCCCACGGCAATGCCGCCCGAGCCGTTGACCAGCAAATTGGGGAAACGCGCCGGCAGCACCAGCGGCTCTTGCTCCGAACCGTCGTAGTTCGGGCCGAAATCCACGGTTTCCTTGTCGATGTCGGCCAGCAGCTCGTGGGCGATCTTGGTCAGGCGCACCTCGGTGTAACGCATGGCTGCGGCGTTGTCGCCATCGACCGAGCCGAAGTTGCCCTGCCCGTCCACCAGCATGTGGCGCAGCGAAAACGGCTGGGCCATGCGCACGATGGTGTCATACACCGCGCTGTCGCCGTGCGGGTGGTACTTACCGATCACGTCGCCCACGATGCGGGCCGATTTCTTGTAGGGCTTGTTCCAGTCGTTGCCCAGCTCGCGCATGGCATACAGCGCCCGGCGATGCACCGGCTTGAGGCCATCGCGCGCATCGGGCAGCGCCCGCCCCACGATCACGCTCATGGCGTAATCCAGGTAGCTGCGGCGCATCTCCTCTTCCAGGCTGATGGGCAGGGTTTCTTTGGCAAATTCGGTCATGTGAGAAAGAAATGGCGAGCTGGAGCCAGCGAGCGGCAAAAGACAAGCGGGCGCGCAAATAAATCAGTGGGGCTACGCCACCAAATCGCCCTGGACGCTGCCAGATAGAGGGGAAGATTGTAGCCCTGCCACGGGCTGTAGCTATATCGCAACATCCGGCCCACTCATTCGCGTTTTGTGCCAACTCGCCACGGTTTGCCTGTGGCGGCGATCCAAGCCACTATGGCACAATCAATCCAACGTTTTTGGTGCGGATTCCCTGCCAATGGCGTCCTTTTCTCTCGCAGCGCGGCTGCGCCCTTTCCCCAAGAGGAGAACTATGAAGAAACTCAATATGGTGGCGGTTTTGTTTGCCTCTGCTGCGTTCGCAACAGCCGCTGCACACGCGCAAACTCTTGCCAATGGTAGTCAAGTCAAAGTACAAGCTGCTGACGGCGGCAAGGTCATCGACAACTGGCAAAACGGCTCTGGCGAGCTGATCTGGGTGAACGGCACCAACGAACTGTGCTGGCGCAACGCTTTCTGGACGCCTGCTACGGCTGCTGTTGGTTGCGATGGCGCTTTGGTGCCCCAGGCTCCGGTGGTTCAGGCGCCCCCTCCGTCCCCCGCTCCCACCCCTGCTCCTCAAGAGCCCATCTGGGTTAAAGAGACTTTCTCGGCTGACGCTTTCTTCGACTTCGACAAGTCCACGCTCAAGCCTGAAGGCCGCGCCAAACTGGATGAGCTGGCGCGCCGCGTGCAAGCCCAGAACTTCCAAATGGAAGTCATCATCGCTGTGGGCCACACCGATTCCGTTGGTAGCGACAAGTACAACCAAGGTCTGTCCGAGCGTCGCGCTGCTGCTGTGAAGGCTTACCTGGTGAACAAGGGTATCGAAGCCAGCCGCGTTTACGCAGAAGGCAAGGGCGAGAAAGAGCCTGTGGCTACCAACAAGACCCGCGAAGGCCGTGCACAAAACCGTCGCGTGGAAATCGAAGTGGTGGGCCAAGCCCTGCAACAGCGCGCCAACTGAACGCACTGCAACTAAACACGTTTTTGGAACGATTGCGCGAAGATCGTCGCGTAGTCGTTCATGCAGGCCCGGTAAAGGGTTTGCGTCGAAAGCCCCTCATCAGAGGGGCTTTTTTTATGCTTTTGGAGTTTGACAGCAGCTTGGCGTTGTTATTGGCAGCGTGCAGCCCAGTCCAAGTGAAATCGTGAGCAGGCTTTGAGAAAGGCGATTGGGTTTGGGGAAAATCGTGCGCAATTTGCGGAACCAATTTCCCGCATTGCTTTCTCAGCGATCTGTTTCGTCACTTCAAGAAAAGGATTCGTGGATGACTTCTGCATCAATTAAAGGCTCTCTCAAAACGGCTGCGCTGGGCTTGGTGGCAGGCGCTGCGTTGGTGGCAGCGGCTGGTTACGCACAGCAGCCGCCTGTTGTCGGGCCAGTGGCTGGCCCAGTGGCGTCGGCAGCGGCCCAGTTGCCTGATTTCACGAGTTTGGTGGAGGCCGTGGGGCCATCGGTTGTCAATATCCGCACGACGGCGCGCATGCCTTCGCGTCAGTGGCGTGGCTCCATGGATGAGGAGATGCTGGAGTTGTTCCGCCAGTTCGGCTTTCCTGTGCCCGGCCTGCCTCAGCCGCGCCGTGGCGGGCCGGATGCGCCATCGCGTGTGGTGCCCAGCGGTGTGGGGTCGGGCTTCATCATCAGCGCCGATGGTTATATCTTGACCAACCACCATGTGGTGGAGGATTCGGAAGATGTTTTGGTCACGCTCACCGATCAGCGCGAGTTCAAGGCCAAAGTGATTGGCTCGGACGAGCGCACCGACGTGGCGTTGATCAAAATCGAGGCAGAAAACCTGCCCGTCGTGCGCATTGGCAATGTGAACCAGCTCAAGGTGGGGCAGTGGGTGATGGCCATCGGATCGCCGTTTGGGCTGGAAAACACGGTGACGGCCGGCATCGTCAGCGCCAAGCAGCGCGATACGGGCAGTTATTTGCCGTTTATTCAGACGGATGTGGCCGTCAATCCGGGCAATTCGGGCGGGCCGCTGCTTAACATGCAAGGCGAGGTGGTTGGCATCAACAGCCAGATTTATTCGCGCTCTGGTGGCTTCATGGGCATTTCGTTTGCCATTCCGATTGATGAAGCCATCAAGGTGAGCGATCAATTGCGCAGTGGTGGTCGGGTGGTGCGTGGCCGCATTGGTGTGCGCATTGGGCCGGTGAATCCGGATGTGGCCGAATCCCTGGGCTTGGAGCGCCGCAATAACGGGGCGCTGGTGGCTGCGGTGGAGCCTGATTCGCCCGCGGCCAAGGCAGGGGTGCAGGCTGGCGACATCATCACCCGCTTCAATGGCAAGGCGTTGGAGAGCGTGTCGGACTTGCCCCGTCTGGTGGGCGATACCGCGCCTGGAACGGCGAGCACTTTGCGCGTGTTCCGCCACGGCAAGAGTGTGGATTTGCCCATCACCATCGGTGAAGTGGCCGAGGCAGCGCAGCCGCGCAGCCAGGGCGATGAAAAGCAAAGCAGCGCCAAGGCCGAAGCGTTTGGTCTGTCGGTGCAGTCGCTTGGCGAAGCGCAGAAGAAGGAGCTGGGCGTGCGTGGCGGCGTGCGGGTCACGGCCGTCCAGGGCGCGGCCGCGCAAGCGGGTCTGCAAGCGGGCGATGTGATCTTGGCGGTGGGTCAGACGGAGGTGTTGGATCACCAGGGCTTCAGCGAAGCCATGCAAAGGGCCAATCCCAAACGCCCCTTGAGCGTGTTGGTGCGCCGTGACGATTGGGCGCAATATGTGCTGATTCGCCCACAGGATTGAGCCAAGCGCAGCAGGGGTTGTTGAGATTTGGTTTGCGAAGCGGTTTTGCGAGGCAAAAGCCGCAGATGCAAAGCAAAAACGCGCGCAAGGTTGGACACCTGCAAGCGTTTTCAACGCAGCAGTTGCGGTTTTTTGACCGAAAACACCGCCGCAATACTGAGTCTCAACAACCCCTGGCCCATAAGGCAAAACCGCCTGGCGAGAGGCTTGTTCTCTCGCCAGGCGGTTTATTTTTACATATCAAAAAGAAATAAAAATGCCTTGTTTGGGCATGATGGGTGTAGAGTAATTTTTATTTTGATTTAAAATGATTGTAGCGGGCCCTTAACCGCGCTCCAAGTGAAAAACCGCCGTAGTGGCCCGCAAATTGGGCAGCAGGCGCACGGGTCTGCCATCGAGCAGGCCAAACGCATCGCGGATGCGCAAATGGTTTTTGCGCGCCAGGATTTCAAAATCCTTGAACGTGCCCACGCGGATATTGGGCGTGTCGTACCACTGGTAAGGCAGGCGGCGGGTGACGGGCATGCGCCCGCGCAGGATGGAGAGGCGGTTGCCCCAGTGCGCAAAGTTGGGGAAAGCGATGATGGCGGCATGCCCCACGCGGGCGGTTTCGCGCAGCATGGTTTCGGCGTTGCGCAGGTGCTGGAAGGTGTCGATTTGCAGGACGACGTCGAAGCTGTCGTCGGCAAAGATGGACAGGCCCAGATCCAGGTTCATTTGCAAGGCGTTGACGCCGCGCTTGACGCAGGCCAGCAGCTTGGCATCGTCGAGTTCCACGCCGTAGCCGCTGCAAGCGCGCTCTTTTTGCAGATATTCCAGCAAGGCGCCGTCGCCACAGCCCAAATCCAGCACGCGCGATTGCGCGGGCACCATTTGTGCGATGGCTTGCATGGTGTGGTTGTCGCTCATGCGCGCTCCTCCTCTTGCAACTCTTGCGCAATGCGCTGGAAGTAGGCGGCTACCAGGCTGTGGTAGCGCGCATCGTCGAGCAAAAAGGCATCGTGCCCGTGCGGGGCGTCGATCTCGGCGTAGCTGACCTCGCGCTGGTTATCCAGCAGGGCGCGCACGATTTCGCGGCTGCGCGCAGGGGAAAAGCGCCAATCCGTGGTGAAGCTGATGAGCAGGAACTTGGCCTGCGCACGCGCCAGCGCCAGGCTGAGATCGCCGTTGAAGTCGCGCGCCGGGTCGAAGTAATCCAGCGCCCGGGTGATGAGCAAATAGGTATTGGCGTCGAAATATTCGCTGAACTTGTCGGCCTGGTGGCGCAGGTAGCTTTCGATTTGAAATTCGATGTCCTGCGTGCTGTAGCGCAAGTCCAGCCCTTCGCGCAGTTGGCGGCCGAATTTCTGATTCATCACATCGTCCGAAAGGTAGGTGATGTGGCCCACCATGCGCGCAATGCGCAGCCCGCGCCGGGGCACGGCGCCGTGCTCGTAGAAATGGCCGCCGTGAAAATCCGGGTCGGTCACGATGGCGCGCCGCGCGACTTCGTTGAAGGCGATGTTTTCCGCCGTCAGATTGGGCGCGCTGGCAATGACCAGGGCGTGGCGCATGCGCTGGGGGAATTGCAGCGTCCACGACAGCGCCTGCATGCCGCCCAGGCTGCCGCCCATGACGGCGGCCAGTTGCTCGATGCCCAGCGCGTCCAGCAGGCGCGCTTGCGCGGCCACCCAGTCTTCCACCGTGACGACAGGGAAATCCGCCCCCCAGGCGTGGCCTGTGGCCGGGTTTTCGTGCATGGGGCCAGTGGAGCCAAAGCAGGAGCCCAGGTTGTTGATGCCGATGACGAAAAAGCGGTTGGTGTCCAGCGGCTTGCCCGGGCCGATCATGTTGTCCCACCAGCCTTCGCTTTTGGGCTGGCCCTCGTAGCTGCCCGCCACGTGGTGCGAGGCATTGAGCGCGTGGCACACCAGCACGGCATTGCTGCGCTGGGCGTTGAGCTGGCCGTAGGTTTCATAGGCCAGGCCATAAGGGCCGATCTGCGCGCCGCTTTTGAGCGGCAGCGGATCGGCAAACTCCATGAATTGCGGATGGGCGATGAAGGACATGCCTGTGCGGGCCTTTCTGCTTTCTGTCAGCGCGCCGATCAGCCCGTCAGGCGTTGCATGGCTTCGTTGTATTTGGCGGCGGTTTTTTCAATCACTTCCTGGGGCAGGCGCGGCGCGGGCGGGGTTTTGCTCCAGGGCTGGCCGTTGATGCGCACGGCCTCCAGCCAGTCGCGCACGAATTGCTTGTCGTAGCTGGGCGGGTTTGCACCGGCCTGGAAGGCCGCTTCGTACTCTTGCGCGGGCCAGTAACGCGAGCTGTCGGGCGTGAGCACTTCGTCCATCAGCGTCAGTGTGCCGTCGGCATCCAGGCCGAATTCGAATTTGGTGTCGGCAATGATCAGGCCCTTGGCCAAAGCCAGCTCGGCGGCTTTTTTGTACAAGGCCAGGCTGGTGTCGCGGATTTGCGCGGCAAGCGGTTCGCCCACCATCTCCACCGTCCGGGCGTAGCTGATGTTTTCATCGTGCTCGCCCACAGCGGCTTTGGCCGCCGGGGTGTAAATTGGCTCGGGCAGGCGCGCAGCATTGCTCAGCCCCGGCGGCAAGGCCACGCCGCACACGGATTGGCTTTCCTGGTACTCCTTCCAGCCGCTGCCAGCCAGGTAACCGCGCACCACAGCTTCGATAGGCAGGGGTTTGAGGCGTTTGACCAGCATGGCGCGCCCCTGGACTTGCGGCAGCTCGTCGGCCGTGACGACGCCCTCGGGCGCCTCGCCAGTCAGGTGGTTGGGGCAAATGCCCGCGAGTTTGTCGAACCAGAACAGCGCCATTTGCGTGAGCAGCACGCCTTTGCCCGGAATGGGCTCGCCCATGATGACGTCAAAGGCGGAAATGCGATCGCTGGCGATCATCAAAATGCGGTCGTCGCCGACGGCGTAGTTGTCGCGAACCTTGCCGCGCGCCAGGAGCGGCAGCGATTTCAGGGATGAAGTGTGCAGGGCGGAGGTCATGGTCTGAACGCAAAAAGCTGGCAAAACAAGGGCCTGCGCAAAGCGGGCAGGCCCTCAAAGTTCACTGCGTATTCTCGCTCATAAGTGCCGGATGCAAGCCGTCTGGGCGGATAACCGAACAAAGTCCGCCAGCGTTTGCATTCGCACTTGCCAATCGCGCGCATGCGGCGCATAGTGCGCGCACGGCAGTGTGGTTTTGGGCCACTTTGCCGCGAGGTGCAGCCCGGGCTGGCTAGCCTATGCTGCGGAGCTGCGCAAGTGGATCAATGAAAAGGAGCAAGCCTTATGAACCTCACTATCAGCGGACACCACTTGGAAGTCACGCCTGCGCTCAAGGAATTCGTGAGCAACAAGCTGGCCCGTGTGACCAAACGATTCGACCAGGTGATTGACGTGCGTGTGTTGCTCTCGCTGGAGAACACCAAGGAAAAAGAGGGGCGCCAAAGCGCCGAATGCACCATGCTGCTCAAAGGAGGGGATATCCACGTCAAAACCTCGCATGAGGATTTGTACGCCGCAGTTGACGAAATGGTGGACAAGCTCGACCGCCAGATCGTCAAGTTCAAGGACAAGATCAAGGACCACGATCACCAGGCGCACAAGAAAACGCTCTCCGCCTGAAGCGTTGGCGGCGTGAGGGCGGGGGCTTGAAGTACCCTTCCATCCTCGTGCCCGGGCGCCCCTCTCGTCAGCCAGCCAGCAATGCCTGGCTGGCTTTTTTTGACTGGGCAGTCAGGCCCTAATATCCAGGTGACTGCCTCTTGCAAAGAGCAAATACCTGTAAATTATTGTCAAACGCTTGCGTAGGCATAATATTTGCCCACTATGAATCGTCTATCTTCCATTCTTCCGCCCGAGCGCGTGCTGGTCAGTGTGGATGTCACCAGTAAAAAGCGCGCCTTCGAGGAGGCGGGCCTGCTGTTCGAGAGCCTGCATGGCCTCTCGCGAGTGGTGGTGACCGAGAGCCTGTTTGCGCGCGAACGTCTGGGTTCCACGGGCCTGGGCCACCGCGTGGCCATTCCCCACGGGCGTATCCGGGGGCTTCATGCTCCCATGGCTGCCATGTTCCGCCTGGCGCAGCCCATTGGATTTGGCTCGCCCGACGAGCAGCCGGTGAGCCTGATGATCTTTCTCCTTGTGCCCGAGGCGGCGACGGAGGAGCACCTGCAAATCCTGGCCGAAATCGCCCAAATGCTCAGCGATATCGATTTGCGTGATGCCTTGATCGCTTCCAACGATGCGCAGGAACTGCACGGCCTGATTGCGCATTGGCGCTCGCCCGAGCTGCAAGCGGGCTGACTTTCCTCTCCCGCCTCCCCTTCGTCGCACGGTTTGTGTGCGTTTTTGTTTTTGATCGCGCGCTTTTGCCGTGTTCGCCATGCCCAATACTGTTAGCGCCCAGGCCATTTTTGATGAGTTCGCCGATATGCTGGGCTGGCAGTGGATTGCCGGGCGCGCCGCCTATGCCAGGCGTTTTGACGAGCGCGCGGTGCAATCGGCGCGGGCCAGCGCCGATTTGGTCGGGTATCTCAACTACATCCACCCCTTTCGCGCACAGGTGCTGGGCGAGCGGGAAATCCGCTACCTCACCAGCTCCACACAGGCCGACTGTGCGCGGCGCGTGGCGCGCATCACGGAGCTGGAGCCGCCCGTGCTGGTTCTCGCCGAGGGCCAGCAGGCGCCGCCCGAATTGATGGCGATGTGCGAGCAGGCGCAAATCCCCCTGTTTGCCACGCAAGAGTCGGGCGCGTATGTGATCGACGTGATGTGCAACTACCTGTTCAAGCTGTTTGCAGCCAGCACCACGTTGCACGGCGTGTTCATGGATATTTTGGGCGTAGGCGTGCTTATCACGGGCGAGTCCGGGTTGGGCAAAAGCGAGCTGGGGCTGGAGCTGATCTCGCGCGGCCACGGCCTGGTGGCGGACGATGTGGTGGATATCGTGCAAATCAGCCAGGACGCGCTGGAGGGCAAATGCCCCGAGCTGTTGCGCAATCTGTTGGAAGTGCGCGGCATCGGCTTGCTGGATATTCGCGCGATTTTCGGAGAAACCGCTGTGCGCCGCCGCATGCGGCTGCGCATGATCGTGCATTTGGTGCGTCGCCAAACGATGGAGCGCGATTACGAGCGCCTGCCGCACGAGCCGCTGATGGAACCTATCTTGGGCGTGCCCGTGCACAAAGCCATCATTCAGGTGATGGCCGGGCGCAACTTGGCCGTGCTGGTTGAAGCTGCCGTGCGCAACTATGTGCTGCGGCTCAGGGGGGTGGATACCTATGCCGAGTTCATCCGCCGCCAGCGTGAGGCGATGGAGGCCGATGCGGCCAATGACCGGCCTGCTTCGGAGTGAGTAAATTGCAAATCAAAGTAAAAATGGCTTTAGGTTTATCATGCCTAAAGCCATTCATTTGTTTGCTTTTTGAATTGTAATTTGTGCCTGGGGATTCAGGCCCCGGCCTTTTTGCTCTTGCCCGCGGGCTTGGTTGCGCCAGACTTGTTATTGCCCACGCCGGGGCTGACGCCATAAATGGTGATGGCGTGGCCATGCACCACCCAGCCGCGCTCTTCGGCGATTTCCTTGAGGCGCCTGTCGATCTCGGCGTCGTAAAACTCCTCGACCTTGCCCGTGACGGTGCACACCATATGGTCATGGGGCTGGCCCTCGTTGAGTTCGTAAATGGCTTTGCCGCTTTCAAAATTGCGGCGATCCAGAATGCCTGCCTGTTCAAACTGTGTCAGCACGCGGTACACGGTGGCCAAGCCGATGTCGGATCGCTCATCCAGCAAAATGCGGTACACATCTTCAGCCGTCATGTGGCGCTGCTCGGCTTTCTGGAAGATTTCCAGAATTTTCAGGCGTGGCAAAGTGGCCTTCAGACCTGTGCTTTTCAGTTCTTCAATATTGCTGGTCATTGCAAATCCAATCGTGAAATGGCACCTGTGCGCAGGCCCCGGCGCAGCCAAAAGCAGCCGCTACAATCGCTCGATCATAACTTTGAATCACAGGATCGGCACGGGTGGTGACAATGGATTGGAGCTTAAAACAGGCCCTGCTGGGCGGTGCGCGAGTGGTGTGTGCGGTCATGCTCCTGGCTGGCCTGTCGGCGTGCTCATCGGTCAATCGTGCCAGCGGCCGGATGGTGAACGCCATCACCCCCTATCAAATCGAAGTGGTGCAGGGCAATTTTGTCTCGCGCGAGCAGGTGCAGGCCCTGCAACCGGGCATGTCGCGCGAGCAGGTGCGCAACATTTTGGGCACCCCCTTGGTCACCAGCGTGTTCCATGCCGATCGCTGGGATTACGTCTTCACCATCAAGCGCAAAGGGCTGACGTTTGAGGAGAAAAAACTTACCGTCTTCTTCAGCGGCTTTGTGCTTGATCGCGTGGAAGGCGACGAAATGCCCTCCGAGCATGAGTTCGTCGCCCTGCTGGGCCAGGCCAACCGCAAGCCGCGCGTGCCGCGCCTGGAGGCCACGCCCGAGCAACTCCAGCGTTTTGCACCGGCAGCCGATCGGCAGCCCCCGGCAGCCGAGCAGGCCGCCGGGACGCCTCCGCCGCGCCTGAGCTATCCCCCGCTGGAGTGAAGAAGCCCTGCGCCAAGCCGCAAGCCGTATCCGGTCGTGGCCAGGGCATGCCGCCCCAGCCAGCATTCGCAGGGCAGCGCCTGCAATCCCCGCATTGTTTTCCCCATCGTTGAGGCCCGCTGCTGCAACAGCGGGCCTTTATCCATCCCCCTCCTGGCATTGCCCACTTTTCCTATGAGCACCCCTTCCCTGAACATCGCCGTCGCAGGCGCCAGCGGCCGCATGGGCCAGATGCTGATCGAAGCCATTGCGCGCGGCCAGCGCCACCGCCTTTGCGGTGCGTTTGACCAGCCGGGCAGCGCCCGCGTGGGGCAAGACGCGGGCCTGTTTGCCGGCCTGCAAACAGGCGTGACCGTCTGCGACAGCGCCCGGCAGGGCCTGCAAGGCGCCGATGTGCTGATCGATTTCACCCGCCCCGAGGGCACGCTGGCGCATTTGGCGCTGTGCGACGCCCTGGGCGTGAAATCCGTCATCGGCACCACCGGCTTCAGCGAGGCGCAGAAAAGCCAACTGGCCGATTTCGCCACGCGCAACGCCATCGTGTTTGCGCCCAATATGAGCGTGGGCGTGAATGTCACGCTCAAGCTGCTGGAGATGGCCGCCCAGGCCTTGTCCACGGGCTACGACATTGAAATCATCGAAGCGCACCATCGCCACAAAGTCGATGCGCCCAGCGGCACGGCGCTGAAAATGGGCGAGGTCATCGCCCAGGCCTTGGGGCGCGACCTGAAAGACTGCGCCGTCTATGAACGCTATGGCCACACGGGCGAGCGCGATCCCTCCAGCATCGGCTTTGCCACCGTGCGCGGCGGCGATATCGTGGGCGATCACACCGTGCTGTTTGCGGGCACGGGCGAGCGCATCGAAATCAGCCACAAAGCCTCCAGCCGCGCCGGTTATGCGCAAGGCAGCCTGCGCGCGGCGGAGTTCCTGGCCGGGCAGCGCACAGGGCTGTTCGACATGCTGGACGTGTTGGGGTTGCGATAGGCGCCGGCGCTAACGCGCCCGTGCGCCCACCACGGCGGCGCTCAGAATCAGCCCTGTGGCCAGCGCCACGTTCCAGCTCAGCGGGCGTCCTGTCGTCCACAGCAAGAGCAGGGTGGAGAGCAGCGGCGTCAAATAGCTCAGCACGCCGATTTGGCGGGCATCGCCCAGTTTGAGGGCCTTGTCCCACAAGAAAAACGCGCCCCCCAGCGGCCCCAGCGCCAGGGCGGCGATCAGCGCCACGTCGCGCAGCGACAGCGCCACGCGCGACTCCCACAGCCAATGGCAACCCAGCGCCAGCAAGCCCGAAACCAGCCCGAACGTGCCAATGGCAGCGGTGGGGAAATCCCGCCCCGTCATCGCCAGGCGCTTGGTCAACAGCGAATAGCTGGACCAGATGAGCGCCGCGCCTATCGCGCAGGCATAGCCCACTGCGGGATGCGTCGCGCCCGCTGCATCCGTTGCGCCTGCCGCGCCGCTGCTGCGCCCCGCGATGGCGATGGCCGCCCCGGCAAACCCCGCCAGCGCCGCCGCCATGTGCGCGGGCGTCAGGCGCACGCCGGGCAACAACAGCGGCGCCATCAACACAATGCCCAGCGGCCACAAGTAGTTGAGCAAATTGGCCTCCACCGCAGGGGCCAGCCCAAAAGCCGTGAACAACAGAAAGTGGTAGCCAAACAAGCCATAAACGCCAATGGCCAGCGTCGGCCAGGGCACGGCCAGGCGGCGCAGATCAAAACGCACCATGGGCAAGGCGATCGAGCTGCCAGCGAGCAGGCCCAGGCCCGTGAGCAAAAACGGCGGCACATGCGTGAGCGAAGAACCTAGCGCCCCGAGGGAGGACCACAGCGTGATCGTGGCAAGGGCCAGTAAATTGGCCGTGTGGCGGCTGGCAAAGGAGGGCGGCATGGCGGTGTGCAAAGGCAAACAAAGACCGGGAAAGACCCAAAAACGGGGGCGCCAAACAGCGCGCAGCAGCGCGCATCTGGCAAGGGCTGCGGCGGTGGATTCTGGCATGGCCGCCTTGCCGGCTGGCCCGCCAGCTTAGAGCGTGTGATGCACTTTGCGCTCCCCCGCGCTGACCCCAAAACCGTGTGATCGCAAGGCGTCACGCGCGGCCAAGGCTGGCTGCCCTGGCAAGCGTGGCAACGCAGCGAGTGCATGGTTTTGGGGCCAGCCCGAAGGCAGAAGCGCCCCGGCATGCGCATTGCGGCGTTGCCGCCCCCTTGCAGCGCAGCCAGGCTGCAAGGCTTGAAGGCGGTCAAAGGCCAGCGCCTTGCACTGCACCCGCCGGGGCGCTCTCGCGGGGGGCGGAAAGTGCATCCACGCTCTAGCCCTGTTTTGCACCCCGCACACCGGCCCCCGCCGCTGCTTGCCCCCGTGCGCAGAGGCGAGATCGCGCGCCAGCTTCAGGAAAAAGCCCATTGGGCGCTTGCAATGCGCTTGCAAGGCTGGCGTACGCCCAGGCCGGTGCTATCCTGCCGAGAAAAGCCACATTTCATGAAAGGTCTGACTATGAGCCAACCCGCCCCCCTCACTGCAACGCAACGGGCAGAGCTGAAAGCCCTGCTGGAGGCGCGTCGCCAGGAACTCAACCAGCAAATGGAGCAAAACCGCGCCAACCTGGCCCCCGCAGATGTGACTGCGGGCAGCGTGTCGCAAGATGAAAGCGCGCGGCTGAAGAACATCACGCGCGAAGTCGATGGCGCGCTCACCGCGTTGGATGTGGCCGATCTCGCCCGCATCGAGCGGGCGCTGGAGCTGATCGAGACCGACGAATACGGCCTGTGCGACGAATGCGGCTGCGCCATCCCCTTCGAGCGCCTGAAGGTCGAGCCGATGACGCAGCACTGCGTGCAATGCAAATCCCGCTGGGAGCAGGCGCAAGCAGCGCATTGACCGCCGCGCTTGCCGTAAGCGCCCGTTCAAAAACCGATGGGGCCTGCTGGGCAGGCGGCCATCGGTTTTTTCATGGGCGAATGCGCCAGCCATGCTCCGGAATAATCTCGTGAAAACTGCGGTGGCGCCCTGATGACCATCGCAGGTTTTTCTCATTCATGGGAATAAAAATTGGCCTGTTTAGGCATGATGGTATTAATTGGAGTTTTCTTTTGATTGGATATTCGGGGCGAATGGCATGCAGGCTCGGCTGCGCTGGCAGCGGGCAAAGCTCCTTTACACTGGCCGCTTTCGACCACCTTCAACAAAGAAAGAGGAGATTGGCTATGCAAACCACTCAACTGATGGCCATCGTCATCGCGGCGGCTGCGCTGGCGGCATGCGGCAGCGCGCCCAAGCAGTCCCAAAAGCCCGGCCAGGCCGATGAGGCCCAGCAGCAGGCGCTCATCAGCCCCACGCAGTCGGGCGATGGCGCGCTGATCGGCCCCAAGGGGATGACGCTTTACACCTTTGCGAAAGACACGGCCCACAGCGGCACGTCGGTGTGCAATGGCCAATGCGCCGTCAATTGGCCCCCGCTGGCGGTGGACAGCAAGGCCAAGCCGCTGGGCGACTACACCATCATCACCCGCGCCGATGGCGCCAAGCAGTGGGCCTACAAGGGCATGCCGCTGTATTACTTCGCCAAAGACCAAAAGCCTGGCGACAAGCTCGGTGATGGTCTGCTCAACGGCGCGTGGAAGGTGGCGCGCCCGTAACCATTGGGCGCGACACCGCCGGCCAACCCGCCAGGCAAGCGCACAAGGCTTGCCTGGCGGGTTTTGTTGTTCCATTTTACAAATCAAAAGGAAATGAAATCGCCCTATTTCGGCATGATAGTCTTGATGTTGATTTTCTTTTGATTGAAATACTGCGCCGGGGCGGCGCAATTGTGGGATTCGAGAGGTTTTGCACCATGCACAACACACACGCGCAACCAACGATTGCCTTTCTGGGCACGGGCCTGATGGGCCTGCCCATGGCGCAGCGCCTGCTGGCTGCGGGCTATCGCCTGCATGTCTGGAACCGCACGGCGGCCAAGGCGCAGCCACTGGTGGCGGCCGGCGCGCAGCAGCATGAGCGGCCCGCCGATGCCGCCGCGCAGGCCGATGTGGTTATTGCCATGCTGGAAAACGGCGACATCAGCCGCCTGCTGCTGACCGGGCTGGGCGTGGCCGATGCCATGCGCGCGGGCAGTTTGTTCATCGACATGGCCTCCATCCAGCCGCGCCAGGCGCGCGAGCACGCGGCCTTGCTGCACGCGCGCGGCGTGCGTGCGCTGGATGCGCCTGTCTCGGGCGGCACGGTGGGGGCCGAGGCGGGCACGCTGGCCATCATGGTCGGCGGCGAGCAGGCCGATTTCGATGCCGCGCAGCCTGTGTTTGCCGCGCTGGGGCGGCCCACGCGGGTGGGCGGCCACGGCGCGGGGCAGTTGGCCAAGCTGGTCAACCAGCTCATCGTCGGCATCACCATCGGCGCGGTGGCCGAGGGGCTGCTGCTGGCGGAGAAGGGCGGCGCCGATCCGGCCAAGGTGCGCGAGGCCATTGCGGGCGGCTTTGCCGACAGCCGCATCCTGCAACTGCACGGCCAGCGCATGGTGGAGCAGGACTTCACCCCGCGCGGGCGCCTGTCGGTGCAGCTCAAGGACATGCGCAACGCCCTGGCCACCAGCGCCGAGCTGGGCTACCAGGCCCCCATCACCACGCTGCTGGAGGCGCTGTTCGCCCAGGCCGCGCAGCACGGCTACCAGGATTTGGACCACAGTGCCCTGTTTCTGGAGCTGGCGCGCTGCAACGGCATGCATGGGCAAAACGACGGCCCCAACGGCCAAGGAGGGCAGACACCGCAATGGTCAAGATGCTGAAACGCTGGCGACGGCGCGCGCGCGCGGCCGTGCTGACGGCCTTGGGCCTGGCCGGCGGCCTGATTGGCGGCTGGGCGGGCGGCTGGTGGGATGTGCCCTGGCTGGACGATTTGGGCATTTTGGGCAGCTTGGGCGGCAACCGCACGCCGCAGGCCTGCATCGTCACCAAAGTCTCCGACGGCGACACCCTCCAGGCCCGCTGCACCCAGGGCAGCCGCAAGCCTGTGCTGCACAAGGTGCGCCTGCGCGCCATCGACGCGCCCGAGCTGCGCCAGGCTTACGGCCAACAGGCGCGCCAGGCGCTTAACCGCCTGTGCCTGGGCGCCAGCTTCACCCTGCCGCCCAAGCCGCGCACCGACCAATATGGCCGCCTGCTGCTCGACCTCGAATGCGGCGGCGTGGACGTGGCCCAGCGCATGGTCGGCAGCGGCATGGCCTGGGTGTATCACCACGAAGCCCGGCGCTACCCCGCGCTGGTGGCCCTGCAAGCGCAAGCGCGCCGCAGCGGCAAGGGCTTGTGGGGCCAGGCCATGCCGCAGGAGCCGTGGCTGTGGCGCAAGCAGCATGCGCGCTGATGGCCTGCTGCTTTATTTCAATCATGGGAAAATCCATTTGATGACAGGATTGCCGAAACAAGGAGATTGTTTTGCCTTTGATTGATAAATTGGGGTGATCCAAAGGGCCTTCGGCTTGGCATACACTGCCGGGCTTTGCCACTTCGCCAGGATTTGCAAGGATTTGCCATGCCCGCATCCGCTGCCGCCACGTATCCCCCCATTCGCAAGGCCGTATTCCCCGTCGCCGGGCTGGGCACGCGCTTTCTGCCCGCCACCAAGGCTGCGCCCAAGGAGATGCTCAATGTGGTGGACAAGCCCATCATCCAATACGCGGTGGAGGAGGCTTACGCCGCAGGCATCCGCCACATGGTCTTCGTCACCGGGCGCAACAAACGCGCCATTGAAGACCATTTCGACACCGCCTACGAACTGGAAAGCGCGCTGGAAGCCGCGGGCAAAACCGCCCTGCTCGAACTCGTGCACAGCGTCAAGCCCGACGACATGGTCGTCACCTACGTGCGCCAGCCGCGCGCCCTGGGCCTGGGCCACGCCGTGCTGTGCGCCGAGCCGCTCGTGGGGCGCGAGCCATTTGCCGTGCTGCTGGCCGACGACTTGATGACCGGCCGCCCCGGCGGCCCCAACGTGCTGCGGCAAATGGTCGATGCCTATGCGCAAACGGGCGCCTCCATCCTCGCGGTGCAGCAAGTGCCGCTGGAGGAAGTCTCCCGCTACGGCATCGTCGCTGGCCAGCCGCTGGATGCGCGCATCACCCACGTCGAGCACATGGTGGAAAAACCCGGCATCGCCAACGCCCCCTCGCGCCTGGCCGTAGCCGGGCGCTACATCCTGGCGGGCGAGATTTTTGACGAAATCCGCAACCTGCCCAAAGGCGTGGGCGGAGAAATCCAGCTCACCGACGCCATCGCCAACCTGCTGCGCCACAAGCCCGTCTATGCCTTGGCCTATGAAGGCAAACGCTACGACTGCGGCAGCAAAGAAGGCTTTTTGCAAGCCACGGTGGAAATGGCGCTGCAACACCCGCAGGTCGGCGCATTCTTTCGCGACTACCTGCAACGCATCGATCGCAACACGCCAGCGGCCACGTAAAGTGCGCTGCCCCCGCAAAGCCCCCCAGGTCGCCGCGCGCCTGTAAGCCCCCGCCTGTGCACGCCGCTCGTGCGCCATTTGGCCGCAGCAGCAACCCGCCAGGCGTTTTCGCCTGCTGCGTTGGGCGCGGCGCTCGGTTTCGGGCCTGCCGCCTTGGCTTACCATCGCCCGCTGACCCTGGGCCGCCGGCCCGCCATCCCTTTCACCCGACTGAACAAGCAAGGAGACAAACCGTGAGCGAAACCTCATCCGAAGTGCTGTCCGAAATCCGCGGCAAAGTGGGCTTCATCACCCTCAACCGCCCCAAGGCGCTCAACGCCCTCTCGCTGGGCATGGTGCGTGAGCTGCGCCGCGTGCTGGAAGCCTGGAGGAGTGATCCGGCCGTGCTGGCCATCGCCATCCGCGGCCAGGGCAAGGAAGGCCCCTTTGGCGCCTTCTGCGCAGGCGGCGACATCCGCTTTCTGCACCAGGCCGCCAGCGACGGCCACCCTGCCGTGGAAGACTTTTTCACCGAGGAATACCAGCTCAACCACCTCACCCACCACCTGGGCAAACCCTACATCGCCTTCATGGACGGCGTTGTCATGGGCGGCGGCATGGGCATCTCCCAGGGCGCCAGCATGCGCGTCGTGACGGAGAAAACCAAAATGGCCATGCCGGAGACCGGCATCGGCCTGTTCCCCGATGTTGGCGGCGGCTACTTCCTCAGCCGCGCGCCCGGCCATGTGGGCGAGTACCTGGCCCTGGTGGGCAACATCATCACCGGCGGCGACGCCATCGCCTTCAACCTGGCCGATGGCCTGCTGCCCGCCGCGCAGCAGCAAGCCGTGTGGGATGGCCTGGCGGGCGACTTCGCCAGCGCCGAAGCCATCGAAGGCTATGTGCGCCAGCACTGGGCGGCCGCCGACTCGCCCGCCAGCGCCCGCCGAGCCGACATCGACCGCATCTTCGGTCTGCCCAGCGTCAAAGCCATCATCGACACGCTGGAGCAAGAAGGCCAGGCAGGCAACGTCTGGGCGCAGGAGACAGCGCAAACCCTGCGCAAACGCTCGCCGCTGATGCTGCACGTGGTGCTCGAGCAAATCCGCCGCGGCCGCAACATGACGCTGGCCCAGGACCTGCGCATGGAGCGCGATCTGGTGCGCCACTGCATGTTCCTGCGCCCCGAGCGCCAGAAAAACAGCGAAACCCTCGAGGGCATCCGCGCCCTGGCGGTGGACAAAGACCAGAACCCCCAGTGGAAACCCGCCCGCATCGAAGACGTGGACGCAGCCGAAGTCGCCGCCTTCTTTGAAAGCCCCTGGCCCGCGATTGCGCACCCCTTGGCGATGTTGAAGTAAGGCGGCGTGGCCTATTGGGGCCTATTCCCGTCATGCCTCACATGCCCGCCTTTTGGCGGGCATGTTTTTTTCTGCCCTGATGATGGAGCAGTCGCTCACATCCGCCAGGCCCGCCACAGCAAGGTGGGGATGTCGCCCCGGGTGATGGTGGGGCGGTGGATGTAGCACTCGTAGCCCGATTGCTCCATTTTCTCCAGCACGCGCAGGCCGCCTTGCACGACTACGCGCAGCTCCCAGCCGGTGCGCCCGCGCAGGCGGTGCACCAGCGGCGCGCCTTGTTCCATGCAGGCGCGCGTCCATTGCACCAGCTCGGCCATCAGGTTGGTCAACGCGGCGGGCTGGCGGCCTTGCGCCAGCGCCTGTTGTTGCGTGGGGCGGGAGATGCCAAAGGCGCTGGCGTCTTGCTCGGGCACGTACCAACGCCCGCGCGGGATGTCGTGCTGCAAGTCTTGCCAGAAGTTGACGAGCTGCAAGGCGGTGCAGATGGCATCGCTTTGTTGCAATGAGGTTTCGTCGTCCACGCCGTGCAGGTGCAGCACCAGCCGCCCCACGGGGTTGGCCGAGCGGGCGCAGTAGTCGAGCAGCTCGGCGCGGTCGGCGTAGCCGTGGCCGGTGCCGGTTTTGCGCACGTCTTGTTCAAAGGCGTCCAGCAGCGCCTCGAAATGCTGTTGCGGCAGGCCAAAGCGGGCGATGCTGTCGTGCACGGCGGCCATGATGGGCTGCCAGTGCGTGTGGCTGGGCGGCGCGCTGGCTTCGCCGCGCAGGCAGTGGCGGTATTCGCGCAACAGGTGCAGCCGCTCGGCCACGGGCAATTGGCCTTCATCGGCAATGTCGTCGGCGGTGCGGGCGTAGTGGTAGATGGCCGCAATGGGGGCGCGCAAATGGGCCGGGCACAGCCAACTGGCTACGGGGAAGTTTTCGTAGTGGGTGACGGGGCGGTAGGCTGCGTTTGGGGCGGGCATGAAGCGTATTAGAACCGAATCCAGCCGGGAATATGGGGCAAATGGCGGGGGCAATGGGCATGGGATGGGGGGCGTTTTTGGGCATGCCCGAAGGGAGAGCGCCGCGCACGCCCTCTCCCGCTTGCGGGAGAGGGCTGGGGGTGTGCGCCCGCCAGGGCGCTTGCGCGCCGCATGGTGCAAGCGCCTCCTGCCGATACAAGCGGGGGCTGTCCTGGCTGCTTGCCCTGCGGCTCAATCCAGCCAGTTTTCCAGCGCGATGCGCCGCAGTTGGCGACGCCGCTGTTCCCAGTCGGGGAGGGCGGCAGCGACGTGCGCCCAGAAGCGCGGGCTGTGGTTCATTTCCCGCAAGTGCGCCAGCTCGTGCACGAGCACGTAGTCGAACAGCGCGTCCTCCATGTGGATAAGACGCCAGTGCAGGCGGATGGCCCCTTGTGCGCTGGCGCTGCCCCAGCGGGTGCGGGCGCTGGTGAGCGCCAGGCGGGCGGGGCGCACGCCCATGCGCGGCGCCCAGTGCTGGGCGCTTTCGTGCAGCCGGGCCTGGGCTTGCTGGCGCAACCAACGCTCGGCAGCGGCGGCGATGGCGGGCGCGGGGGCGTTGGGCGGCAGGGGCAGATGCAGCACTTGGCGCACGGGAGGGGGCTCGGCCAGGGCGGCGATGGCGGCAGCGCCTGCCTGCCTGCGGGCGGGGTGCAAGGCTTCAGGCGCTGGCAGGGGCTGGAGGGCGGCGCGCCGCCCGGCCAGACCCAGGCTCAAGCGCAGCCATTGCCCGCGCCAGGCGAGGTAAGCGCCATCGCTCCAGGCCGGTTGCGCCGGGCTGGCGGAGGCGTGGGCGGCGCGCTCGGTGAGCTTGGCGATGATCCAGCCCGCACGCGATTGCAGGGCGGCATCCAGATCGGCCGGGCGCAGCCAGTGCGGCGCGCGCACCTGCAAGCCTTCGGCGGTGATGCGGATGCCGACGCTGCGGCGCTCGGCGGCCGTCCAGACGTAACCGATGCGCAAGGTTCGCCCCCCGCTGCTCAGGCGGATTTGCCGGTTGGCGTGCGGGTGGCTCAGGCTGGCGGGGGTGTTGGCATTCAAGATGGTATTTGGATAAATTTTTAAATCAATGTGAATTGAATTTTATATGTAGCATGCCGAAATAGGTTTATTATTTTTCTTTTGAAATAAAATTTTGAGTGCTTTCCGGGTAGGCTTGCGGATCGATGCGGCGCATTTCGGCCTCGATCCACGCCTGCACTTGCGCCAGCAGCTCGTTGGCCGTTTTGCCTTCGGTGGAGATGGGCGGGCCGATGGAAACGTCCACCACGCCGGGGTATTTGACGATGGCGCGCGGCCCCCAGCAACGCGCCGAGGCCACGGCGACGGGCACCACCGTGGCTTGCGTATCGACGGCCAGGCGTGCGCCGCCGGCTTTATAGACGCCCGCCTCGCCGCGCGGCACGCGCGTGCCTTCGGGGAACATGATGATCCAGTTGCCCATCTCCATCAGGCGGCGGCCTTGCTCGAGCACCTTGTGGAACGCCTTGGCTCCGGTGGCGCGATCGATGTGCACCATATCCATGCGGCCAATGCCCCAGCCGAAAAAGGGGATGGAGAGCAGCTCTTTCTTGAAGACGTAGGACAGCACCACATGGCGCAGCACCAGCGGCATCAGAAAAGTCTCATACGTCGATTGGTGCTTGACCAGCACCACCACGCCTTGGGGCGGGCTTTCAGGCTCGCCCCCTTGCGGCGCGCGCGCAAAGGCAGGCAAATGCTCCATCCCCTGCACCCGGTAGCGGATGCCCAGCAACCAGCGGGCGCTGCTGACGCACCAGCTCAGCCACGCCACGCCAATGCGGTAAAGCGGCTCGCCGCGCACAAACAAAGCCGCAACCAGCAAAACCAGGGCGAAAGGCGCCAGCGTCATGCCCATGAGCAGCAAATGCAGCCAGGAGGCCACAGCCGCGCGGAGGTAGGAAAACAAAGAACGGCGAGGGGGTGTCACGGTATCGATCAGGTGGATGCAAAGGCGCCGAGGGTACTACCGAATTGCAGCGCGCCGGCGCATGAAAAGCAGGGGCTTGACCGCCGTTGCACTGCCGGGCCGGGCGGGGAGGGATGGGTGACAAGGCATGCGGGATCCATCCAAAAAGGCCGTGCACATGCCTTGCGCCGGGTAGGGCGAGGCTGCGCACAAGCAGGCGAGATTGGGCTGGCGCCGGCGCGGCCACGACCGACTGGCGCTTGGCTGAAGGCGGCAGTATGGGTTTAAGTTTTTCCCCTTACGCCTTGCGCTGATCCGTTGCTCAATCCTCCTGGGCGCTGGGAGAGACCGTCACCGCATCGCGCAGCCGCCAGCTCAGCGCGCAGACCAGGGCCAGCCAGGCTGTCAGTGCGCCCAGCATGGCGCCGTAGCCCAGGCGGTCGAGCAGCAGGCCCGCCAGCAGCGGGGCCAGCGAGCGGGCGCTGATGAACAGGCTGGATTGGATGCCGTAGTCCAGCGCCTGCAACGGCGCTCGGGTGTGGCGCATCATCAGGCCGAACAACAGCGCCGCGCTGGCGCCCAAGGCCGTGGCCAGGGCGGCGGCCGCAGCCAGCAAGGCCGGCTTGCCCAGGCCAGCGGCCACGGCAGTGCCCAAGGCGGCCATGGCCAGCAGGTTGAAGCCGGCAAACAATGGCAGCGCCCGGTGCGCGCCCAGGGCTTGGATCAGGCGCGCGGCCAGCAGGCTGGCCAGGGCGCTGAGCAGGCCGCCGGCCACGCCAACGCCCCAGGCAATGTGTTCTTCGGCAAAGCCTTGATCGAGCAGCAGGGGCTTGAGATAAACCCAGCCAGCGCCCACGGCGGGGAAATAGCACAGCAGCAACAGCGCCCAGGCCCGGCGCGGCGCGGGCTGGAAGTAGGCCAGCACTTCTTTCAGACGGACTGGGGCGTGGGCGTGGGCGTGGGCTTGTGGCGCTGCGGGCGTTGCTTAGGCGCGCAGCGGCAGCCAGGGCAGGGCCAGCATGCCGATGAGCACGGCGGCGGCCAATGCGGCAAAAGGCCAGAACCAGCCCAGCTGGGCGTGCAGCACCAGCATCAGGCCGCCGCCTGCGATGGCGCCCAGCGAGGTGGCGGCCGAGCGGATGGCGCCCGCGCGGGTGTGCTCGGATGGGGGCAGGATGCGGATGGCCAGGGCGTTGATGGGCACGTCGGCCCAGGTGCCCAGCAGGCTGGCGAGCATGAGCAGGGCGAACAGGGTTTGGGGCGTGGTGCTGTGCAGCGGGTGCAGCGCCAGGATCAGCAGCGCGGCGGCGTAGGCCAGGCCCAGCGCCAGGGCCCAGTTGCGGTAGTTGACTGCGCCGTGCCGGTCAGCATCGCTCCGGTCAGCGCCACCCCGGACAGCGGCACGGCCCGAGCGCAAAGGCCAACGGTCGATGGGGGCGGCGAGGGCGAATTTAAGCATGGCGGGCAGGCCGGCCAGTTGCAGCAGGCCGATCTCGGCGCCGCTCCAGCCGTGCTGGCGCAGCGCCAGCGGCAGGCCGATGAACAGATAGACGGTGGGCGCGGTCAGCGCCAGGTTGAGCCAGCCGATCAGCCCTTGCTGCGGCCACCAGCGGCGCGATGGCGTGTGCGTTTGCCGTGTGTGCATGGGGTTTCAGTTCAGGGGCGCGCGGCCTGCGTGTACCCAGACCGGGGTCATGGGCAAGGCAGCCAGGCCCAGGGTTTGGATGTCCGTCAGGCCCGCCTGCGCCATGAGGCGGGGGATTTCGCCTTCCTGCGGCAGGTATTGGCCGCGCAGGGCCAGCGGGCCGTAAAAGGGCAGGGTTTGGGCCGCCAGTTCGGCGTGGCGGGTCTGCTCGGCATGGGCCAGCAGAATCAGGCCGCCGGGCTGGAGCGCGGCGCGGGCCTGGCGCAGCAGCGCCAAGGGGTCGCGCAGAAAGTGCAGCAGGGCCGAGCACCAGATCAGGCCGTAGCCTTCTTCCCCCGCCAACGCGGGAAAGTCCTCATTCAGGTCGCAGGCTTGGGCGCGCAGGCGGGCACTCAGGCCCGCGGAATGGATGTTGGCCTGCGCCACGGCCACTGCCTCGGCCTGGTCGCACACCGTGCCCTGCCAGCCGCGCAGGCGCTGCGCCAGGGCGATGGCAACCCAGCCCGGCCCGCCGCCCAGGTCGAGAAAGTGGCCGCGCCCGGGCAGCGCGGGCAGGGTGTCGAGCAAGGCCAGGGCAGCCGGCGCGGTGATGGCCTGCTGCTCTTGCGCGATGTGCTGGCGCGCGGCTTCGCCCCAGGTGGTCAAGGGCGCGGGCGCGGCAGCGGGGGCGTTGCCGCCGTGGCGCAGCAGCGCAGGCCATTGCGCGGCGAACTGGCGCAGAAAGCGCATGCGAAACAGCCAGGCCTGGGCGATGTTCTCGCCGCTGCCCTCGGCCAGCCAGCGTTGCGCCTGGGGCGATGCCACGTACAGCGGCGCGCTGGGGTGGGCGGCGCGCTCGTGCCGGGCCAGCCAGCCCATGCTCCACAGCAGCTCCAGCCACAGGGCCGTGGCTCTGGGGGCCAGCGCCAGGCGCTGGGCCACGGCATCGGCTGGCAGGGGGCGGCGCAGCAGGGGCAGCAGGCCCAGCTCCAGGGCTTGCTCCAGTGCGTTAGCCTGCATGGGGGCGGCGGTCATGGCCCACAGCGATGGCAAGGGGTTGTTGTGCAAAGGGGCATGCAAGGACATCGCGCGCCTCAATGCTGCCAGCTCAGGCGCAGGCCGATTTCGCGCGGCGGGCTGTAAACAGTGACAAAGCCGTTCTGATAGCCCACGGCGTCGTAAGCGGTGTTGCCGGCATTGCGCACGTGGGCGCTGATCTCCCAAGGCCCGCGCTGGTAGCCAGCGGCCAGGTTGAGCAGCACGTGGCCACGGCGCTGGTGGCGGTTGGCGGCATCCAGATAGACCTTGCTGCTGCCCGTCAGGC
>JAUMYU010000036.1:0-2164 GCA_030528485.1 Comamonadaceae bacterium
CGTCTTGCCCGAACCCACGGCCTGCACGTAGTCGCCAAAGTACTGCGCGCCTTCCTCGAAGTAGGCCAGGTTGGCATCGGGCAGCTTGCGCTGATGCAGCTCGGCGTCTTTCTTGGCCAGCTCGATGAAGTGGGTGCCGATGGCATTGCCCACGCCGCGCGAGCCGCTGTGCAGCATGATCCTCACGCTTTGCGCCTCGTCCAGACAGAGTTCGATGATGCGGCGCTCTACCGCCAAGGATTCATTCAAGCCGCAGCGTCCAGCCAGCAGCGCTGCAATTGCCCAGCGGCATCTTCCAGGCGCTCTTGCTGTTCCAGCCGCAGCGGGGGCAGGGCTCTGGCGCCGTGCCGGGCGCCCCACAGCGCGCCGGCCATGGCAGCAATGGTGTCGGTGTCGCCTCGGCAGGCCGTGGCAAAGCTGATCAGCGCCTCGAAAGGCTGCTCAAGGTGGCGCAACGCCAGGTACAGCGCAGTCACGCAGGAGGCGCGGGCCGTGATGCCATGGCCCAGCATGCGCGCCACCTGGCGCGGGGTAGGCGCATCGCCCCGGGCCAGCCAGGCGGCGGCAGTGCGCAAGGCGGGATCAAATGCTTCTGCTTCGGCATCCGACAAGGCGCAGCGGGCGGCAGTCAACACGGCGTCAGCGTTGATGCCAGGCGTCATGAGGGCGCGGGTCGCCAGGGCCAGCAGCACCGCACCCGCCATGCCCTGCGGGTGGGCGTGGGTCACTTCCGCCGACTGGCGCGCGGCCTGCGCCAGCGCCTGCTCGGTGACAAAGGGCCACAGCGCCAGCACGGGCGCGCGCATGGCTGCGCCATTGCCCCATGAGCCCTGAGGGTGAACACTGCGGTTGGCCTGCCGCCAAGGGCGGCCCGCGCGGATGCGGCGCAGCACCTTGGCCGCGCCAGGCCCATAGCCGCGCCGCCACTGGTAGCTGCGGGCAAAGCGCTGCGCCAGATCGTCCTGATCCAGGCCGCCACAGGCCAGCAAGGATTCGGCCAAATCCAGGCTCATTTGCGTGTCGTCGGTAAAGCGACGCACCCCCTCGGACGTGCGGCCCAGCAAGGCCCACAGGCCGCGCGCCAGCAGTCCGCCCTCATACGGCGCGCCCAACGTGTCGCCCAGGGCCAGACCCAGCAAAACGCCGCGCACGGTGTCCAGGCTGGGGGCGGCTGGCATTTGTGCTGGGTGGGGCGCGGGAGGGGCGTGGGGCGCGCTGGTAAGTGCGGCGGCCTGCGCTGGGGCAGGATCAGTCGCGCGTGGCGTCGCGTGTGGCGCGGCGTGTTCTGCGGCGGCGTTCAGCGCATCTTCAAAATCGCACGCGGCCACCACGCGCAGACCCTGCGCGCGCAAACCGGCCAGCAGCCAGGCCAAGGCGTGGAGATGGCTGTCAAAGCGCACCGACGGGCTGGCGGCGTCGACTTCGATGTGGTGGCGCCAAAGGGTGAAATCTTCTTGCGCATCGTCCAGCGGCAGGTGCCGGCACTGGGCGCGCACGATCCAATCGGGCACGGGGTGTTCGGCATGGCCGGCGGGCGACGGGCAGCGGCGCATGGCGGCATCGACGCTTTGCTCTAGCGCCTGCTCATCCGGCGCGCCTGCCACGTAGATTCGGCAAAAGAAGTCGGGGGCAGGGGTGGGTGGTGTGTCGGTGGGCATGGGCGTTCTCTGTCAGCCGCCCCGGCGTTTTTTGCGGGCGGGCACGGTTGCGGGTGGTGTTTGCAGGCATTGCAGCCGCTCCAGCCGCCAGCGCAGCCACGGCTGTGCCTGTTTGCCGGCCACGGGTGAGGCCAGGTAGTGCCGCGCCAGCGCGGCCCAGGCGCGGGCGCAGCCGGGGGTGTTTTCGTTGACGGCGGCCAGCACGCGCAATTGCTGCTGGGCCTGGGCGGCATCGGCATGGGCCGCGTGCAGGCGCGCCGGGCTGGCCAGCGTGTGCAGCACGGCGGCGGCGGGCATGGCCTGCACCAGCGTCCACACCTCTGAGATGCCTTGGCCTTGCAGCAGCCAGGGCAAGGCCCAGTCCATGTCGGTGTCTTGCAAATGGGCGGCAATGGCCTGGCGGGCGGTGCGGGCGGCCAGATGGGGCCAACGTTTGAAATCGGCGCTGTCGTTTTCGGCCAGTTGCCGCAGGGCGGCCAGCGCCTCGCCCGCGCGCGAAGCGCCCC
>JAUMYU010000036.1:2264-23865 GCA_030528485.1 Comamonadaceae bacterium
TTTTCGGCCAGTTGCCGCAGGGCGGCCAGCGCCTCGCCCGCGCGCGAAGCGCCCCTTGATGATTGATCGGGCCGAATCCATCGCGGACGGCCAGCGCCTCGCCCGCGCGCGAAGCGCCCCACCACTGGCCCAGGGTTTGAATGGCCGCCACGCGCACGCCCCACCACTTGCTGCGCAGCGCGTCTGGCCACGGGCCTGCTTGCAACAGGTGAGGGGCAAAGCGCTGCTGGCCCAGGGCGCGAAGTTGCGCCATCTGCTGGTCGAGCGCGCTGGCGGCCTGGGTTTGCGCGCGCTGCTGGCGGCGGGCGGCGCGGCAGGCACGGCAATGCTTGGCGCCGCTGTAGATGGGGCCGTGCGCCACTTCGTACCACCACTTTTGCTGCTTGGCGGTCCACACCTCTTGCGCGCCGCAGCGGCAGCAGGTGAAGGGTTGGTCGATGTAGCAGCCGGGCAGAAAGGTGGCGCTGTTGTGCCGGGCCAGCACGGCCTGGTCGGCCAGCGCCACACCCACGCCCTGGCGCGCGGCTTGGGCGATGAGGGCGCGGGCCTCTTGCGCGTTGGCCGCTTGCGCCAGGCGCGTTGGCCAGTCTTGTGCGCACGCCAGCCGTTGCTGTTGCAGCTGGGCGCGTCTTTGCTTGTTGCTGCTTTTCATGCGTGATCCCCCGAGGAGATGTGGCGCAAGGCCCCGTCAAAGTCCAGGGTGAACACGTCAAAGTCCCGTGCCAGAAAGGCCACGCCCTGGTAGGCGGCCTGCACTTCCTGCATCAGCAGGGCTTGCTGCTCGTCGCTGTGGTGGCGGGCGCTGAAGTGGGTGAGGATGAGGGCGGGCAGGCCCGCCGACTGGGCGAAGGCGGCCACGTCGTGCGCGGCGCTGTGCATGTGGGCGGGGCCTGCCTTGTCCAGCGCGGCGCGGCTGTAGGTGGCTTCATGCACCAGCAGGGCCGCGCCTTGGCAGGCGGCGCGCAGCACGCGGGCGTCGGCATTGTCGCCGCCCATCACGGCGGCCAGGCGGCGGGTGTGGGTGCGCACAAAGTCTGCGCTGCGCAGGGTGCGACCGGCGTGCCGCACGTCTTGCCCGGCTTGCAGCTGGCCCCAGGCGGGGCCCGGCGGCAGGCCCGCCGCGCGCAGGGCAGGCGCGTCGATCTGGCGCAGCTGCTGGCGCAAATCAAAGCGGAAGGCGTGGCTGGGCACGCGATGGCGCTGCGCGTGCGCGCTCAGGCGCAATTGCACATGGGTTTGCGCATGGGCTTGCGCCTGACCGCAGGCGCTGGGAAAACCCAGCGGCTGCGCGCGCAGGCTTTCCACCGGTATGAAGTGAAGCGGATAGGGCAGGTGCGTGCCCGTGCATTGCTGCGTGGCCTGCCACCACTGCCACACCGGCAGCGGGGCCACCAGCGCCAAAGGCTGGCTGCGCCCGCGCATGCCCGCGCTGGCCAGCAGGCCGGGCAGGCCCAGGCAGTGGTCGCCATGCACGTGGCTGATGCACACACCGGCCAAATCGCGCAGGGCCAGCGGCGTGCGCAACAGTTGTTGCTGCGTGCCTTCGCCGCAGTCCACCAAATACCAGCCCGGCCCGGCCAAGGGCGCTTGCACGGCCAGGGCCGACACATTGCGCCAGCGCGTGGGTAGGCCAGAGGAGGTGCCAAGGAAGGTGAGGCGCAGCATGATGAAAATGCAAAATACAGGCGAGTTCAGGCGGGTTTGCCCAAGCGGGCGAGCTGCCGGTGGGCTTGGAAGTTGGTGCCCGAAAATCCAATCAACACCACCGACATCCAGTAGCATTACCAATGGGAACGATACCAGCTTGTGGTGAGAAATGTTTGCGTCTAGAGTGATTTTCGCCGGGGCATACGAAACGCTTGGTTGCGCGGCAAATTTTTTCTCGCCGTTTTCATTGATTCGTTCAAGGAGAAATCATGCAAGTACAGGGCTCTTCTCATTCTGTTCCGTTTTCTAACATGCAGGGTGTGGACCGCCACCAGGTTTCGTCCCGGGAAGCGCAAGCTTCAATGGCGGAGGAAACGCGCCAGGCGTCCACGCCTGCGCAAGCCCCAAATGCTGCTCCAGCTGGCATGGTGACCAGTTTGCGTGCGCTGCCGGGTGAACATCCTGCAGCCGAGCGGCAAAGCATTCCCGGCAATCAGGTCCAAGACCGCCCTGCACAGAATGCGCCGCAAGGACAGCATCGCTGCACCTATACCCAAAGCACCGGGAATCTGACCTGTACCGACTCGCAAGGGCAGGAAGTCATTAATCACAATGGCTATTCCGGACGAAATGTGCCGGGAGGTATTCAGGGAAGAAATAACCCGGACGCACAAGATGTGCGAAACACAGGCCCGATACCGCGGGGGCACTACACCATAGGCCCTGCAAGAGAAAGCACAAATACAGGAAGAGCTGTGCGTGATTTAACGCCGCATCCGGCTAACAACATGGAAGGCCGCGGAGCCTTTCAAATTCATGGCGACAACCGAACCAATGATGCTTCTGAAGGATGCATCATCATGCCGCGCGAGGTGCGTGACCGACTCAGAAACGGTGATTTATTGGAGGTAGTTCGATGAGGGCACTGATTGTTTTTTTGGGGTTTCTCTCTTCAATGGCATTTGCATCACAGGAATGCGTTCAGGACGTCAAGATCAATAACAGTATTCTTGTCTTGAATAAAACCACCCGGGCTGAGGTGGAGAAAATTTTTGGAGCCGCACAGGAATCCAAAAACCTGTATGAAACTCCATATTATGATCTGTGCTACAAGGTGAATGGCGGGGATGCCTCGCTGATGTTCGGGTTTCAATCGGGCAGTGATTTGTTGAGATCCGTGCAGATGGGGGTTTGGAACAGTGCGCTTGATGAGCGCATTCGCTGTTCGGAATCTCCGCTCAATCAAATATCATTGAACGACAAGGTGCTGGGGCAAGCAGAGAAAAAGTCGACTGACGGCACGCAAGTTTTAATGCAGCACTGCACCATCCGAAAAGTTGACCGTGCTTTCTCGGGTATTTTGGTGGATTCTGGGGTGTATTTGATCGATTTGGAGTGAGTTTCTGGGCGAAAACGGTGTGAACAGGCCCTGGGATTTGGCGCGGCGGATGAAGTCTTCGTCTTCCGCCGCACAGGCGTGGGGCGACTCGATGGGGTAGCCCAGGCTGAGGTACAGCGCCTGGCGGCGCTGTCGTCCAGCGCGCCAAAGGCCATCGAACGGCCTTCGGGCAGGGCCCGATCGGCCAGCAAGCCCAGCGGCGCGGCTGCGCGCTGGCGGGGCGTGGCATCGCAGCTGTTGGCGGCGGTGGAAGAGCATGCCTGGCACTTTGGCGCGGCGCGCATCGGTCTGAATGTGCTGCGCGGGAGCTTGCCTGCGAAAAAGCTCTATGCGGCGCGCGGCTGGCAGCAGGACGGACAGTTCTTCGTGTTCCACCGTTATCCATCGGCGGCCTGAGCGCCCATCCTGCGTCACTCACCCCTTCACGCACAGCACCTGCTTGAGCGTGTGCACCACGTCCACCAGGTCGCGCTGGGCGGCCATGACCGCGTCGATGTCCTTGTAGGCCATCGGGATTTCGTCGATCACGGCCTCGTCCTTGCGGCATTCCACGCCGGCGGTGGCGCGGATCTGGTCGGCCACGGTGAATTGCTTCTTGGCCTGGGTGCGGCTCATGGTGCGGCCCGCGCCGTGGCTGCAACTGTTGAAGCTGTCGGGGTTGCCCTTGCCGCGCACGATGTAGCTTTTGGCGCCCATGCTCCCCGGGATGATGCCCAGCCGCCCTTTTTCGGCATTGACCGCGCCCTTGCGGGTGACGAACACCTCTTGCCCGAAGTGCGTTTCTTTCTGCACGTAGTTGTGGTGGCAGTTGACGGCTTCCACGTGCGTGTCGAAGGGCTTGGCGATGACGTTGCGCAGCGTGTGGATGACGCGGGTCATCATCACCTCGCGGTTGGCGGCGGCGAACTTTTGCGCCCAGCCCACGGCCTGCACGTAGTCGCCAAAGTAGCGCGCGCCTTCTTCAAAGTAGGCCAGGTTGGCGTCGGGCAGGTTGCGCTGGTGCAGCTCGGCATCTTTCTTGGCCAGCTCGATGAAATGGGTGCCGATGGCATTGCCCACGCCGCGCGAGCCGCTGTGCAGCATGATCCACACGCTTTGCGCCTCGTCCAGGCAGATTTCGATGAAGTGGTTGCCCCCGCCCAGCGTGCCCAGGTGCTTGTGGTTGTTGGTGTTGCGCATGCGCGGGTGCTTGTCGCAGATGGCGTTGAACTCATCGGCCAGCCGCGCCCAGGCGGCGTCGGTTTCTTCGGGCGGGGTTTCCCAGCCGCCCTTGTCGCGGCCGTATTTCTTGGGCGTCATGCCGTGCGGCACGGCTTTTTCGATGGCCGCGCGCAAGGGGCCGAGGTTGTCGGGCAGGTCGCTGGCGGTCAGCGTGGTCTTGCAGGCGATCATGCCGCAGCCGATGTCCACGCCCACGGCGGCGGGGATGATGGCGCGCACGGTGGGGATGACCGAGCCGATGGTCGCCCCAATGCCGTAGTGCACGTCGGGCATCACCGCCACGTGCCTGAACACGATGGGCAGGCTGGCGACGTTGAGCAACTGCTGGCGTGCTTCGTCCTCTACCGGCACGCCCTGCGTCCACATCTTGATGGGCGCGGCGCTGCCTTGCTGCACGTGCAGGTGGCTGCCGTGCTCGCCTCGGATTTCCACGATCTCGGGCTGCGGCTTTTCTTCAGCAGGGGCATGGGGCGCGTGGCGCGATTGCGCAGCGGCCAGGCGGCGGGCGAGGCGCTTTTGCTGGATGGCTTCGGGGTTCGGGTTTTCCTGGTTTTTCATGGGTTTTTCTTTTCATTGCTCGAGCATTGCTGACGGGCGCTTGCGGGCCGATCCGGGCGCATGGCCTCGATGCAGTTCTTGATGACTTGTGCGGGCGTGAATCGACACCAGCACGGGCTGCATGCGGGCTGCGGCGCGGGTGGCTTTGCGTTCGATGCGGTGTTGTTTGCGGCTGGGGCGTGCTTGCATGGCTGCCTCTGTTTTTTGCAATTCAAGAGAAAAGAAATGACTATTTTTTGGCTTGGTAAACAATGGGCTTATTTTCTTTTGATGTGGAATTTTACAATGCGAATCCAATTCGGATTTTACGAATCAAAGGAAAACAAGTGTATTGACTATCATGCCAAAATATGCATATTTTGTTTCTTTTGATTTGTAAAATTTCTGCATTTCCGGGCTGAAAAGGCAGGCGTTGCCCCGTTTTCAACGCAGCTTGACCAGCCCATTCAAGACCTGATCCAGCCCGCCGACCACCGAGATCTTGTCGATGCGCTCGGCCACGCGCTCCAGGGTTTCCAGCTCTTTCATGCGCAGGGCCACGGGGTTGTCTTCCATGACCTTGGCGGTGTTGAGCAGCGAGCGGGTGGCCGCGGTTTCCTCGCGGCGGCGGATGACGTTGGCCTGGGCGGCCTTTTCGGCCTCGACCACCTGCGCCAGGATGCTGCGCATCTCGCCGGGCAGGATGATGTCTTTGACGCCCACGCTCTCCAGCGCGATGCCGCAGCCGGCCAGTTTGGCGCGCACGGCTTGCAGCACGGCGCTGTCGATGGCGGCCTTGTCGTCCAGCAAGGCATCGAGCGTGCGCTGGCCGACGGCGGCGCGCAGCGCGAATTGCAGCTCGCGATAGACGTGCTCGGCGGGCTTGGGCAGTTGCGCGAAGGCGGCCTGCACATCGGCATAGCGCCACACGGCGGCCAGGTTCAGGCGCAGGCCGACCTTGTCGCGGGTGAGGATGTCTTGGCCCGCCACTTCAGCGGTCTGGGCGCGCAAGTCCACCACATCGACGGCGAGGGTGCGGCCAAAGCGCCAGAAGCCGTGTACGCCGGGCGGCAGCGCGGCGTGCAGGCGGCCATCCAGCCACAGCAGGCCGGTGTGGAACTGCGGCACCTGCGCCAGCAGCACGCCATCGGCCAGGCTGGCCGGGCCGCGGCGCTCGGCCAGTTGCTGCAAGCGCGCGGCCAGCTCGGGCGCGATGCGGGCGTCCGCTGGCAGCGGCAGCACCTCCACGCGCACGTCATGCAGATGCTTCCAGTACAGGCGGCGGGTGCCGGGTGGCAGCACTTCGGCCAGCAGCCCGTCCTGGTGCAGCAGGCCCACTTCTGATTCGCCCAGCTCGGCGCGCACGAAGTGCTGGGCCAGCACCTCGGGTTCGTGCGCCATCAGGTAGTCGGTCAGCGGGTGGCTGAAGGCGCTGGCTTGCTGGCCAAAGCGCAGCACTTCCAGCGCCTCGCCCCAGGCCCAGACGCGGTGCTTGCCGGGGGCCAGCACGCATTCGAAATCGCCATTGCGCAGCAACAGGCCGCGCTCGTTCTTGTTGACCTGGAAGGTCTTGAAGCCGTAGGTTTTCATGGTTTTCTTCTCTCTCGCAACAAACATTAAAAGGTGCCGAACCTGCCCTGACAACGGACTGGCGTGGCGCGGGGGCAGGGCATGGCGGGCGGGGCCAGATGGCGCAGCAAAACACGCGCATCCGGCCCGGCTGGCCGTGCCGCTGTGGCCCCGCGGCCTGCGTCTGGCCACGTGCCAGGAACGCAACCAGGCACGCAGCCGGACGCCGCCAGCGCAAAGCCGCCAGGGCGTGTGGCTGGCCGGTGCAATCCAAGGCCCGAAAGCCTTGCCCTGCGCCCGGCCCGCCACGGTTCGGCGGGTGGTCTTGCGACCGCTTCACTCGTAGCCAGCCTTGCGGCTGGGGAAGGATGGGCGGGAGTCGAACCCGCGACACACGTGTTATCAGCACGTTGCTCTATCCAACTGAGCTACCAGTGGAGGCATGCCCGGAGTCGAACCGGGGACGAAACGTCGGCGTCCACGCCCATGCCTTGTCAGACGCCCGCGCCGCGCGGCATACCGGCGGTGCGACACCCGTGGCGAGCGCATCGGCCTCATCGGCTTCATCGTCCCCAGTGGGCGGCCGCCGGCACCGGCAGGGCGGGCCTTGCGCCCCAACCCTGGCCTGCAAGCGATAGGCGCTTGCGCCTGACGCTTTTCTTAGTGCAAATGCCGTGCCAAGTCGCCTCAAGCGGGTGAAAAAGAGTTCAAGCCATTGATTTGAAAAAGAAAAAATTCTTCACTCCCGGCGCGCCCGGGGTGTCAATCACAAACGGCCTTACCCTTGAAAATAGAATATGAGATAGAAATCAGCCATTTCTATCTTTTGATCTATATCTGTCATGCGCAAGAAAAACGTTGTCATCGGTTACCTGGGCACCCAACTGGATGCGGGCGGCGGCAAGGGCCGGTGGGAGAAGTGGCGGCCCACGGTGTCGCTGGCGCAGCAAGCGGACTGGCCGCTGGACCGGCTGGAGCTGTTCTACGCCAGCCGCTACCAGCGCCTGGCCGACCGCGTGCTGGCCGACATTGCCGAGCTGTCGCCCGCGACGCAGGCCAACCTCATCCCCATCGAAGTGAGCGACCCTTGGGACTTTGGCGAGGTTTACGCCGGGCTGTACGACTGGGCGCGCAGCTACCCTTTCGACAGCGCGCGCGAGAACTACCGGGTGCACATCACCACCGGCACGCACGTGGCGCAAATCTGCCTGTTTTTGCTGGTGGAGGCGCGCTTCATCCCCGGCGTGCTGCTGCAAACCAGCCCGCCCCGGCGGCAAAACGGCCAGCAGCCCGGCAGCCTGACCCTGATCGACCTCGATCTCTCGCGCTACGACGCGCTGGCCCAGCGTTTCCGGCAAGCCCAGCGCGAAGCGCGCGCGCACCTCAAAAGCGGCATCGCCACGCGCAACGCGCGCTTCAACGCGCTGATCGACGAAATCGAGCGCGTGGCCGTGCGCTCGCGTGCGCCCATCCTGCTGGCCGGCCCCACCGGCGCGGGCAAATCGCACCTGGCGCGGCGCATGTACGAGCTGAAAAAAGCCCGCCACCAGGTGCAAGGGGCCTTTGTCGAAGTCAACTGCGCCACCTTGCGCGGCGATGGCGCCGCCTCCACCCTGTTCGGCCACAAAAAAGGCGCCTTTACCGGCGCCGCCGCCGACCGCGCCGGGCTGCTGCGCAGCGCCAATGGTGGGGTGCTGTTTCTCGACGAAATCGGCGAGCTGGGCCTGGACGAGCAAGCCATGCTGCTCAAGGCCGTGGAAGAAAAACGCTTCTACCCGATGGGCAGCGACCAGGAGGTGGAGAGCGACTTCCAGCTCATCGCCGGCACCCACCGCGACCTGCGCGCCGACGTAGCCGCCGGGCGCTTTCGCGAAGACCTGTTCGCGCGCATCAACCTCTGGACTTACCACCTGCCCGGCCTGGCCGAGCGGCCCGAAGACATCGAACCCAACATCGATCACCTGCTCGCGCGCCACGCCAGCGAAGACGGGCGCCTGGCGCGCTTGAGCCGCGAGGCGCGGGCGCGCTACCTCGCCTTTGCCCAATCGCCCGATGCGCCCTGGCGCGGCAACTTCCGCGACCTGGCCGCCAGCATCACCCGCCTGGCCACCCTGGCCGAAGGCGGGCGCATCGGCAGCGCCCTGGTCGAAGCCGAAATCGCCCGCCTGCAATGGCTGTGGCACGGCAAGGCCGAAGCCGGTGCCGATGCCGCGCCCGCTGGCAATGACGCCGATGGCACTGCCGCCAACCACGGCAGCGGAGAAGACGCACTGCTGC
The DNA here is from genome assembly GCA_030528485.1 of Comamonadaceae bacterium. Lineage (GTDB taxonomy): Bacteria > Pseudomonadota > Gammaproteobacteria > Burkholderiales > Burkholderiaceae_C > Lampropedia. Next base: position 10,915 of record JAUMYU010000036.1, read on the forward strand.
ACACCCTGCTCGGCCCCGAGCGGCTGGCCGCGCTGGATTTGTTTGACCGCCTGCAACTGCGCGCCGTGCTCGCCATCTGCCAACGCAGCGCCAGCCTGGCCGATGCGGGCCGCCAGCTTTTCAACCACTCGCGCACCCAACGCAGCGCCATCAACGACAGCGATCGCCTGCGCAAATACCTGGCCCGCTTCGGGCTGAGCTGGGCGGCGCTGCAAGAGGCTTTTCAACGTCACGCGTCTTGATCGTGATGCCCTAATGACAAATGCGACCGTGCTGTGTTTTGAGCGGGTAGCTGGGCATTTTTCGGGGGGGCATCAAAAGCGTACATGCCCACTCATCACACAGGCCCTACCGCTGGTCGGTGGGGCATGGCTATTCAGTGCAGTTTGCAGGGAGAATGCCCGAGATATAGAGAGTTATTGCCATGCGTCCCACTGTCTTGTTCCCCTTGTCGTCTCGCCGGATCCAGTCGCCAGCAGGTTTCACGCTGGTGGAGTTGCTGACGGTGATTTCGATTCTCGCAATACTGGCTGCGATTGCTGCACCCAACTTCGCCCCCTTGATGGAGCGCTGGCGCGTTCGCCAGGCCAGCGAAATTTTTCAGTCCACGCTGTATTTCGCTCGCTCCGAAGCCATCAAACGCGGTGGGGCTGTGATCGAGAGCTTGCCAAGCGGTTCGTGCAGTGCAAATGGATGGAATTGCGGGTGGCAGGTTTGCGTCGATACCAATGGCGATGAAGCCTGTGACAACGGCGTACCCATTTTGCAGCGCTACGACGCTCCCGCCAAAGTGGCGATTACGCGTACTGGCACGGATACCGGAAAAATCAGAGTGGATTCCCGTGGAGCTTTTGGCGCTGCATTTGGTTTTAGCGTGACGCCAGCGGGCAAGACGGTGAGCGATCCGTCTGCGATGAATATTTGTATCAGCCCAGGCGGCAGTATTCGCGTCCATCCTTCGGCCGGGGCGACTTGTTAATTGGCTAATTATTGGGTGAGTCATTTATGAAACAGCCGAATTTCCCCTCCATTGCGCGCCAAAACGGTGTTTCCCTGATTGAGGCCCTGGTTGCCGTTTTGGTGACGGCTTTAGGCATTCTTGGCATATTGGGTATGCAGATGCGCACCATGAACAATACGCAGGCTGCGGTGCGGCAGGCGCAAGCTATACGGTTGGTTGAAAACCTGAGTGAGCGTTTGCGCATGAATCCCAATTCTTTTTCCTCTGGCACGGCCTCCAATTATCTGGTTGGCTGGGGCGCCGATGGGACGGCGGTCAATTGCACGAATGGGTGCGATTCTGCAACCTTGGCTCAATGGGACATTGAGCAATGGAAAAAAAATGTGCGTGAAATTTTGCCTTTGGCGGATGCGAATGTGTTTTTTGTGAATGATGAAAGCGGGGCTGCTGCCGGAAATAATCGCCAGCTTGGCGTCATGATTTCCTGGCGAGAGAATGAATCTGCTGGCGTCTCCGAGGACTCTGATTTTAATAAGTATTTTCGGCTTTCTAGCCAGAATGCAGCGGGGGGTAGCATTTCCTGTCCTGTGGGGCGAACTTGCTATCTTCAATTCATTCAATTGGCGGCGCGCTGCACTGCCAATTCAAACTCAGGCGTTGCCCGGCCTTACTGTGCAGATGGCAGCGTGATACAGATTGCCAATTCCTGAAATCGAGTGTTTTATTTGTGGGGGATTGATATGTTGCGTAAATCCTTGATAACGTCGGGTCTGCCTGGAAAGCACTCTGAAATGGCTTTTGTGCGGCATCAAGCCGGCGTGACGCTTGTGGAATTGATGGTGGGTATCACCATCGGGATGCTGATTGTGGCGGTGGCGATGGGCGCGGTCATGGTGTCCCGTGGGGCGACCACCACGGTGAGCGAGGCGGCCCAGCTTCAGCAGCAGGCTTCGTATGCTTTCCGTGTGCTGGGGCAGCAAATCCGCCAGGCAGGTTCGCTGGAACTGAATTTGGATGTGGAAACCAACCAGGGGACGAGTGCCAATTTATCGCCTAATACGAAGGTGGCGTTTCAGGTTGGCTATAACCAATGGAGCCAGATCATTAATGGCGTGGACGCGCCTAATGCCACTGAGTTCGCGCTGAATGTAGGGCACCAAAACTATGCAGAACGACTAACAGGCGTTTCTGCTCCAGGGAGCTTATTTAGAGATTGCCTTGGAGAAGGAGGGGTTGCCACTCCTTCCGGTAGCGCCAATTTCCCCCGAATTATCAGCCGTTTTGCTTTGCGCGGTAATGAGCTGGTTTGCAGTGGCGTGGGGGGGCAACCTCAAGCCATTATTCAAGATGTCGCGGATTTTCAGGTTCGCTATTACGTCCAGGCTGGTGCAGCCAGCGGCACACCCACCATTCGGCGTGTTTTGGCTTCCGATGTGACCAATTGGGCTGATGTGATTGCGGTGGAGGTCTGTCTGGATATGGTGGGTTCGCGCCTTGTGGATGTGCCTGCAGATTCTCGGTACATGAACTGCCAGAACACGCAAGCAAGCTATGGAAATCGCCTGCATCAGGTGTACCGCAACGTTTTCCAGCTACGCAGCCAAGGCGTTTTGGGCTGATAAAAGCACTGGGTTCAAACCATTTCAATCGTCGCAGCCATGATTACGCATTACACCCCTTATTCACCCCCGGCAGCGCGCCAGCGTGGCGTTGCATTATTCATCGTATTGGTGATGGTTTTGCTGGGCATGCTTTTGGCACTGTGGGCTTCGCGCTCGGCGCTGTTTAATCAAATGGTCATTAGCAATGACGCCGATTACCAGCGTGCATTTGCCGCTGCTCAGGCCATGTTGCAGGATGCAGAGCTGGATATTTTGCGCCAAGGGCCTAATGGCGCTGTGTGCGCAAGAAACCCAAGTAACCCTAGCCGCTGCCGGGCGACCAATACTTTGTATTTTCCCCAGGGGGCGGAAGAAATTACGCCGCTTTTGGCGCAGCTTAATGCGGCCAATCCTACCAAATGTCGCCATGCTTTGTGTACCAAGCGAGGCGCTGACATGAATAATACTGGGCAGGATTTTTGGAATAATGAAACCTTTTTGAATGCCATGCAGCAAGCCAATGTGGGTGCGCGTTATGGACAATATACCGGCGCTGCGAGTGGGTCCAATACGGAAGAATTGGGTTCGAGCGGTAGCGCGATTCTTAATCAAACAGGTAACGGAAATATTGGGGCATGGTATTGGATTGAGGTATTGCCTTATTCAGATACGGCTCAAAGCACGGGGCTGATTGTGGGAGGGGCAACGAATCTCCTGCCCTTGAGCGTTGATCCGCTGGTGGTTTATCGCGTGACAGCCATTGCTCATGGTCGCAAGGACGGCACGCGTGTTGTGCTACAGCAAACCTTTGTTCCCCAAAAACTCAAAGACTGATTTCTGTACGAGGAGGACTACCATGTTTAAAAAAACTGCCCTTTATCAGGCTGTTCTTTCTCTAATGGCTGTGGCAAGCGCCACGCAGATTATTGCTGCGCCTTTGGAGCTGGCGGACACTCCGCCTGGTTCCGGATATAAACCCCCGAAGCCTAATGTGATGATTACGCTGGATAACTCAGGTAGTATGGCATTTGACATTGATGGGTGCTATACGGAGTATTTTTTGCACCGTTACTATGGGACGGGCTCTTATCGCATGATTGGTGGGCAGCTTTACGTCCATGAAAGCTTCAAACAAGATCAGTGCCCTTATGAGACTACGAGTGGCGCTTTCAAGACTCGCAACCAGATGGGGGGGTGGGGCTCTTTTAAACGATATACAGGGTCTGGGACACCGTATACAGGTCCTGATAATAATGTGGCTTTTCTGAAAGCCAATCCAGGTGAACAGCGGATGTTTATGCTTAAGCGTTCTTTGAGAGATGCGATTACTTCACCAACAGCTGTGCCTGAGGGTTCTATTCGTTTGGCGTGGCAGGCCATGTGGTACAACGGCGAAACGATGAATGCCTCCACGATTTCTCGCGGGGATCTCAACGCCATGCGCTCTTTTGAGGGACAACATCGGCAGAATTTTCTTAATTATTTGAATTCGCTCGATCCTTATCAAGGCACGCCGTCGCACAAAATGATGATGCAGGCGTTTGATTACATGAGCAATCCTGCTTTGGGAGTTAATAGTCCCTGGGCAAAGGAGCCAGGGGTTACGGGAGCGCCTTATCTTGGTTGTCGGCGTGCTTATCATATTTTTCTGACTGATGGAGCATGGAATAGTCAACATGCATCGTACATGCCGCCTCAGGGTCATAGAGATGAAGATTCCATTGCTTCAGTTGGTGGAGGGCCGCAATCTTATAACCCCAATCAAGACTGGGCGCGTGTTTACAAAGGAAGCGATGGCGGTAATCTGGCCGACTGGGCATTCAGGGGCTGGACAATGGATTTGCAGCCCAATATTGACAATGAAGTGGAGCCTTTGCCAGATTATCGAAATGCTCCGGATGAGGAAATCATAGGTGGTGTTCGTGTCCCCAAGTTTTGGAATCCCAAGTACAACCCTGCAACATGGCAGCACTTGGTGAATTTCACGATTGGTTATGGGCGCTCGGCTTATGAGTGGCCGGCTCGTCCGCAGTTTGATCGGACGTGGGTGAACCAAGCCCCTCCTGCATTGGCAAACACTTATGGGGGAGATTTCCAGAATTTGTACAACGGCAGTGCAACCTGGCCGACGCTGCATATCTGGAACACTGATGAAACCAATCGCCAATCCGATCTTTGGCATATGGCGCTTAATAGCCGGGGCAAGTTTTATCCTGTGGACAGTGAGGCGCGTCTGACGGCGGCTTTTACCGAGATCTTCAAGCGGATCAATGCTGAAACGCAGCCAGGCACAACTGCTATGGCTGCCAGTGGCAGTAATAACGTGTACACCGATGTGGGACTGTTTACATCCACCTTTGATTCGGCCAAGGCTTGGAAAGGGTATGTCGAAGCTTGGACGATGAATACACAGGGGCAGCGCAGCGCCAATGCTGTGTGGGGCAGTGCTGGTATCAATCCGCGCAATACGGCGGATATGCTGGATGATCGGCCTGAAGCGCAAATCCCCAACCGGTTGATCCTTACCACCAATGATGCAACTCAGGCTGGCGTGCCTTTTATCTGGAGCACTGCTGCTGGCGCGCACCCGCTGAGTGCTGCACAGCGTGCAGCACTCTCAGGCGGGCTGGCCGATCCTGAGGGGGCCAATCGTGTGAACTATCTGCGTGGCAGCCGTGCGCTGGAAAACGACCCCAACTACCGCAAGCGCCAGTCGCGCCAGGGTGATATTGTGAACTCCAGTATTTGGTATGTCGGCAAGCCCGCCAGCGGTTATGGCGCAGACGATTATTTGAATTTTGCTCACGCCACCCGTCAAAATGCTGAAGATGCCATGATCTACGTGGGCGGCAATGACGGCATGTTGCATGGCTTTTCCGCGTATGACGGCGAGGAGCGGATTGCTTATGTGCCCAAGGGGGTTGTGCCAGGGCTGCGTGAGCTGACCTTGCCGAGTTACAACCACAAGTTTTATGTCGATGGCTCCCCCTTTGCCGGTGACGCCAAAATCAATGGCACTTGGAAAACCGTGCTGGTAGGCACTTTGGGGGCGGGCGGCCGTGGTTACTTTGTGCTGGATGTGACGAATCCGGATAACTTCTCGGCCAGCAACGCTAGCAGCCTGGTGATGATGGACAAAACGCAGATCCCGCGCAGCCTGACTGGCGCACCCGATCCTGTGGGTCTGGATCCCGACCTGGGTCACATTTTCGGCGCGCCAGTGCCGCATGAGACCTATCCCATGCGCGCCGCGCAGGTGGCGAAGATGAATAATGATCGCTGGGCGGTGGTGCTGGGCAATGGTTACAACAGCGCCAATGAGCAGCCGGTGCTCTACATCCAGTACCTGGATGGCGACAAGGGCGTGCACAAGATCGAGGCTATCACCGCAGCCACAGCCTCGCCTGAAAACAAGAGCGAGAACGGTTTGTCCGCCCCCCGCCTGGTGGATATCAATGGTGACGACAGGCCCGATGTCATTTATGCGGGCGATCTCAAGGGCAATTTGTGGAAGTTCGATGTCTCCAGCAGTTCGCCAAGCGACTGGGGCGTTGCCTTTGGCGGGCAGCCGCTGTTTACGGCCTGCCGCCGTTCAAACAGCGGTCAGGTCAGCCCTTCCTCTTGCGTGCGCCAGCCCATTACCGTGGCGCCGACCGTGCGCGCCCACCCGGCGGGCAGGGGCATGATGGTGGCGTTCGGGACGGGGCGCAACGTGACGATGCCTGATCGCTCGACCACGGATGTGCAGGCGATTTACTCGGTGTTGGACAACACACGGTACAAGTTCCGCAATGCGGCCAAGACGTTGTTGGAAGTGCATCCGGGCAGCTCGGCAGATGGGATTGAAGCGCCGCAGGCCCTGTCTGCTTCAACCAGCCTGGTCTCCCAGACGGTCAGCAGCACGACAAAGGGCGGCTCGGGCGAAAGTGCAGGCACCGATTTTTGGGCTACCAGCGGCAACGCAGTGGATTGGAGCAATGCCAATACGAAGGGCTGGTTCCTCAACTTGCCCGCAAGCGGCGAGCGTTTGTTGCAGACCATGGGGTTTTATGACGGGAGCAACATCCTCGCAGTGAACTCCCAGGTGCCGGCACGGGGTTCGGGTGATTTGGAAGATGAAACCTGCTCGGCCGTGCCTGAAGCGGGCAAACGCTACCTCACCATGCTCAACATCATGACGGGCAAGCCGCCTTCCGTGCAGTTGATGGATTTGAATGGCGATGGTTTGTATAACGGAAGTGACGATGGCGTTTCACGGATGTCCTTGTTGCCAGATAGCATGACGTCCATCAAGTCGGGCGACCGTACCGTGGTGACCAGCTCTGGCAGCGGCAGGACCAAAGACAACAAGCTGGCCTTGATGCCCATTCAGGCTATGCGTCCTAGCTGGCGTCAGCTCCAGTAATCAACGTCAAGGAGATTTGCATGGTATCGACACACACCTCCACGCGCGCTTGGCGTCAGCCTGCGGCGATGCGCGCCCAAGGGTTTACCTTGATCGAGGTCATGATTACGGTGGTTATCGTGGCCATTCTTGCGGCAATCGCCTACCCCAGCTATCAGGAGTATGTGCGCCGGGGGCATCGCGCTGAAGCCCGCTCGGCTTTGCTGCAAGGCGCGCAGTGGCTGGAGCGCGCCGCCACGGCGCAGGGCACGTATCCACTGACCAATCAATTCCCGGCTGGGTTGACGACGGTGCCCAATGGGCGCTACACCATTGCGTTGCAATCGGATGGGGCGACGTTCACATTGACCGCAACCCCGCAGGGCAGCCAGGCGGGTGATAAGTGCGGCGCCTATACCCTGACCCATACGGGCTTGCGCGGCTCCAATGGGGTCACTACGGGCAGCATCATTGGCGATTGTTGGGGCCGGTGATGGGGCTGCGGCAGGTTATGGTCAAGCGCCTTGCTTGCTGGTTTGGTTGAGCTCGTGATCGGGCCCTGAAAAGAAAGAGGCTTCTTGGTGACAAGAAGCCTCTTTGTTTTTCAATCAAAAGCAAAAAAATGCCAATGTTTCGGCATGTATTCATTGATGATTGATTTCCTTTGATTGAAATAAAAGGCATTGGAGGGCCATCGCCTGTGCGGCGATGGCCCGCTGGCGTTCAACGCAGCACTTGCGCTTTGTAAGCGCCATAGCCCTGCGCATCCATTTGATCGAGGGGGATGAAGCGCAAGCTGGCGCCGTTGATGCAGTAGCGCCGGCCGCCTTTGTCGCGCGGGCCGTCGGGGAAGACGTGGCCCAGGTGCGAATGGGCGGCGCGGCTGCGCACTTCGACGCGGCGCATGTTGTAGCTCAAGTCCTCATGCTCGGTAACGGCGATGGCTTCGATGGGGCGGGTGAAGCTGGGCCAGCCGCAGCCGGAGTCGTATTTGTCGGCTGAGCTGAACAGCGGCTCGCCGCTGACGACGTCCACGTAAATGCCTGGCTCGAACAAATGGTCGTAGGCGTGGCTGAAGGCGCGCTCGGTGCCGCTTTGCTGGGTGATGCGGTATTGCTCGGCGGTGAGCTGGCTGCGCAGCGTGGCGTCGTCGGGCTTGCGGTAGCTGGCGGCATCGAAAGCGGCAGCGGGGCTTTGGGGCGGCGATGGCTCCTGGCGGCGTCCGCGCAAAGGCTCATCGGCTTTGCGGATGTCGATGTGGCAGTAGCCGTCGGGGTTTTTCAGCAGGTAGTCCTGGTGGTAGTCCTCGGCGGGGTGGAATTGGCGCAGCGGCAGGTTTTCCACCACCAGAGGCTGGCGGTATTTGTGCTGCTCGGCGGCGAGGGCGGCGGCAATCACGGGTTGTTCGGCGGGGTCGGTGTAGTAAATGCCGGTGCGGTATTGCGTGCCGCGGTCGTTGCCTTGCCGGTTCAGGCTGGTGGGGTCGATCACGCGGAAGTAGTACTCCAGCACGTCTTCCAGGCTGAGGCGAGCGGCGTCGTAATCCACGCGGACGGTTTCGGCGTGGCCGGTGCCGCGGTGGATCACGTCCTCATAGCTGGGTTTGTCGGTCTTGCCATTGGCGTAGCCGGAAACGGCATCGATCACGCCGGGCACGCGCTGGAAGTACGCTTCCAGGCCCCAGAAGCAGCCGCCGGCCAGGTAAATGGTTTTGGGGTTCATGCCGGGAGTCTCCTTTGATGCAGAGGGGGACGATGGGGTGGGTGAAGAAAGTGGGGCGGCTGGATCGGCCAGCAGGGCTTGCAGTTGGGCGGCCTCCCTGCTGCCGCTGATGGTGCGCACGAGCTGCCCATTGGCGTCGAACAGCGCCCAGGATGGATAGCCGTGGATTTGCAGCATCTGCCCGATACGGCCGCCATGATCGAGCAGCACGGGCAGGGCAGGGTAGTTCAGGCGGGCATACCAATGCTCGAAAGCGCCGCTGGCTTTTTCGCCCAAGTGGCCGGGCGAGGCCAGGCTGACGAGGTTGACGCGGCCCAGCGTCTGCTCACGCGCCCAGTCGTTGGTTTGTTGCAGTTCCGCCAGGCACAGGGGGCACCAACTGGCCCAGAACTTGACCAGCGTGGGGCGGTCGGCGTGCAGATGCGTGCGGGCGTCCTGGCCGTGCACGTCTTTGAGCGCGGCCAGCATGGCCCAGGCCGGGTCGGGTTGGGCAGCGGGCTTGTCGGCGCGCGCGGGCGGGATCCAGTGCAGCAGCGCGGTGATGGCCAGTGCGCAGGCTGCAATCCATAGCGCCAGCCAGCCACGCTGGCGTATCGTTGATGAGGGCATGGTTTTCTCCTTTGCAGTCGATGGATGATTGCATCAGTCGCGCGTCAGGCGAAAACCTGACAAGCAGACGGTTTTGGGTGCTGGCTTTGGGTGTTTGGAGAGCTTGTACCATCGCCGCCCATGCGAAAACTGATGATTGTGGCCGTGGGGCAAAAGATGCCTGCCTGGGCGCAGGCGGGGTATGAAGATTACGCTAGGCGTTTTCCGCCCGATATGCGGCTGGAGTTGCGCGCCGTCAAAGCCGAGCCGCGCACCAGCGGCAAAACGGCGCAGCAAATGATGGCGGCGGAAGCGCAACGCATGCAGGCGCAGATTCCGTCCCAGGCGCATGTGGTGGCGCTGGATGAGCGTGGCCAGCAGGGCACGAGCATGCAGTTGGCCCAGCGGCTGCGCGGCTGGCGCGAGCGGGGCAGCGATGTGGTGTTTCTGATTGGCGGGCCTGATGGGCTGGATGGCGCGTTGCGTGATCAGGCGCATGAGCGCTTGCGGTTATCGGATTTGACCTTGCCCCATCCGCTGGTGCGCGTGCTGCTGGCCGAGCAGCTTTACCGCGCCTGGTCGCTGCTGATGAATCATCCCTATCATCGCGAATAATTCCATTTCAAAGAAAATTTGTTTTGAATAGGGATTTGCCGAAAATAGGTATTTTTTTGCCTTTGATTGGTAAATATGCCAGCCCAAGACTTCAAGGCGAGAGTGTGGCCGCCCATTGGCGCGCGCGCTGCAAATCTTCCGGGGTATCCACCCCGGCCGGGGGCGCTTGCTGCGCAAGATGCACGGCAATGCGGTAGCCGTGCCAGAGCGCCCTGAGTTGCTCCAGCGATTCGGTGCGCTCGGTCGGGGCGGCGGCCAGCGTGGGAAAGCGGCGCAAAAAGCCCGCGCGGTAGCTGTAAATGCCGATGTGGCGCAGGGGACGGTGCAGCGCCTGCACGCCCTCGCCTTGCCACCAGTTGCCCTGCTGCGCGTCGCGGTAGCAGGGGATGGGCGCGCGGCTGAAATACTGCGCATCGCCTTGGCCGTTGAGCACGAGTTTGACGACGTGCGGGCTGGTGAACTCCTCCAGCCGCTCAATCGGGTGGGCGGCAGTGCCCATGACGGCGTGGGCGTGGGTGGCCAGCGCGTGCGCCGTCGCGTCAATCAGCGCGGGCGGGATGAATGGCTCATCGCCTTGCACGTTGACCACCAGGGCCTGGTCGTCCAGGCCCAGGATATCGACGGCTTCGGCCAGGCGATCGCTGCCGCTGGGGTGCTCTGGCCGGGTCATCACGCAGGCGATGCCGTAGTGCGCACAGGCGCGCGCAATGCGCTCGTCATCGGCAGCGACCACGACGGCTTGCGCCTGGCTTTGTCGGGCCTGGCGCGCCACGCGCACCACCATGGGCAGGCCGCCGATATCGGCCAGGGGTTTGTCCGGCAGGCGGCCAGAAGCCATGCGGGCGGGGATGAGAACCGTAAAGGGCATGGGATTGGTGTGTTTATTTATCGATCAATTGGAAAATTAATTCAATGTCTATCATGCCGAAAAATGGTTATTTTGTTTCTTATTGATTTGTAAAAATGTGCTTTGCACTGAGGTGGGGCGCGGGGGTCAAGCCGGTTGTTCCAACTCCTGCTCCTCCAGCGGGCGGGCTTCGTTTTCCAGCAGGATGGGGATGCCATCGCGGATGGGATAGGCCAGGCGGGCGCTGAGGGAGATCAGTTCTTGGCGCTCGCGGTCGTAGCGCAGGCTGCCTTTGGTGACGGGGCAGACCAACAGTTCAAGGAGTTTGGAGTCGATCACGTGACAAATCCATGCAGGAGAGGGGTTGAAACGGCACGGCCAGCGCAGGCGGCCAGCCGTTCAGGCGTGGGGAAAGGGAGAAGCGCCGCGCGCATTCCGCCCGGCGCAGGGGCAGGCCGCTTTTTGCGGGCCTGCCGATTGGTTGGGACGCGCTTGGGCAATGAATTGCACGACGGCGCGGAAAACCAAAGCTGCTGCGGGCCTTTGAGCAGGCGCTTACTGCACGCCAGGGCCGGATTGGTGCTCATACAGCACGCCCCCGCCCATGACGCTGCCGTGCATATGGGTGTGCTGGCCACGGCGCACGCGCTCCTCGCATGCCTGGCGGGCTTCGCTGCGATGGCCGTGGGCCTGGCAGCGGCGCAGGGCGTTTTGCTGAAAGTCGGCGGAGGCGGGGTCTTGCGGAGCGCGCTGGCGCACAGCGCCGATTTCGCGGCGGCAGGCAGCGCGGTCTTGCTGCCCGTCTTCACAGACGGCATAGGCGCTGGCTGCATGCCTGTTTTGCGCTTGGGCCTGGGTCAAGGGCAGGCCAGCGGCGAGCACGAAGGCGCAAACGGCGCTTGTGGCGGCAAAAACATGACGGATGGCAGTCATGAAGTGCTCCTTTCAGGTTGAGAAAAGACGACCGAATTTCAAAACCTCGGCATAAAACCATCGCCGGATTGCGCAGCGCCTGGGGGCCGAGGCGCTCAGCGCGCTTGGCGCACAACGGCGGAGTCAAAGCCTTGCAGGTCAAACTGCCGTTTGATGTTGGCGGCATCCTGGCTTTTGCCGAAGGGGCCTACGCGCACGCGATAAATGGTTTGGCCTTGTTGCTCGCGGCTGGTGATGCGGGCGTCCCAGCCGTTCATCGCCAGACGGGCGCGTTGCGCATCGGCGTCGGCGCGCGAGCGGTAGGCACCCGCTTGCACGAAGTATTGGTAGGTGTCAGTCGAAGCGGGCGGGGCGGCAGGCGCTTGGGCCGGCTCGGTGGGCGCTGGGCGGTTGCTGACTTTGGCGGCCAGCTCGCCCAGCGGGTCGGACGGGGTGGCGCGTGGCGGCGCCACGGCGACGACTTCGGAGGGGGGCTCTGGCTCGACGGGTGGGGCTTCCGGCTCGGGCGGGCGCTTGGGGCGCGCCGTGCCTGGCGCGGGGGCGGCAGGCGCGGATGCCGCGCCGGTGCGGCTGCTCAAGGAGGCGTTGGGGTTCCAGGTGCGGTTGCGCTCTTGCTCGGTCGAGTCCAGTGCCGAGGGCCGGGTGTTGGCGCTGGTGTTGATGAAGGGCAGGGGCATGCGCGAGATGTATAGCGCCACACCAATGGCGATGGCAAAGCCGATGGTCAGCCCGATCAGGATGCCGGCGATGGTGCCGCCGCGCTGCCTGCCGATGCCTGTTGGAGCGGTGCTGAGGGGGCGCATGGTGTTCATGGTCAGGTGAAGGGGGTTCTCTCTCGGGGGCGTGGGTTACATGCGCTCGGGGGCCGAGACGCCCAGCACGGCCAAGCCGTTGCGCAGCGCCTGGGCGGTGGCAGCGATGAGCGCAAGCCGGGCCAGTTTAACCGCTTCGTCTTCCACCAGAATGCGCTCGGCGTCGTAATAGCTGTGGTAGCTGGCGGCCAGATCGCGCAGGTAGAAGCTGACGTCGTGCGGGGCGAAATCGCGCGCTGCGGCGCTGAGCATGTCGGGGTATTTGGCCAGTTGCAGCAGCAGGGCCTGGGCGGCGGGGGTGTCCAGCGCGGCCAGGCTCACGTCCTTGAGCGTGGCCACATCGCCGCCTTGCTCGGCCCAGGCGGCCAGCACGGAGCAAATGCGCGCGTGCGCGTATTGCACGTAGTACACGGGGTTGTCGTTGTTTTTCTGTACGGCCAGATCGACGTCGAAGGTGTATTCGGTGTCGGGCTTGCGGCTGAGCAGGA
>JAUMYU010000037.1 GCA_030528485.1 Comamonadaceae bacterium
TGGCCATCGCCTGACCCTTCATCCGCCAGCACACCCGCAAACACCCACCGCGACGCGGGTGTTTTTTATGGAAAATCAAACATTCATAAAAATGGTAAAAATAAACGTTTTTTACCATAATGAAGCGCTTATCATGAGAATAGTTGCACGGTGAGCGCTTAGTGATGAGAAAATTTCTCATTGATTGTTTGTAGGGTGGGCTTCAGCCCACCAAAAACGGAACCCGTCATCGTAGGGACGTTGCCTGCAACGTCCGTCAAATCACATCGTAGCAACCGTAGGTCGGCCACTTTGTGGGGCACCCACGAAAAGCGCGAAGCGCTTTGTCGTGGGAACCCGTGGCCGACATCAAAATCTCGTGTCGGGCACAAAGTGCCCGACCTACGCCAGATTTGTAGGCTGGGCGTAACCCAGTGCGATATTTGAAAGCATTGCTGGGTTACGGCTACGCCTAACCCAGCCTACAAAACTGTAAATCTCGCCCGTGAATTGTCAACAGCCCTTAACGCCCATCCGCCAGCACAGCCGCAAACACCCACCGCAACGCGGGTGTTTTTTTGTGTAAAATCAAATTATTCATAAAATCGGCAAAAATAAACGTTTTTTACCACCAATAAGCGCTTATTGCGGGAAAATCTATCTAAAAAAGAGATTTTGATGAGAAAATTTTCACCAATACGTAGGCTGGGTTAGCGGCAACGCCGCGTAACCCAGCGCGAGATTTGAAAGCATTGCTGGGTTACGGCTACGGCTACGGCTACGGCGACAGCAACAGCGGCCGCTTCGACGCCCGTCCCGGCAAAGGCCGGGCGGCAGGGCGCTTTGACCAACGCCGCGCCGAGGCGCGAGGCCCAGGCCGTTGGGAGGGCGATGACCACCGCCCCCAGCGCCGCCGCGAACACCCCGAGCGCGCAACGGCGCGCCCGCGTGAGCAGGGCTACGGCCGTAGCCAGGAGCGCGCCGCCTCCCGCTTTGCCGCCTTCGATGCGCCGCGTAAAAACCAGGGCAAGGCCCGTCGCAAAGGCTGATTCGGCCCTGATGCGGGCCTGATTCGGACTATTGGCACGCGCATCCCCCGCGTGCCCCGTTATTTGTCATGGCTTCAGGATGCAAGGCGCATTCCCGGGGCCTTTTTGCTGTGAAATTATAAATCAAAGGAAATAAAATGCCGTTATTTCGGCATGATGGGTATTGTAGTGGTTTTCCTTTGATCGATATTTTTGAGATGGCTCAAACCGCCTCGGGGTGCACGCTCTGGTAACCGCTCCACAGCCGGTTGGCCACGCGGCGGGCGATTTCCGTGGCCTTGGCGTGCAGGCGTGGGTTGCCGGTTTCCAGGCAGGTTTGCTCGAACAAGGCCAGCCAGTGGCGAAAGAGGGCGGAGGACAAATCGGGCAAGGCGATGTGGCGCGACATGGGCGAGCCTTCAAAGCGTGTGGTGCCGCGCAGCAGGCCGGACCAGAAATCGATGAGCTTTTCCAGATGCCGGGGCCAGTCGTCGATGTGGGCCTCGAACACCGGCCCCAGTTGCGCGTCGGCGCGCACATGCGCGTAAAACTGCACAACCAGTTGCCTGACTTCGGCCTCGGTGCAGATGGTGTCGTGCTCACGGCTCATGGGATTCTCCGGGCCATTGGTGCGCCAAGGCCGCTTCGGCCAGCAGCGCGATGTTGAGGATGGCGTCGTCATGGCCCGCGCCGTGCCACAGCATCAGCCCGACGGGCAGCTCTTGCGGCGCATGGCAGGGGATGCTGATGGCACAGCCATCGAGCATGTTGATGGCGCTGGTGTTGCGCAATACCTTTGCGTTGGCTTGGAAGAAGGCCCCGTCGCGCGCAGCACCGGGCGCCACCTGGGCATGCAGCGGTGCGGTGACGGCCACGGTGGGGCTGAGCACGGCGTCGAATCCGGCCAGCGCCTGCGCCATTTGGGCCTGCCAGGCGCGCCGCAGAGCGTGCAGGCGCAGATAGTCGGCCGCGGACATGGCCGCGCCCGCTTCGATGCGCTGGCGCACGCGCGGGTCGTACATCAGGGCTTTCTCGGCCAACAGCGGCTGGTGCCAGGCGTAGCTTTCCGCTGCGGCAAAACTGCCCAGGCGCGCCATTTCCGCCAGGCAATCCAGGGCCGGGCAATCCAGCACGGTGATGCGCGCACCGGCTTGGCGCAAAACGTCCAGGCTGCGCGTGAAGGCCGTTTGCGTGGTCGCATCCAGCCCTTCGCAAAAGTAATTGCGCACCACCGCCAGGCGCCAGGCGGGCAGCGGCGCCGGGCTGCGCGTGACGGTGCACGCCGCCAGCGCCTCATGCGCACGGATGGCGCTGCGCACATCGCGCGTGATGGCGCAAGCCGTGTCCAGCGTGGGCGAGAGCGGGAGTGCTCCATCCAGCGGCGCCAAGGCTTGCGTGCTTTTAAAGCCCACCAGGCCATTGAAGGCGGCCGGAATGCGAATGGAGCCGCCGGTATCCGAGCCCAGCCCGATATCGGCCGCGCCAATCGCCACCGAAAGGGCCGCCCCGGAGGAGGAGCCGCCGCTGACATGTTCGGCCGCCAGCGTGCGAAACAGCGCGCCGCGCGGGGCGTGGCAGGCATCAACGGCCAATAGGGGCGGGAAATGCGGGTTGCAGCCCATGCCCGAGAAGGCAAATTCCACCATGTGGGTGCGTCCGATGAGGTGCGCCCCGGCATCCAGCAATCGCTGCACCGCGCCCGCATGCTGCGTGGCAGCAGGCGCATCGGCCAGCGCCAGAGAGCCAGCGGCGGTGATTTGGCCTTGTACGTCGAACAAATCCTTGACCGAAACCAGCCAGCCTTGCAGCGGTTGGGCGGCGGCTGGCGCGCGGGCGGGGCTGGCAGGGCAGGGCGCTTCGGCAGCCACGCTGCGAAACGCCGTCTGGCCAATGGGGCTGTGGGCTGCCGCCAGCGCCTGGCGCCAGCGCCCGTGGGCGGCCTCGGCTGCATGCGCCGGGGTGGGGGTGTGAGCAGGCATCATGGGGCGAGTATGCTAGAATCCGCGGGTTTTGCCGCCGATAGCCCGGATTTTGGGCGCTCGCCGCGCAAAACAAATAGCAGACGGGTTCATCCCTGGGTGCTGTGCTTCGTTTTCGGCTGCGCTTCGGTTGCGAAAATGAGTCGAGTGCAGTGGCGGCCCGTCTTGGAAATCAACCTTTGGAGTTATTCATGTCCGTCACCATGCGTGAAATGCTGGAAGCCGGTGTGCACTTTGGCCACCAAACGCGCTTCTGGAACCCCAAGATGGCCCCTTACATCTTCGGCCATCGCAACAAAATCCACATCATCAACCTGGAAGCCACGCTGCCCAAGTTCCAGGAGGCGCAAAAGTTCGTGCGTCAATTGGCGGCCAACCGCGGCACCATTTTGTTCGTCGGTACCAAGCGCCAATCGCGCGAATTCGTGGCCCAGGAGGCCAGGCGCGCTGGCATGCCTTACGTCGATCAGCGTTGGCTGGGCGGCATGCTCACCAACTTCAAGACGGTGCGCACCTCCATCAAGCGCCTCAAGGACATGAAGGCCCAGCAAGAAGCTGGCCTGGAAGCCATGAGCAAGAAAGAGCAGTTGATGTTCACGCGCGAGATCGAAAAACTCGAGCGCGACATCGGCGGCATTCAGGATATGGGCGCTTTGCCCGACGCGATTTTCGTGATCGATGTGGGCTACCACAAGATCGCCGTGTCTGAAGCGCACAAGCTCGGCATTCCTTTGGTCGGCGTGGTCGATACCAACCACAACCCCGAAGGCATTGACTACGTGATTCCCGGCAACGACGACTCGGCCAAGGCCGTGGCTTTGTATGCGCGCGGCATTGCCGACGCCATCATCGAAGGCCGCAACAACGCCGTGGAAGAAGTCGCCAAGCTGGCTGCCGGCGAAGAAGAATTCGTGGAAGTGCAAGAAGAAGCTGCCGAATAAGCGTCCCGCAAGACTTGTTGGCGCTGCCAGGCCCGTCAGGGCCGCAGGGCGCAACCCAAAAGGGGCATCGTTGCAAGAGGCCCCTTTTTTTGTCTCTGCGCTGGCGGTGGCGCCGTGGCAGGTCTGCGTTTTTTTGACATTTTTGAAATCCCCGACTGGAGAAACCCAATGACAGTGACAGCAAGCATGGTGGCCGAACTGCGCGCCAAGACCGATGCCCCCATGATGGAGGCCAAGAAAGCCCTGGTGGAAGCCAATGGCGATATGGCCAAGGCTGAAGAATTGCTGCGCATCAAGCTCGGCACCAAGGCGGGCAAGGCTGCTTCGCGCGTGACCGCCGAGGGCGTGATCGCCGTGGCGATGCAAGGCGCAACGGGCGCGATGGTGGAAGTCAACTGCGAAACCGACTTCGTGAGCAAGAACGACAGCTTCCTGGCTTTCGCCAATGCTGCTGCCGATCTGGTGGCCAAGCACAACCCCGCCGATATCGAGGCGCTGGGCGCGCTCGCTTATGAGCAAGACGGCTTTGGCCCCACGCTGGAAGAAGTGCGCAAAGGCCTGATCGGCAAGATCGGCGAGAACATGAGCCTGCGCCGTTTCGTGCGTTTTGCCGACACCAAGCTGGCCCACTACCTGCACGGCACGCGCATCGGCGTGGTGGTGGAGTTCGATGGCGATGAGGCTGCCGCCAAGGATGTGGCCATGCACGTGGCCGCCATGAAGCCGGTGGCGCTCTCCAGCGCCGATGTGCCTGCCGAGCTGATCGAGAAAGAGCGCTCCGTGGCCCAGGGCAAGGCGGCCGAATCGGGCAAGCCTGCCGACATCGCCGCGAAGATGGTCGATGGCGCCGTGGCCAAATACCTCAAGGAAGTCTCGCTGCTGGATCAGCCCTTCGTGAAAAACGACAAGCAAAGCGTGGGCCAGATGCTCAAGGAGAAAAACACCTCCGTCAAAGGCTTTACGCTCTACGTCGTGGGCGAAGGCATCGAGAAGAAGGTGGACGATTTCGCCGCCGAAGTGGCCGCCCAGATGGCCGCTGCCAAAGGCGCTTGATCGCGTCTGCCTTGCACCTTGCGTGTGCCTTGGCCTGCCTTTGATGGGCCAGGGCATGCGCGCCGCCTTGGCCCTGGCGGTGCGGTGCAGAGGGCGCGGCGGGCTTCTTCTTTGTGGCTTCCCGCCGCGCCTTGTTTGCTTTTTGCCTGCTTTTGCCTTCTTTCAATCAATGGGCATGGCATTCGGGCATGGCCTTTGCAGATCGCATGGCGGCTTGCCGTGTGATGTGCAAATGCCAGTCGGCCCACAAGGCCTTTTGGGCTTCTGTCAAGCCTTTTGCTCAACCCCCCCCGCTATGACGACCGATACCCGCCCCGCTCCTGTTTACAAACGCATTTTGCTCAAGCTCTCGGGCGAAGCCCTGATGGGTGACGATGCCTTCGGCATCAACCACGCCACCATCGAGCGCATGGTGGATGAAATTCTCGCCGTGGCCCGAACGGGGGTGGAGCTGGCGATTGTGATTGGCGGCGGCAACATCTTTCGCGGCATTGCGGGCGGCGCGGCGGGCATGGATCGCGCCACGGCCGACTACATGGGCATGCTGGCAACGGTGATGAACTCGCTGGCCCTGGCCAATGCCATCGACCGCAAGGGCGTGCCTGCGCGGGTGATGTCGGCCATTTCCATCGACCAGGTGGCCGAGCCGTATGTCCGCCCCAAGGCGCTGCAATATCTGGAGGAGGGCAAGGTGGTGGTGTTCGCCGCCGGTACGGGCAACCCGTTTTTCACCACCGATACGGCCGCAGCCCTGCGTGGGGCGGAGATTGGCGCGCAAATCGTGCTCAAGGCCACCAAGGTCGATGGCGTCTATACCGCTGACCCCATGAAAGACCCTTCGGCCACGCGCTATAGCCGCATCAGCTTCGATGAGGCGATGGTGAAAAACCTGGGCATCATGGATGCCACGGCGTTCGCGTTGTGCCGCGATCAGAAGCTGCCCATCAAGGTGTTCTCCATCGTCAAGCCTGGCGCGCTGGAGCGCGTGGTGCATGGCGAGGATGAGGGCACGCTGGTGTACGCGTGAATTTCATCCTCCTTCTTCGGCCTCCCACGCCAATCAACCATCAGCGACAAATCCCTCAAGAAAAGGAGTGATCCCCGTGTCCATTGCCGATATTCGCAAAACCACCCAGCACAAGATGGAGCAATCCATCGCCGCGTTCAAAAACCAGTTGGCCAAAATCCGCACCGGCCGCGCCAACCCCGGCCTGCTCGATACCGTGCAGGTCGAGTACTACGGCCAGCATGTGCCCATCAGCCAGGTGGCCAATGTCTCCCTGCTGGATGCGCGCACCATCAGCGTGCAGCCCTGGGAGCGCGACATGGCCGCCAAGGTGGAAAAGGCCATCCGCGAAAGCGATCTGGGCCTGAATCCCGCCAGCATGGGCGATTTGATCCGCGTGCCCATGCCGCCCATGAGCGAGGAGCGCCGCAAGGAGATGACCAAGCTCGTGCGCAGCGAAGGCGAGGGCGCCAAGATCGCCGTGCGCAACCTGCGCCGCGACGCCAATGACGCGGTGAAAAAGCTGGTGAAGGAGAAAGAGGCATCGGAAGACGATCAGAAACGCTCCGAAGCCGATATCCAGAAACTGACCGACAAATTCATCGCCGAAATCGACACGCTGGTGGAGAGCAAGGAAAAAGAAGTGATGGAAGTGTGAGGCGTTGCGCCGGCATCTTTCTGTTTTCCAAATCAAAGGTAAATCAAATTTGCTGTAAAAATTGCCGAAACAAGGTGATTTTGTTGCCTTTTGATTTGTAATTTTGACTATTTCCTTGCCTCTTTTCACCTTGCGAGTCTTGCGACGATGGGATCAAACGCTTTAGCGCCGCTGCCGCACCACGTGGCCATCGTCATGGATGGCAATGGCCGTTGGGCGCAAAAGCGCCTGTTGCCCCGGCTGGCCGGGCACAAGAAAGGGGTGGAGGCCCTGCGCCGTTGCGTGCAACTGTGCGGCGAGCGTGGGGTGCGCGTGCTCACCGTGTTTGCGTTTTCGTCGGAAAACTGGCGCCGCCCGCCCGAAGAAGTCTCCGGCCTGATGGGCTTGATGCTCAGCGCGCTGGCCCGCGAAGTCTCTGGCCTCAAGGCCCACGGTGTGCGCCTGCACTGCGTGGGCGAGCGTGCGCCGCTAACGGAAAAAGTGCGCCAGGGCCTGGAGCAGGCCGAGCGCGAGACGGCGGGCAATGACGGCCTCATCCTCAACGTGTGCTTTAACTATGGTGGCCGCTGGGACATCGCCCAGGCCGCCGAGCGCGCGCGCCAGCAATCGCCCCATGCGCCGATTACCGAGCAAACGCTGGCAGCGCACACCGCGCTGGCGCATGTGCCCGATCCCGATTTGCTCATTCGCACCGGCGGCGAGCGCCGCATCAGCAATTTCCTGCTCTGGCAACTGGCCTATGCCGAGCTGTATTTCAGCGACACGCTGTGGCCCGATTTCGACGCCGCCGATTTGGATGCCGCCCTGCGCGATTACGCCCAGCGCCAGCGCCGCTTTGGCAAGACGGGCGAGCAAGTGGCAGGGCAGGCCAAGCGGCAGGATGCCTGCGTAGCCGAGCCGGGAGAGGGGGAAGTGCCATGTTGAAGCAGCGTGTCATCACCGCCGCTGTGTTGCTGGTGATCGTTGCCGTGTGTTTGGCAGCCCCTGGGCGCTGGCCTTTTGCCTTGTTGATTACGGCCTTTATCAGCCTGGGAGCGTGGGAGTGGGGGCGTTTGAGCGGCTTGCCTGAAGGGGCGGCGCGCACCCTGGGCTTGGGCTTCGCCCTGGTGGGCGCGGCGGCGGCCTTGCTGGGCTGGCCCACTCGCGCGCCAGAGGCGCACGGCAACGGGTGGGCGCCGGCTTGGGCCGTTTACCTCGTGGCTTGGCTGCTGCTGGCGGTGCTGGCCCTGCGCGGCGGGGCGCCTGCCTGGCAGGCCGTGGCTGCGGATAGCGGCCTGGGCCTGGCGCGCAGGCTGGCAGGGCTGGTGGTGCTGGGCGCGGCGTGGGCGGCGGCGGTGCAGGTGTTCGCCCACGGCGTTTATTTTTTGCTCACGCTGATGGCGCTGGTGTGGGTGGCCGATACGGGCGCTTACATCGCGGGCAAAAGCTGCGGACAGAAGTTTTTTGCACGCAAGCTGGCCCCTTCCATCAGCCCTGGCAAAAGCTGGGAGGGCGTGCTCGGCGGCATGCTGGCGGCGCTGGCGCTGGCGGCGGCCTGCCTGTGGGCCGATGGCCATGTGCCCGTTGCCTGGGGCAAGAGTTTTTACGGCGTGGCCGCCCAGCAATGGGGCGTTGCCGCGCTGGCGCCGCTGTGCCTGCTGTTGGCGGCCATGAGCGTGATGGGCGATTTGCTCGAATCCCTGGCCAAGCGGGCCGCGGGCATGAAGGACAGCAGCCAGGTGCTGCCCGGCCACGGCGGCGTGCTCGACCGCATTGATGGCCTGCTGCCCGTGCTGCCGGCGGGGGCGCTGCTGGTGGCTTTGTTGTGAATTTTTCCAAATCAAAAGAAATAAAATATGCCTGTTTCGGCATGGTGTGTATAAAGATGATTTTCTTTTGAATGGTTGAATGGGGATGGGTATGACTGTGACGACTGCGCCGGTGCAGCGGGTGGCTGTGCTGGGCTCGACAGGCTCTATTGGCGTGAACACGCTCGATGTGCTGGCCCGCCATGCCGATCGCTTCGAGGTCTTTGCCCTCAGCGCAGGCCGCAATGTGGATTTGATGGTGCGGCAGTGCCTGCAATTTCGGCCCGCCGTGGCGGCCATGGCCGATGAGGCCAGCGCGGCGCAGTTGCGCGCGGCTTTGCAGGCCCAGGGGCTGCGCACCGAGGTGGCCGCAGGCCCGCAAGCCATTGCCGCGCTGGCTGCGCACGAGGCGGTGGATGCGGTGATGGCTGCCATCGTCGGTGTGGCCGGGCTGCCGCCTGCGCTGGCGGCGGCGCAGGCGGGCAAGCGTTTGTTGCTGGCCAACAAGGAGGCGCTGGTGGTGGGCGGCGCCTGGTTCATGCAGCAGGTGCGCACGCACGGCGCGACGCTGCTGCCCATCGACAGCGAGCATTCGGCCATCTTCCAATCCCTGCCCGAAGACCCGGCGACCTGGGCGCAGCGGGTGGAGAAAATCATCCTCACCGCTTCGGGCGGGCCGTTTCGCCAGCGCGATGTGGGCACGCTGGCCCAGGTCACGCCCGAGCAGGCTTGTGCGCACCCGAACTGGAGCATGGGGCGCAAGATTTCCGTCGATTCGGCCACCATGATGAACAAGGCGCTGGAGGTGATCGAGGCGCGCTACCTGTTTGACCTGCCGCCCGAGCAGTTGGAGGTAGTCATCCACCCGCAAAGCGTGGTGCATTCGATGGTGCAGTACCGCGATGGCTCCATCGTCGCCCAACTGGGCACGCCGGATATGCGCGTGCCCATTGCCTATGGCCTGTCCTGGCCCCGGCGCATGGAATCGGGCAGCGCCCGGCTGGATTTCCGCCAACTGGCGGCGCTGACGTTTGAATCGTTTGACGACCCGGCCCACCAGCAACGCTTTGCCTGCATGGCCCTGGCCTGGCAGGCGTTGCGTGGCCCGGCGGGCAGCACGGCCATCCTCAACGCCGCCAATGAAGTGGCGGTGCAGGCGTTTCTGGATGGCGCGCTGCGCTTTGATCGCATTTACACCGTTAACGCCCACACGCTGCAAACCTGCCAGCCGGGCGCGTGCGACAGCCTGGAGGCGCTGCTGGAGCTGGATGCCCGGGCGCGCCGCGTTGCCTTGGCTTGTGTGCAGGCCCAGGCGTGAGCCGCCGTGGCAAGCTGCTTGCGTCAACGGCCTTTCCCCCGTTTTGGAATACGTTTCGAACATGCGTAGGGCGCGTGCCACCCCATGCTGACTCTGCTGGCTTTTCTCATCACCATCGGTTTGGTGGTGGCGGTGCACGAATACGGCCATTACCGCGTGGCCGTGGCCTGCGGCATCAAGGTGCTGCGGTTCTCTATCGGCATGGGCAAGCCGCTGCTGCGCTGGCGCTGGCCGGGGCGGGAAGCGGAATTCGTCATCGCCGCCTTGCCAGTCGGGGGCTACGTCAAGATGCTGGACGAGCGCGAAGGGGCCGTGCCCCCCGATGAACTGCACCGCGCCTTCAATCGCCAGCCGCTGCGCAAGCGGGTGGCGGTGGTGCTGGCCGGGCCGCTGGCCAACCTGGCGCTGGCCGTGCTGTTGTTCGCCGCCATCAACTGGTGGGGCGTGCAAGCGCCCCAGCCCATTTTGGCGACGCCCGAACCTGGCTCCTTGGCTGAAGCGGCTGGCTTGCGCCAGGGCGACAGGGTGCTCCAGGCTTACGCGCTGGCCGCTGGCGAGGAATGGGATGAGGCGATGGCGCTTGAACCAGCCCATGCCGTGCCTTCTTTCGATGAGCTGCAATGGCGGCTCAGCCGCGCTGCGCTGGAGCGCCAAGACCTCGTCTTGCGCGTGCAAAACAAACACGGCAGCGAATACGGCGCCGAGCGCATGGTGCGCCTGCCGCTGGCGCAGTTGCAGGTCAGCGATTGGGACGGGCAGGTGCAACGCACCATTGGCCTCGTCGCCCCGTTGGCCGCGCCCGTACTGGGGCAGGTGCTGGAGGGCGGCGCAGCACAGCAGGCAGGCTTGCGTGCAGGCGATGTGGTGCTGGCCGTCAATGGCGTGCCAATGCGCGATGCGGTGCAATTGCGCGCGGTGATCGCCGCTTACGACGCTGCGCAAGGCCCACAGCTTTGGAGCGTGCGCCGCCGCCAGTCAGGCGCTGGGGTGCAGCAGGCCGCGGCCAATGGCGAAAACTGGCAAACCTTGCAGTTGCCCGTGCGCCCCCAAGCGCGTGCGCAAGCGCAGCAGCCCAGCGCCAACGCGCAGCCTGAACCCAATACGATGGCCGTTGCGCCTGCACCGGCAGCGAAAGCCACGATTGGCGCCATGTTGGGCAGCAGTGGCGAGGCCGCCATGACCCTGGTGCGCTATGGCGCATGGCAGGGCCTGGTGTGCGGGGCCGAGCGCGCTTGGGAAATGGCGGGGCTGACGCTGCGCATGTTGGGCCGGATGCTGTTGGGGCAGGCTTCGTTGAACAATCTCAGCGGGCCGATTTCCATTGCCCAATATGCGGGGCAATCGGCCAGCCTTGGCGGCATGGCGTTCATGCATTTTTTGGCCGTCATCAGCCTCAGCCTTGGGGTGCTGAACCTGCTGCCCGTGCCGCTGCTCGATGGTGGGCACCTGATGTATTATCTTTGGGAGGCTGTGACGGGCAAACCCGTGTCGCAGCTATGGGAGCAGCGCTGGCAGACCTTTGGGGTCGCAGCGCTGCTGATGTTGATGGCCCTGGCTGTGTTCAACGATTTGAGCCGGTGGATAGGCTAAAGCGTGTGACGAACTGGCCTGCAATGCCTGCATCTTTCCGCCTCTGCCTCCCGCCTCTTGCCGCGTGTCTGACCAATCCATGAACCACTTTTTCAAACGTTTTTGTACCCGTGCGACGGTGGCTGTGGCCACTTGCGCCACCAGCCTGACGCTTTGGGCCGTCGAGCCTTTTACCGTGGCGGATATCCGCGTGGAAGGTTTGCAGCGGGTTGAGGCCGGCACTATTTTTGCCTCTTTGCCCATTCGGGTGGGTGATCGTTACACCGATGCCAAGGCGGCTGAGTCCATCCGTGCGCTGTTTGCACTGGGCTTGTTCAACGATGTGCGGATTGAGGCAGATGGCAATGTTTTGGTCGTGGTTGTGCAAGAGCGCCCCGTGATCGGCAATGTGGAGTTTTCCGGCACGCGGGAGTTCGATCGCGATGTGCTGGGCAAAGCCATGCGCGATGTGGGTCTGGCGGAAGGCCGTCCCTTTGATCGCTCCATGGCCGACCGGGCGGAGCAGGAATTGGTGCGCCAATACCTGTCGCGGGGTTTTTATGCCGCCAACGTCGTGACGACCGTCACCCCCATTGATCGCAACCGCGTGAATTTGGTTTTCACGGTCGATGAGGGCAGCGTGGCCAAGATCGGTGAAATCCGCTTTACGGGCAACAAGGCTTTTTCGGAGTCCACCCTCAAGGGCTTGATGGATCAGGACACGGGCGGCTGGCTGAGCTGGTACACCAAATCCAACCGCTACTCGCGCGCCAAGCTCAATGCCGATTTGGAATCGGTGCGCTCCCACTACTTGCAGCGCGGCTATCTGGATTTCCGCATCGATTCGACCCAGGTGGCTATTTCGCCGGACAAGCAAAGCATTTCCATCACCATCAATGTGCATGAAGGGGGGCGCTTTGGCGTCTCGGGCGTCAAGCTGGAAGGCAACTTTCTGGACCGCGACGATGAGTTCAAGTCGCTGGTGCGAATCAAGCCTGGCGAGGCGTACAACGAGGAGCAGGTCACCCAAACGACCGAGGCCATTTCCCGGCATTTCTCGGATTACGGCTACGCTTTTGCCCAGGTGGAGGCCCAGCCGGAAGTCAACCGCGAGAACAACACGGTGGAAGTGGTGCTGCGCGCCGAGCCGCGCAGCCGCGTGTACGTGCGTCGCATCATCGTCACGGGCAATACGCGCACGCGCGATGAGGTAATCCGCCGCGAGTTCCGCCAGTTTGAGGCCGCGTGGTACGACGGGCAGAAAATCCGCCTCTCGCGCGACCGGGTGGATCGGCTGGGCTACTTCACGGAAGTGGATGTGGAAACCCAGGAGGTGCTCGGCTCGCCCGATCAGGTGGATTTGCAGGTGAGCGTCAAGGAAAAACCCACCGGCTCGCTGCAATTGGGCGCGGGTTTTTCCAGTGCCGAAAAGCTCTCTTTCTCCTTTGGCCTGAAGCAGGACAACTTCATGGGTACGGGCCATTACCTGGGCCTGGATCTCAACACCAGCAAGTACAACCGCACGCTGGTGTTCAGCACCACCGACCCTTACTTCACCCAGTCCGGCGTTTCGCGCACGCTGGATGCCTACTACCGCACCGACAAGCCTTATGACTACATGGGCGGCAATTACTCGCTGGTGACGTATGGCGCTTCGGTGCGTTTTGGCGTGCCGTTCAGCGAAATCGATACCGTGTACTTCGGCCTGGGGGCCGAGCGCAACCAGATCAAGCCCGGCACCATGATCCCCGCCGCGTATCTGCACTACGCAGACCGCTTTGGTTACACCAGCACTTCCGTGCCGTTCACCGTTGGTTGGTCGCGCGATAGCCGCGACAGTGCGTTGGCACCCAATGAGGGGCGTTACCAGCGCTTTAACAGCGAGTGGTCTTTCGCAGGCGATACGCGCTATCTCAAGAGCAACTACCAATACCAGCAATACATCCCGCTGAGCAAGCGTTACACGCTGGCCTTCAATGGCGAGGTGGGTTGGGGCAAGGGCATGGGTGATCGGCCTTTCCCCGTGTTCAAGAATTTTTACTCGGGTGGCTTGGGTTCGGTTCGCGGTTTTGAGCAAAGCTCCCTGGGGCCGCGTGATTTGACGGGTGCTTCGCTGGGCGGGCTGAAGAAAGTGAACCTGAATGTGGAGTTCATCACGCCGTTCCCTGGTGCGGGCAATGATCGAACGCTGCGCATCTTTGCCTTTGTCGATGCTGGCAATGTGTTTGGCGCGCATGAGAAAGTGCGCTTTTCGGATTTGCGTGCTTCCACGGGCGTGGGCTTGAGCTGGATTTCGCCTGTTGGCCCGCTGCGTATTGCATATGCGCACCCCATTCGCAAGAAAGCAGGCGATAGAATCGAGGAAATTCAATTCCAGATCGGAACTTCGTTTTAAAACAAAAGGGTTTTTACCGTCATGAAACCAGTACTCAAACTTTCATCGGCTGTTTTGCTTGCGGCGACTTTGGCTTGGGCGCCCGCTTACGCGCAAGCGTTCAAGGCCGGCTTTGTCAACACCGACCGCATCTTGCGTGACTCCAACATGGCCAAGTCCGCCCAGCAGCGCCTGGAGCAGGAATTCTCGCGCCGAGAGAAGGAAATCCAGAACCTGGGCAACAGCTTGCAAGCGGCGTCGGATCGTTTTGAGCGCGAATCGGCCACCATGTCCGAGTCACAGCGCATGCAGCGCCAGCGCCAGTTGATGGAGCAAGACCGTGAATTCCAGCGCAAGCGCCGCGAATTCCAGGAGGACTTGGCTGCCCGTAAAACCGAGGAACTGGCCCAGGTGCTTGAGCGCGCCAATGCCGTTGTGCAACAAGTGGCGCAA
The DNA here is from genome assembly GCA_030528485.1 of Comamonadaceae bacterium. Classification (GTDB taxonomy): domain Bacteria; phylum Pseudomonadota; class Gammaproteobacteria; order Burkholderiales; family Burkholderiaceae_C; genus Lampropedia. The sequence goes on from JAUMYU010000037.1 coordinate 14,146, forward strand.
AGCGAAAATTACGATGTGATCTTGCAGGAAGCCGTTTGGGTGAACCCCAAACTCGACATTACCGACAAGGTGATTAACGCCCTCAACGCCAGCAAGCGTTAAGTTCCTTCCCTTTTTGCCCAGCCATGCCTTTGCAAACCAGGGGTGTGGCTGGGCAAAACTGTTTCATTCCATTCCCTGTAACAAAGCGCCGGTGTAGTGGCCTGGGCTGTGCGTCCCCGGCTGGGGCAATGTTGGCAGCCTTGATCCAGGGGATGGGTATTGCAAGGCTTTGGAGAGGCTTCTGTGCGGCAGGCCATCACTCTTGAGGACATCATCCAGGCGCTCGGCGGCCAATTGCATGGCCGGGGCGATACCGTTATTGAGGGCATTGCGCCCTTGGAGTCGGCAGGCCCGCAGGCCATCAGCTTTCTCAGCGATCCCAAGCTGGCGCCAGCGCTGGGGCATACCCGGGCGGCTTGCGTCATCGTGCATCCCAACCAACTGGCGCAAGCCCAGGCCCGCCAGGGCGGCGCGGGTGCCGCCTGCATCGAGACCACCGATCCCTATTTGTACTTCGCCCGTCTGACGCAATGGTGGCGCCAGAGCTGTGAAGGGCTGCCCGCCGCAGGCATTCACCCCAGCGCAGTGGTGCACCCCACGGCGCGTATCCATCCCACCGCCTCTGTTGGCGCGCTCAGCGTGGTGGAGGAGGGTGTGGAGATCGGCCCTGAAACCCGCGTAGGCTCGCGCGTGACCATCGAGCGTCATTGCATCATTGGCGCGCGTTGCATCATCCAGTCGGGCGCGGTCATCGGCGGCGATGGCTTTGGCTTTGCGCCCGATCGCAGCGATCCGGCCCGCCCTTGGGTGAAGATCGAGCAACTGGGCCGCGTGCGCATTGGCGACGATGTGGAAGTGGGCGCCAATACCTGCATTGACCGTGGCGCGCTGGGCGATACGGTGATTGGCAAGGGGGTCAAACTCGACAACCTCATTCAAATTGCCCACAACGTGCAGGTCGGCGAGCACACCGCCATGGCGGCCTGCGTGGGCATTTCCGGCAGCACCAAAATTGGCGCGCATTGCACGCTCGCTGGCGGAGTGGGGGTGGTTGGTCACATCGAATTGGCCGACGATACGCACGTTTCCGGCGCGACGGTGATTTCACGCTCGCTCACCGAGCCGGGGCGCTATACCGGGGTTTATCCGTTCGAGCCGCATGCCAAATGGGAGCAAAATGCCGCCCTGCTGCGGCAACTGAAAAAAATGCGGGAACGCATTCGCAGCCTGGAAAAAGAACTGGCCGCATTACAAAACCATCCAGAGACAAAGCCGCCACACGCATCATGATCATGAACATTCACAAAATCTTCGAGCTGCTGCCGCACCGTTATCCCTTTTTGCTGGTCGATCGCGTCACGGAAATCCATTTGGGCGAGCGCATCGTGGCGTACAAAAACGTCACGGTCAATGAGCCGTTTTTCAATGGCCATTTCCCCAAAAACCCCGTCATGCCTGGCGTGCTGGTGCTGGAAGCGCTGGCGCAGGCCGCGGGTCTGCTCTCGTTCGAGACTTATGGCGAAGCCCCGGGGGAAGACAAGGTGTTTTATTTCGTGGGCATCGACAACGCCCGCTTCAAGCGCCCCGTGGTGCCGGGCGACCAGCTCGTGCTCGAGGCCAGCATCGACCGGGTACGCGGCGGCATCTACAAATACAAAGGCGTGGCCAAAGTCGATGGCCAGGTGGTGGCCGAAGCCGACCTGATGTGCACGATGCGCCCGGTGGACCGGGGCTGAATGCGCGCCGTCCATTGACGCGCCTGCCCCGCCGCTTTGCCGCCCAGCCTGTCCAACCCTCTCAGCCCGCACGGCCCGTTTTTATGTCAGCACAAGCCTTGATCCACCCCAGCGCCATCGTTCATCCAGGCGCCCAGTTGCATGCCAGCGTGCAAGTTGGCCCCTATGCCGTTGTGGGCGAGCACGTGCGCATTGGCGCGGGCAGCGCCATTGGCGCGCACTGCGTGATCGACGGGCGCACCACGCTGGGCGAGAACAATGCCATTTACCCGCACGCCTGCATTGGCGGCCAGCCGCAGGACAAGAAATACGCGGGCGAGCCCACCGAGCTGCATATCGGCAACGGCAACACGATCCGGGAATTCGTCACCATCAACATCGGCACCGCGCAAGGCGGCGGCGTGACGCGCGTGGGCGATAACAACTGGATCATGGCTTACGCCCATATCGCGCACGATTGCCAGGTGGGCAGCGAAATCGTCATGGCCAACAGCGTGGCGCTGGCCGGGCATGTGCATGTGGGCGATTGGGCCATTCTGGGCGGCTTGACGGGCGTGCACCAGTTCACGCGCATCGGTGCGCACGCCATGATTGGGTTTTCCAGCCATGTCTCGCAAGACGTGCTGCCTTACGTGCTGGCCGGGGGCAACCCCTTCGCCGTGCATGGCCTGAATATCGAGGGCCTGCGCCGCCGCCACTTCAACGCCAACCAGATCGCTGCGCTGAAAAATGCCTACCGCATCGTTTTCCGCGAAGGTCTTTCGCTGGACGATGCCTGCGCGCAACTGCAAGATTTGCAGGCCAATCTGGTGCAAGGCGATGGCTGGGAGGAAGTGCTCAACATCCTGGCCTTTGCCCAGCAGGCTGAACGCGGTATTGCGCGCTAACCCGTATTTTTATCAATCAAAAAGAAAAAATTATGCCTATTTTGGCATGATGGTATTGAAGTAATTTTTCTTTTGATTTGTATTTGTTGCATTTGCCCCCTTGCCGTGCAGGCCGCCATCCATAGCGGCCTGCCGCTTTTTGGGCACTAGCCCTTCACCTGTATGCACGGCGCTCCAACTTCTTTGAACCTGGCGATGGTGGCTGGCGAGGCCTCTGGCGATTTGCTGGCTTCGCTGCTGCTTGGCGGCCTGGCCTGGCAAGGCTGGGCGGTGCGCGGTTGGGGCATTGGCGGGCCGCAGATGCAAGCCCAGGGCTTTGAGGCGCGCTGGCCCAGTGAGCGGCTGGCTGTGCATGGCTATAGCTGGGAAGTCGTCAAGCGCGTGGCCGGGCTGCTGCGCCTGCGCCGCCAACTGGGCAACCAATTGCTGGCCCAGCGGCCCGATGTGTTCGTCGGCGTCGATGCGCCCGATTTCAACCTGGGGCTGGAGCAGCGCCTGCGCCGCGCGGGCATTCCCACGGTGCACTTCGTTTGCCCTTCCATCTGGGCCTGGCGGCCTGAGCGCGTGCATGCCATCCGCGCGGCGGCCGACCATGTTTTGTGCCTTTTCCCCTTCGAGCCAGCCTTGCTGCACCAGCACGGCATCGCGGCCAGCTTTGTGGGTCATCCCTTGGCGGCCACCATCGCCTTGCAGCCCGATCCCCAAGCCGCCCGCCTGGCTTTGCAATTGCCGCCCGAGGGGCCTGTGCTGGCGCTGCTGCCGGGCAGCCGGGGCAAAGAGATTGATTACCTGCTCCCGCGCTTTCTGGCCGCCGCCGCCTTGCTGCGCCGCGACTGGCCGCAACTGCCCATCGTCTTGCCCGCCGTGCCGGCCCAGCGGGCGCGCATCGACGCCATGCTGCGCGCCCACGCTGTGCCCGGCGCGCCCGTGCAGGTGCTCGATGGCCAATCGCACCTGGCGCTGCAAGCCTGTGATGTCACCCTCATCGCCAGCGGCACCGCCACGCTGGAGGCCGCTTTGTTCAAAAAACCCATGGTCATCAGCTACGCCATGCACCCCTGGAGCGCCCGTCTGATGCGCCGCAAGCAATTGCAGCCCTGGGTGGGCCTGCCCAACATCTTGCTGCGCGAGGCCGTGGTGCCTGAGCTGCTGCAAGACGAGGCCACGCCCCGCGCGCTGGCCGATGCCCTCGCCCGATGGCTTGCCGCCAGCATCGACCGCGACGCCGCCTGGCAACGCCTGCAACACCAATTCACCGCGCTGCACCAATCCCTGCAAGCCGATACCCCCGCCCTTGCCGCCCATGCCATCCAAACCCTCCGCGCCCGCTGACGCCGCAGGCGCCGCGCGCCAAACGCTCTCCCGAAAAGCCGCCTCCGGCGCTACACAAAAAGCTGCACAAAAAACTGCGCGCCAGCAGGGCGAGCTGCCTTTGCTGCTGGAGGCGCTGCCGCCCCTGCTGGCCGGGGTGGATGAGGCGGGCCGTGGCCCGCTGGCCGGGCCGGTGGTGGCCGCCGCCGTCATCCTGGACGATTTGCACCCCATCGCCGGGCTGGACGACTCCAAACGCTTGAGCGCCAAAAAACGCCAGCAGCTCAGCGATGCCATCAAAGCCCATGCGCTGACGTTTTGCATTGCCGAAGCCAGCGTGGAGGAAATCGACCGCCTCAACATCCTGCAAGCGACCATGCTGGCCATGCAGCGCGCCGTGGCCGGGCTGCGCATCCGCCCGCGCCTGGTGTGCGTGGACGGCAACCGCACGCCCCGGCTGGAAGTGCCCGCCGTCGCCATCGTTGGCGGCGACGCCAAGGTGCAGGCCATCTCGGCGGCCTCCATCCTCGCCAAAGTCCACCGCGACGCCTGGCTGGATCAGGCCGACCAGGAGCACCCGCAATACGGCTTTGCCCGGCACAAAGGCTACGGCACCGCCGCCCATCTGGCCGCCTTGCAAGCGCACGGCCCTTGCGCGCTGCACCGCCGCAGCTTCAGGCCCGTGGCCGAAAGCGTTGCCCGATGGGCAGAGGAATCGGGGGCTTTGCCCCCGGTCAATGCCAGTTGATGCTGCGAATGGGCGGAAGCAGGCTTTGCTTGCGCTATTTTTTACCAATCAATAAGAAAAATATTCGCCATTTTTCGGCATGATGGTATTTAAATAGGTTTTTCTTTGATTTGTATATTGGTTCGGGCCTGTGTAAAGCCCTGGCGTGACGTGCGCCAGCGTGTCAGGCCGCGGCTGGCCGTTGCTTGAGCACGAATGTGCCGCTGGCCTGGGCGCTGGCCTCGCCCGCCGCGTTGTAAACCGTGGCCTGGGCAAACACCAGGGTGCGCGTGCGGTGCAGTACTTTGCCGCGGGCCGTCAGCGCGCCGGTGGAAGGGCGCAGAAACGTCGTTTTCATCTCCACCGTGATGGCGCCGATCTCGGGCGCTTCAGGCTCCAGCGCGGCAAAGGCCATGGTCACATCCAGCAAAGTCATCACCACGCCGCCGTGCGCCATGGCGTAGGCGTTATGGTGCTCTGCCGCAGGCGTCATGCGCAGATGCGAGTCGCCTTGGCCATAGGCGACGATCTCGATGCCCAAATGCTCAATAAACGGAATGCGAAAGCCGCGCCCGGCCAGGCTGCCAGGCGAAGCTGGGGCAGGGGCTGGATCAGGCAACATAGTCCAGACATTGGCGCGATTGGCGCACCGCAGCGATAAACCCCTTGATGGCCTCGTGCTGCGGGTGGCTCTGATAGGCATCCAGGGCGGCCTGATCGGTGAACTCGCTGTAGAGCACCACATCGCAAGCGGCAGCCTCCAGCCCCGCGCGCTGGGCCTCGGCGGCGGTGGCGACTTCAAAACGCACGATGCCGGGCACGATGGCGGCGCAGCCCATCAGCATGTTTTTCATGCGTTGCATGTTGGTGGCGCGGTCGGCGCCTTCAGCGGCTTCGTGCAGTTGCCACATCACTATGTGTTTGATCGTCATGGGGAAGTAGGGCGCCAGGGCAGGCTTTGGCCCAGGGCGCAAAGGACATAACACGCTCTAGAATAGCCCGTTTTTGTATTCCCCAATTCACAATTGATCGCGCGCGCGAAGGCCCCGTCCATCCGCGCAGCGACGGAGGTTTTTCCAGCATGGCAGGGCATAGCAAATGGGCCAATATCCAGCACCGCAAAGGTCGGCAAGATGAAAAGCGCGGCCGCATCTGGACGCGCATCATCCGCGAAATCATCGTAGCCGCGCGCGCTGGCGGCGGCGATCCGGCAGCCAATCCGCGCCTGCGCCTGGCCATCGACAAGGCCAAAGCCGCCAACATGCCCGCGGACAACATCAAGCGCAACATCGACAAGGCCACCGGCAACCTTGAAGGCGTGAGCTACGAAGAAATCCGCTACGAAGGCTATGGCATCGGCGGCGCAGCCATCATCGTGGACACCATGACCGACAACCGCCAGCGCACCGTGGCCGAAGTGCGCCACGCCTTCAACAAATACGGCGGCAACATGGGCACGGAAGGCTCGGTGGCCTTCCAGTTCCAGCGCGTGGGGCAATTCTTTTTCGCCCCCGGCACGGATGAGGAAAAAGTCATGGAAGTGGCGTTGGAAGCCGGCGCCAACGACGTGCTGACCGACGACGAAGCCGCCATCGAAGTGCTGTGCGATCCCAACGATTTCGAGGCCGTCAAAAATGCGCTGGAAAGCGCGGGCCTGACGCCCGAAATGGCCGAAGTCACCATGCGCGCAGACAACACCATCGCCCTGGAAGGCGAAGACGCCCAGCGCATGCAAAAGCTGCTGGACGTGCTGGAAGACCTGGACGACGTGCAAGACATCTTCCACAACGCCGCGCTGTAGTCGCGCACGCGCCGCAAACCGTGGCGCCTGGACGCATCTCCTGCGCGAGATGCACACTCGAACACCCCCCCGTTTCAATTCATCATGAAAGTTCTGGTCATTGGCAGTGGCGGCCGCGAACACGCGCTGGCCTGGAAGCTGTCGCAATCCCCGCGCGTGACGCGGCTCTTTGTCGCGCCGGGCAACGGCGGCATGGCGCTCAACCCCAAATTTGAGCTGCTGCCCATCACGGATATCCAGGCACTGCGCGCCTGGGCGCAACAGGAAAAAATCGCCCTCACCGTCGTCGGCCCCGAAGCGCCGCTGGCCGCAGGCGTGGTGGACGAATTCCGCGCCCACGGCCTGCGCATCTTTGGCCCCAGCAAAGCCGCAGCGCAACTGGAAAGCTCCAAGGCGTTTTCCAAGCAGTTCATGCAACGCCACGGCATCCCCACAGCCGCGTTCGACACCTTCACCGACCCGGTGGCCGCCAAAGCCTTCATCGACCGCCTGGGCGCGCCCATCGTCGTCAAAGCCGATGGGCTGGCCGCGGGCAAAGGCGTGGTCGTGGCCGAAACCATCGAGCAGGCCCACCAGGCCGTGGACGACATGCTGCGGGACAACCGCTACGGCGCCGCCCACAACCAGGGCGAAGCTCGCGTGGTGATTGAGGAATTCCTCACCGGCGAAGAAGCCAGCTTCATCGTCCTCTCCGACGGCAAAAACGTCCTCGCCCTGGCCACCAGCCAGGATCACAAACGCCTGCTGGATGGCGACCAGGGCCCCAACACGGGCGGCATGGGCGCGTACTCGCCCGCGCCCGTCGTCACTGCCGATGTGCATGCCAAAGCCATGCGCGAAATCATCCTGCCCACCATCCGCGGCATGGAGCGCGATGGCATCCCCTACACCGGCTTTCTCTACGCAGGCCTGATGATCGATGCCAACGGCCAGCCGCGCACGCTGGAATTCAACTGCCGCATGGGCGATCCGGAAACCCAGCCCATCATGATGCGCCTCAAAAGCGACCTGTATGAAGTCCTGGCCGCAGCAGCCGATGGCAAGCTCGACCAAGTGCAATTGCAGTGGGATCGCCGCGTGGCCCTGGGCGTCGTCATGGCCGCGCACGGCTACCCTGAATCCCCCCGCAAAGGCGACGCCATTACCAACCTGCCCCCGCTGGAAGACGATGAGGAGCCGGAAGTCATGGTCTTTCACGCCGGCACGGCCTGGGATGAGTCGGGCGTGCTGCGCACCAGTGGTGGCCGCGTGCTGTGCGTCACCGCCTTGGGTGATAACGTGCGCCAGGCCCAGCAAAAAGCCTATGAAACCGCCAGCCGTATTCAATTCGACGGCGCGCAGTACCGCAAAGACATTGGCTATCGGGCAATAAAAGGCTAAGAACCAGGTTTCTACACCATAGACAAACAACAAATCCCATCATGTCTTGACTATCAAGCCATAATGGGATTTTTTATTTGGCAATTGATTTTTTTATTTTGAATGCGGAGAAATCTTCGGTTTCTATGTAATGGTCAAAAATCAACAATTCAAAATCAGACCTGATCAGGCTATTTATTGCGGAGAATGCCAATGAGGTTGGGGAGCTGGCCTCTGTTATGAGGCTTTCAAGATCGGGGGAGTGGTTGGTTGCGTTAAGAATAAAGCCTTCCCCGCCGAAGAAAAAGAATTCCAGGATGTGCTTGTAGTTTATTGAGTTGAAGGGGCATCTTGCAATAAATAGCAAATTGCCATTCGTTGTTAAGGCTTTTTGTTCGATTAATTCTATATTGGTGATTTGAAAATGGTTTTCTAATATTCTTGGTAATCCGGTGTGTCTATTTAGGCGGTTGTCGTGAGTTAAAAATGGAGAGATAAGGAATGCAACACTGGTTTTGAAGGAGAATTCAAAGCACTTTTTGAGGAATTTGGCTTTATTGATGGGGTGCCTGCGCTCTCTCCATCCTTTCATTTCTTCTATGTCGCATTTGCAATGTAGCCTAATTGTGCCTCGGCTTAAAGCTAACTCATGAACTCCGGGGGATTTATAACTTTCAATATGCATGATATTGTTAAGATGGGATTTGGTTTTTTGCAGGCTCATTAGGAATGGAACGTTGTAAAGAGTTTCATTTTCGAGCAGTGTAAGCAGTGTCTTGTAGAGGTCAGTTTCCTTGAGAGGCAAAGTTAAACGCGCTCTTTCTACACTATGAAACTGCCTCTGCTGATGCTAGCCTTTCTTGGACTTGCCTCATTGCTGCCATGGTTGATACTGAAGCGCTTCTCCAAGCCGAGGCCAATTCCAAAAGGAGTAAGGCTTGGTTATTGAAGCGATGATTTTGCCTTTGTATGTCCTGCCCGTTAAGAGAAAATCACGCGCGCAAACGCTGTGAGGCCGAGCCATCCTGCAAACTTCGCCATGGTTTTGTGCAAAACGGTGCTGGCAGCAGAAGGGAAAGCGTCGAAGGACAGCGGAATCGATAAATTCAACATTTTTTTGAATGACGGAAGGCGGATGTTAGGGATATTCTTTATTTAATTATGATTCGGATTTTTTATAAATTCAAATTCTGGAGATTCATGCATTGCGCAAAAATCATTATTTTCAAGCTATCCGAAATCCTCAATCCAGAATCCGTAATCGCCCCGCCCACTGTCTAGGGCCAAGAAGAAAAATAAATCGGGACTTTCGTAAGCGCAGAAATGATGCTATCGCCAAATCCAGAGCAACCGGTTGCCACAATGTCATCCCCATTTTTCCCAGCAATTTTTATCGTTTCTCAAGAACCCCTCCTCGATTTCCATTTCAAAAATATTTTCCAAAGAAGGATCTAGGCCAATTGCAACCCCTAGCGGTATTATCCTCATATTTTCTTTAGCGACATTTTCCGGATCTTTAGAAAAGCACTCCCACTGGTTTTCTTCCCAGCGTATAATTTGCAGTGCCTTTCCTGTTCGAAGGTATTCAATATCCGTGACAACAGTGCTGTCTTCTGGCGCGGAAAAAGGCCATTCATGAAACCACCACCTCCAGGGTAAATTTGAATTATTTTCAGGGAGGAGGCTCATGTCTGGGATGTCTAGAGTGAGCTGATCCAATGGTGGAATTATTTGCTTGGCGCATAGGGTGAATTTATCTAGATCTTTATAGTAGTCGACGGCCCCCAACATTAATGA
>JAUMYU010000038.1 GCA_030528485.1 Comamonadaceae bacterium
CTTCCAAACCCGCTTCCAAACCGCTTCTTGCCCACTCGCGCCGGGGTCTTGAACAGGCTCAGGTTCTGCGCGCCGCAGGCCCTGCCCGGCATCAGAGCGGGCTTGGGCCGCCCGGCAGGGGCTGCCACTGCCGCGCAGGCGGGTCAGGACAAGCGCAAAGAGACAGGCACAAAGCCACCCCAATTTACCAATCAAAAGAAATTCAACTTGAATACCATCATGCCGAAACAAGGGTATTTTTATTCCTATTGATCTGTAAAAAACTCACCCTCCAGCCGCTATCGGATTGGCGGCGAAGCGGTAGCCTACGCCGCGCACGGTTTCGATCATGGGGGCGGCGTGCAGCAGGGCTTCGCGCAGGCGTTTGATGTGCACGTCCACCGTGCGTTCTTCAATGAATACGTGGTCGCCCCAGACTTTGTCCAGCAGCGCGGCGCGGGTGTGGACGCGCTCGGGGTTTTGCATGAGGTAGTTCAGCAGCTTGAACTCGGTGGGGCCGATTTTCAGCAGTTGGCCGCCGAGCATGACGCGGTGCGCGGCGGCGTCCAGGTGCAGGCTGCCGATTTGCACGACCTCGCCCGCCTGCCCGGGGGCGCGGCGGCGCAGCACGGCGCGGATGCGCGCGAGCAGCTCCTGGATGGAGAAGGGTTTGGTGAGGTAGTCGTCGGCGCCGCTGTCCAGGCCGCAGACTTTGTCGGCCTCGTCGCTGCGGGCGGTGAGCATGAGGATGGGCACGGCGCGCGAGCGCGTCTGGCGGCGCCATTTGCGCGCCAGCTCCAGGCCGGTTTGGCCGGGCAGCATCCAGTCCAGCAAGATGATGTCGGGCAGGATGGCGTCGATCTCGCGCTGGGCGGCTGCGCCGTCTTCCACGCAGATGGGTTCGTAGCCGTGGTGGCGCAGGTTGACGGCGATGAGTTCGCTGATGTCCGCCTCGTCTTCCACCACCAGTACGCGCAGCTTGCTCATGGGGCCTTGCCTTCTCGCTTGTGCGGGGCGGGCTTAGCCGATGGCCGATTGCACGTCTTCGACGGTGGTGTGGCGCACGTCCTTGCCTTTGACCATGAAGACGATCAGCTCGGCGAGGTTTTTGCTGTGGTCGCCAATGCGTTCGATGGATTTGGCCAGGAACAGCAGCTCCATGCTGGCGGAGATTTTGCGCGGGTCTTCCATCATGTAGGTGACGAGTTTGCGCGTATAGCCTTCGAATTCGCGGTCGATCTGGTCGTCGTGCTTGAGGATGCCGACGACGTCGCTGACGTCGCGGCGGGCAAAGGCGTCCAGGGCGCGGCGCAGTTGGGCGGCGGCCAGTTCGCCGGAGTATTTCAAGTCCAGCGTGGGCAGGTTCAAGGTGGCGTGCTTCTCGATGACGGTTTTGATCATGCGGCCCATTTTGTTGGACTCGTCGCCAATGCGCTCCAGGTTGGAGGTGGCTTTGGAGATGGCCAGCAGCATGCGCAGGTCTTTGGCGGTGGGCTGGCGCGTGGCGATGATGGTGGAGAGGTCGGCATCAATGGCCACGTCCAGGGCATTGACGCGCTGCTCCAGTTGCTCGATGCGCTGGGCGGCTTCAACGTCCATGTGGCTGAGGGCCTGGATGGCGTATTTGATTTGCGATTCGACCAGGCCGCCCATTTCCATGATGCGGGCGGAGACGGCGTTGAGTTCGGCCTCGAAGTGCGAGGAGGTGTGTTGGTCTGGCATGGTTGCTTGTTCTTTCTTTTGGGGTGCGAAGTGCGAAGGCAGATGCAGGACTGCTGGGCATCGCCCCGATCAGCCAAAGCGGCCGGTGATGTAGTCCTCTGTCTCGGTGCGCTGGGGTTTGACGAACAGCTCGTTGGTGGGGCCGAATTCGATCAGCTCGCCCAGGTACATGTAGGCGGTGTAGTCGCTGCAACGCGCGGCTTGCTGCATGTTGTGGGTGACGATGACGACGGTGTATTCGTCTTTAAGCTCCTCGATCAGCTCCTCGATTTTGATGGTGGAGAGCGGGTCCAGCGCCGAGCAAGGCTCGTCCAGCAGCAGCACTTCGGGCATGACGGCGATGCCGCGCGCAATGCACAGGCGCTGCTGCTGCCCGCCCGAGAGGCCGGAACCGCTTTGGTGCAGCTTGTCTTTCACCTCGTTCCACAGCGCGGCTTTGCGCAGCGCGCTTTCGACGCGATCGTCCATTTCGGATTTGGAGAGGCGCTCGAACAGGCGCACGCCGAATGCCACGTTGTCGTACACGGACATGGGAAACGGCGTGGGCTTTTGGAACACCATGCCCACACGCGCGCGCACCAGCGCAACGTCCAGGCTTTTCGCCAGCAGGTTTTGCCCATCGAGCAGGATTTGCCCTTCGGCGCGCTGCTCGGGATACAGCTCGAACATGCGGTTGAAGGTGCGCAGCAAGGTGGATTTGCCGCAACCCGAGGGGCCAATGAAGGCGGTGACTTTTTTCTCCGGAATATCCATGCTGACGTTTTTGAGCGCATGGAATTTGCCGTAATAGAAGTTGAGGTTTTGCACCGCAATTTTGGCTGGCTCTTGCGGTTTGATCATGGCGGTCGTCATGGTGTGATGCCCTTTGCTGCTCTGCTATCGGTCATTTTTTGTGGCGCGTGAAATAGCGCGCCAGGATGTTCAGGCCGAGCACGGCCAAAGTGATGAGAAACACCCCCGCCCACGCCAGTTGCTGCCAGTTTTCGTAGGGGCTCATGGCGAACTGGAAGATGACCACGGGCAAGCTGGCCATCGGCTCGCTCATGTCCGTGCTCCAGAACTGGTTGTTCAGCGCGGTGAACAGCAAGGGCGCGGTTTCCCCGGAAATGCGGGCCACAGCCAGCAGCACGCCGGTGATGACGCCCGACTTGGCCGCGCGCAGCGTGACCATGGAGATCACCTTCCACTTGGGCGTGCCCAGGGCGTAGGCGGCCTCGCGCAGGCCGTTGGGCACCAGCATCAGCATGTTTTCCGTCGTGCGCAGCACCACGGGCACCACGATCAGGCCCAGGGCCATCGCGCCCGCATAGGCGGAAAAGCCTTTGAACTGCGCCACGGCAATGGCATAGACGAACAGGCCAATGACGATGCTGGGCGCGGAGAGCAGGATGTCGTTGACAAAGCGCGTCACCGACGCCAGCCAGCCCTTGGGGTTGAACTCGGCCAGGCTGATACCGGCCAGGATGCCAATGGGCGTCGCCACGAAAGTGGCCAGCGCCACCATGACGAAGGAGCCGTACAGCGCATTGGCCAACCCGCCTGCGGTATTGGGCGCGGGGGTCGATTGGGTGAAGGTGGCGGCGCTCAGCCCCCCCAGGCCCAGATACAGCGTTTCCCACAAAATCCACAGCAGCCAGAAGACGCCAAACGCCATGGCCGCCAGAGACAGCGCAATGGCCACCACATTGATGCGCTTGCGCTTGCGGAAAAGCCGCTCGCGCTCCTGCTGCGTGCCTTTTTTCATCATGGGCTTGGCCGCTGTTGAAGCTGGTTGCGTCATGCTTTTTTCCCTTCATTTTTTTGCAGGTGCAGCAGCATCAGCTTGGAGAGCGCCAGTACGACAAAGGTGATGAAAAACAGCAAGGCCCCAAGGTAGAACAGCGACGCCTGGTGCAGCCCTTCGGCCGCTTCGGCAAACTCGTTGGCCAGCGTGGCCGTGATGCTGGAAGACGGGTCGAACAACGACGCCGAAAGCTGCGCCACGTTGCCGATCACGAAAGTCACCGCCATGGTTTCGCCCAGCGCGCGGCCCAGCCCGAGCATGATGCCGCCCACCACCCCGGCTTTGGTGTAGGGCAGCACCACCTTCCACATCACCTCCCAGGTGGTGGAGCCCAGGCCGTAGGCCGACTCTTTCAGCAAGGCGGGCGTGACTTCAAACACATCGCGCATCACCGAGGCGATGTAGGGAATGATCATGATGGCCAGGATGACGCCCGCAGGCAGCAGGCCAATGCCCATCGGCACGCCATCGAACAACGCGCCCAGCACGGGCACGCCGTCGAAGACGGCTTGCAGCGGTTTTTGGAAATACTCCACCAGGATCGGCCCAAAGACCATCAGCCCCCACATGCCATAGACGATCGAAGGCACGGCCGCGAGCAATTCGATCGCCGTGCCCAAAGGGCGCTTGAGCCAGGGCGGCGACAGCTCCGTCAAGAACAGTGCAATGCCGAAGCTGACGGGCACGGCAATCAGCAGCGCAATGAACGAGGTCGCCAGCGTGCCGTAAATCATGGAAAGGCCGCCAAACTGCTCCATGACGGGATCCCACTCCGCATCAAAGAGAAAGCCCAGGCCAAACGCCTTGATGGCAGGCCATGCAGAGATCAGCAAAGACACCATGATGCCCGCCAGCACCACCAGCGTCAGCACGGCGGCGCCCTGGGCCAGGACGCCAAAAACCAGATCGGGAACCTTGTTGATCTTGCGCTCGGGGGGCTGGGCGCTCCCCTGGGGGTGCGCCTGCCCGGGGCGCAGGGTGTTGGGGGCTGTGGTGGTAGTTGGCATGGCCAGGACTTCAGACATAGGGCCCATCCCTTGGGTATGGTGGTCGGTCAAAAACGCAGCCAAGGGCGATAGCGCGCGGCATGCCCCACGCTATCGCCCTTGGCCAATGGCCTTAGTTCCACTGGATCGCGTTACCTGAAGCGTCCTTGATCGCTTCAGACCATTGCTTGCGGATCATGTCCTTGACGCTTTGCGGCAAGGCAACGTAATCCAGCTTGGCCGCGGCGGCATCGCCGTTTTGGTAGGCCCAATCAAAAAACTTCAGCGCCGCAGCCGCTTTGTCGGCCTTGTCTTGCCTGGCGTGCATCAGGATGTAAGTCGTCGTCGTGATGGGCCAGGAAGCCGCGCCGGGCTTGTTGTTGAGCACTTGGTAGAACGAGTTTTGCCAGTCGGCGCCTGCGGCCGCAGCCTTGAACGACTCTTCGCCGGGGTGCACGAACTGGCCGTCCTTGTTTTGCAACTGCACGTAGGAAATTTTGTTTTGCTTGGCGTAGGCGTATTCCACGTAGCCGATGGAGCTGGGCAGGCGGCTGACAAACGCGGCCACGCCTTCATTGCCCTTGCCGCCAGAGCCGGTGGGCCACTTCACGGCCGAGCCTTCGCCCACCTGGGTTTTCCAGGCCTCACTGACCTGGCTGAGATAGTTGGTAAAGCCAAACGTCGTGCCCGAGCCGTCCGCACGGCGCACCACGGCGATCTTGTCATCTGGCAAGGCCAGATCGGGGTTCAGCGCCTTGATCGAAGCATCGCTCCACTTCCCGATCTTGCCCAGATAGATATTGGCCAGCACCTCGCCGCTCAGGCGCAGCTTGCCCGGCTCCACCCCTTTGATATTGACCACCGGCACGATGCCGCCAATCACCGTCGGGAATTGCACCAGCCCTTTGCCTTGCAGCACATCGTCCTTGAGCGGCGCGTCGGAAGCGCCGAAATCCACCGTTTTGGCTTCAATCTGGCGCAAACCAGCGCCGGAGCCGACAGATTGGTAATTGATGCGCACCTGGGTTGCGGCGTGGTAATCGGATGCCCACTTGGCATATACCGGAGCGGGAAAACTCGCTCCCGCGCCATTGACATCCTGCGCAGCCACTGCGCCAACGGTTGCAGCCATCGCACAAGCGGCTACGGCACGGAAAACAAATCGATTCATGATGGGCCTCTTTCATCAGACAGGTCAGATGGACACTTCGCAATGTAAGAGACGTTTATGACGGCTTTATGACAACCCGACACAAAAGACACGCATGGGCGCGCCCCTCAATGCGCAACCGGGGAAAAACACCAATTTTCAAATCAAAGGAAAACAAAAACAAAGCCCAATATGCCAAAACAAGGCGATAATTTTTCCTTTTGATTTGTAAAACAAGGGGGCGCAATCACTCGGCGGGCCGCCCGTCGGCGCTGCCGGCCTGCTCGATCAGGTTTTTGAAGGCATCCAGATCGCCCACGCTGCGATACACGCTGCCATAGCGGATGTAGGCCACCTTATCCAGCCCTTGCAGCTCGCGCATCACCGCTTCGCCAATCACGCGGGTTTCAATCTCGCGCTTGCCCAGCCCCAGCAGATGCAGCTCAATACGGGCAATGGCGTCGTCCACATCCTGGGTTTTCACAGGGCGCTTGCGCAGCGCCAGGTTGATGGATTCGCGCAATTTCTGCTTTTGGTATTCAACGCGGCGTCCATCGCTTTTGACAACGGCGGGCATCATCACTTCGGCCCGCTCATATGTGGTAAAGCGCCTGTCACAGGCGCTGCATTGCCTGCGCCTGCGGATGCTGGTGTTGTCATCCGCCAGGCGCGTCTCGACGACCTGGGTTGCCTCGCTTGCGCAAAAGGGGCATTTCATAGGTCATCGTCCCGTTGTGCCACCCGTCGTTCCAGCAGGAAGGGGCAGGTCAGCCGTAAACGGGGAAGCGGTACGTCAGCTCATGCACCTTCTCGCGCACCCGGGCGATGTGGTTGGCGTCACCGGGGTTGTCCAGCACATCGGCAATCAGGTTGGCGGTGATGAAGGCTTCCTCGTCTTTGAAGCCGCGCGTGGTCATGGCCGGCGTGCCGACGCGGATGCCGCTGGTAACCATGGGCTTTTCCGGGTCTTTCGGAATGGCGTTTTTGTTCACCGTCATGTGCGCCTCGCCCAGCACGCGCTCGGCCTCCTTGCCGGTGATGTTCTTGGCGCGCAGGTCGATCAAGGCCAGGTGGCTTTGCGTGCGGCCGCTGACGATGCGCAGGCCGCGCTCGGCCAGCACGTTGGTGAGGATGTTGGCGTTGCTGAGCACCTGCTGCTGGTAGGTCTTGAAGGAGGGCTGCAAGGCTTCCAGGAAAGCCACGGCCTTGGCGGCGATGACGTGCATCAGCGGGCCGCCTTGCAGGCCGGGGAATACGGCGCTGTTGATGGCTTTCTCGTGCTCCTGCTTGCACAAAATGATGCCGCCGCGCGGGCCGCGCAGGCTCTTGTGGGTGGTGGAAGTCACCACATCGGCATGCGGAACCGGGTTGGGATACACCCCGGCCGCCACCAGGCCCGCATAGTGGGCCATGTCCACCATGAAAATGGCGCCTACGGCCTTGGCCACTTTGGCAAAACGCTCGAAATCAATGTGCAGGCTGTAGGCCGACGCACCGGCAATGATGAGCTTGGGCTTGTGCTCATGCGCCAGGCGCTCCATCTCGTCGTAATCGATTTCCTCCTCCTCGTTGAGGCCGTAAGGAACAACGTTGAACCATTTGCCGCTCATGTTCAGGGGCATGCCGTGCGTCAAATGCCCGCCCTCAGCCAGATTCAGGCCCATGACGGTGTCGCCTGGCTTGAGGAAGGCCAGAAAAACGGCCTGGTTGGCCGATGCGCCGCAATGCGGCTGCACGTTGGCCGCCTCGGCGCCAAAAAGCTTTTTCACCCGCGCCAAGGCCAGCTCCTCGGCGATGTCCACGTACTCGCAACCACCGTAATAGCGTTTACCGGGATAGCCCTCCGCGTACTTGTTGGTCAACTGCGTGCCCTGCGCCCACATGACGGCGGGCGAGGCATAGTTTTCGCTGGCGATCAACTCGATGTGCTCTTCCTGGCGCTTGTTCTCGGCCTGAATGGCGGCGAACAACTCGGGGTCGATCTGTTCGACCAGCAAATCGCGTGGGTACATAGTGGCAATCCTTGAGGGGAAAAAAACTACAAGACCGCCTCGCATCACAGCAGAGACGGTCTCTTGCAACGACATGCCAGTCTCCAACCAAGAAGAACCTGGCGCAGGGGCGCTAGTGTAACGGACTTGTTGCCATTCACTGTGTGGCCTGTGGCGCGGCGCCTTCAGCGCCGGAATGGGCCAGCAGGCGCGCCTGGCTCTTGCCTTTCTCGACCAGCGCCGCGAGATCGCCCAACGCCGCATCCACCGGCTGAATCTTGGAACCTTGCGCTTGCGTGGCCTGCTTGGCCAACGCTTTGCCTACATGGAGCTGCGGCTCGCCCGAACGCTTGGCCTGCGCCAGCTTGAAATCGCGCGAGAGCACCTTGGCGGAATTGCGCGTGGCCTCTTTCAAGTCCTGATGCACGGCCAGCACTTTGCTGGAATAGCCCCCGTCGTTGGGCAGCTTGGCCGCACCCACGTAGCAAACCAGGCCCGCCTGCACACCGCCAAACCGGGTGATGCAGTCTTTCAGAATCAGCGAGCCAACTTGCATGTTGCTGACGGGATCAAAAGCGGCCAACGTACCGCCAAAGTGCTGGTACTTTTCTTCGTGTACGCGCGTCATGACCTGCATCAGACCTTGCGCGCCCACCGAACTTTGCGCATAGGGGTTGAAGCGCGACTCAATGGCCATGACCGACAGGATGAGCTTCGGATCCAGCCCGCGCTTTTCCCCCAATTGGTACGCCTGGGCGACCAAGGCCCCCAAAGGCTCCGGCGCGACCTTGTATTTACGGCTCAGCCAGAACACGGCGGCGGCCTGCTCCTCCGTCAAATCCAAGGGATCGACGGCAGTGACGCGATCCAGCGCCGCAGGCTCGACATCCAGCGAGGCGGCCGCCACTTTGCGTTCGTACAAACGGTCGTACAGCCATTGCTCGCCTTGCTCCAACAAATCGGGGTGGCTATAGGCCGCCAGCGCCAGCGATACCGCCAACGCGCCAGCCAAGACCAACGCATGCTTCGCCAGGGAAGCCACACCTTGCGCACTCAAGCGCAAGCCCGTAACCAACATGGTGAGGAAAGACATTTGTTCTCCATTGGGCGGCTGTGCCAATTCAGCCGCCGCTATTTCTTTTGAGCTGCACGCCACACCAGGGGCTTGCAGTTTGGCATAGGGTCTTCAAAACCCACATCGCAGGCAATCTCTGCTGCTCCAGCTAGCGGGCCCAAAAAAACGCCCCCGGTTTCCGAGAGCGCATTCAAGTCGCTATGTTGCAGCGCACAAAAGCAACGTGCGAGCCGCATTCTGCGATTTTTCAAATAGCCGTCAAGACTATTTTTCTTATCCTTAATTCATTAAATGAATAAAGATACATTTGAAGTCCACAGGGTTCTGCAAAACACCCTTCTAACCCCATGTTTTTTCCTTCATTTCCCCAAAAGCACAAAAAGTTACGCTCTTGGACAAAACACGGCGGAACGCACCTGTCGCAGTGCGGTTTTTTCGCGTCAGTTGGGCGCGGCCTCAGCCGTGCGCCACAGCGCCTGGCCGCCACAGTCCTTGTCCAGCCCCTGCAAAACCGCCTCATGCGCAGCCAGCTCGTCCGCATCGGCATACACCACCTCCAGCACGAAGGCACCCAGGTCGATCTGCGGCGTTTCCGCCACATCCTCCACCTTTTCGCTTTCCGCCGCTTCATCCAGCAGCAAGGCGTTTTGACCGCGCGTGAGGTGCAAATAGGCTTGCGCCAGCAGCTCGGAATCCAGCAAAGCGCCATGCAGGCTGCGGCTGGACGTGTCAATGCCAAAGCGGTCGCACAGGGCATCCAGGGAGTTGCGCTTGCCGGGAAAGATGGTGCGCGCCAGCAGCAAGCTGTCGGTAATGGATTGCACGTGGCCGGCCAGCGGCGCCTGGCCGGCCAGCTTCAGTTCGTTGTCCAGAAAGGCCACGTCAAAGGCCGCGTTATGGATGATGAGCTCGGCGCCAGCAACGAAATCCAGGATTTGCCCAACGCAGGCTTCAAAGCGCGGCTTGTCGCTGAGAAATTGCGACGTGATGCCATGCACGCGCAGCGCGTCGGGGTGGCTCTCGCGATCCACCTTGAAATACAAGTGCAAATGGCGGCCCGTGAGCTGGCGATTGACCAGCTCCACGCAACCCAGTTCGATGACGCGATCGCCCTCGGCGACGGACAGGCCCGTCGTCTCCGTATCCAGAATAATTTGACGCATAGCGGCTTTGCGGTACCCAAAATGACAAGCGCAGCAGGGTAGCACGGGTGCGGCAACCACCCGGCGGCTGTGGCGCCCTGCCCAGGCGTTGTCAGCACTGCTTGTGCTGCTTTGCCATCACCCCCCGCAATGCCTTCGGCGGGCTGCGCCAGGCACCCAAAGCGCACGGGATTGACCGACAACGGCGATCAGCGCGCCCCAGGCAGCCGTCCCGCATCAGCCACCACCACGCGGCGCGCGCCGTTGAAGCGCGATTGCCAATAGGCTTTTTCCATGCTCTCGACACGGATGCGCGATCCAGCGCGCGGCGAGTGGATGAAGCGCCCCTCGCCAATGTAAATACCCACGTGGCTGTATTGGCGGCGCATGGTGTTGAAAAACACCAGATCGCCGGGCTTGAGCTCGGATTTGCTGATCTTCGTGGTCGCATGCGCCTGCTCCACGGCGCGGCGCGGCAAGCGCAAGCCCACGGAACGCTCGTACAAAGAGAGCACGAAGCCGCTGCAATCAAAGCCGCCTTCCATCGAGCTTTTGCCATAGGAATAGGGCTTGCCCAAATACCCCATGGCCGTGAGCACCACGTCGGACATCATCAACGTCTGCTCATCAAACAGGCGGTTCCGGGCTTTGCCGCCCAGGCCATAGCTGCTCTGCCCTTGCTCCAGCGCGTAAGCAGGCTGCTGCGGCAGCGCCAGGGCTTCGGGCTGGCCCGCTTCAGGCAGGCGGCGGTTGGTGAACAGCAACTGCCGCGCGCCCATGAAATGGCCCAAGGCATCAGCGCCGCCCACATCGGCGCCCTGGGCGGGCGCTGCGCGGCTTGCGATAAAGCCGCCCAACGCATCGCCCGCTTCGCTGCCCGGGCTGGCCTGCGCGGCGGAAAACACAAGGGGCAATGCCATGCCCACACAGAGCAAGCCCAAAAGCGACCGAGGGATAAAGCGATAGCGATTCATGAACCAAGCGTTGCACAGCAGCTAAACAAAGAGGCGAGGAGTTTCGCGTAAGCCCTTGATTTTGGCAAGAACTACGGCCTCTTATCGCCCCGGTGCAGAAGTGTTGCATTTGAACACAAATACTTCAGCTTGCACACAAAGAAAATGTAAACGCCATCGCTTTCTCACAAAGGCGTCTGGGGACAGCGTTTGCAACCCCAACAAAATTACAGATCATAAAGTAATAAAAAACACATTTTTCGGCAATTCCATGAATGATTCAATTTTCTTATGATTTGGACAATCGAAACATTGCGCCAAACTGTTCTAAGATCGCCGCCCTCACCGACTGCAAAACCCGCCCATTCACACAAACCGACAGGAGACACCCCATGCTCATGCACGCCGAAGATGCCCAACTGGTACTGGTGGACTACCAGACACGGCTCATGCCCGTCATTGCCCAAGGCGAGCAGGCGCTGGCCAATGCCGTGCTGCTGGGCAAGCTGGCCGCGCTGTTTGACGTGCCCTGCTGGGGCACCGAGCAAAACCCCAGCCGGCTCGGCCCCAACGCGCCCGAGGTCAAAGCCCTGTGCCGCCAGACGATTTCCAAAATGCACTTTGGCGCCTGCGCCGAACCGGCCCTGGTCGAAGTGCTGCGCCCTGCCCCGCCCGCGCCCAGCGGCAATGCGCGCAGCCTGCCCAAGCATTTGCAAAAGCCGCGCGTGCAAGCGCCTGTGCGCGAGCAAATCGTCATCGCGGGCTGCGAGGCGCATGTTTGCCTGCTGCAAACGGCGCTGGGTTTGCTGGAGGAGGAGTTCGAGGTTTGGGTGGTCACCGATGCATGCAGCTCGCGCACCGAGCGCAACCGCGACGCCGCTTTTGACCGCCTGGCCGCCGCTGGCGCCGAGCTGGTGACGACTGAAATGGTGGCCTTTGAATGGTGCGCCTCGGCCGAAAACCCGCGCTTCAAGGAAATGCTGGCGCTGGTCAAGTAAGCGATTGCGCCAGGCCTTCAGCGCCTGTGCCGGGTGCAGCGCAGCATCGGCGCCGCACCCGGCCAAACGATCAAAACAAATCAAAGTAAAAATCACTTCAATACCATCATGCCGAAACACGTCGATTTTGTTTCTTTTTGATTTGCAATAAAAACAGGCATTGCACCACAACCGCCCAGCACGGCGCTGCACCGCAAGGTTTTTGCCCTGCCCGGACAGGCCGCGAACGCAAGAATTGGGCTTTTCCCGCTTCAAGCCCCCTCCGCCAACCTGCACAATGGCGCCCTTTGCGAACAAGGTGACGGGCTGCCGCCCTCCCGGGAGAGCTGTTTCAAGCCTTGATGCCAGCGGGCAATGGCTTGCCTCAGCCCCAGCCAACACGAGATCGCAGCGCGCCCTGGCGCGCTTTTTTCAGGAGATTTAACGCATGTTGATAAAAAGCCAGAAAGACTTTTTCTCCGGCCTGCTGTTCACCACCATCGGCGTGGTTTTTGGCATAGGCGCCAAGGGCTACACCATCGGCACGGCCGCGCGCATGGGGCCGGGCTACTTTCCCCTGATGCTGAGCGTGTTGCTCGCCGGCATGGGGGTGCTCATCATGCTTTCGGCCATTTTGCGCAAGCACCGCCCGCTCAATGGCGACCCCATCGGGCCCTGGGCCTGGCGGCCGCTGTTTTACATCCTGGCGGCCAACTTCGCTTTCGGCATTTTGCTGGTGGGCCTGCCCGTGCTGAAGATTCCTTCGTTCGGCCTGATCGTGGCCATTTATGCGCTGGTGCTCGTCAGCAGCCGCGCGGGGCATCAGGTGTCGTTCAAGTCCAGCCTGACTTTGGCGACGGTGCTGGCGGTGGGCAGCTATGTGGTGTTCATCAAGAGTCTGGGGCTGGTGCTGCCGGTGTGGCCCAGCTTTCTGGTGGGTTAAGAGGGGGCGCGCATGTCTGAAATGCTTTCCAACCTGGCGCTGGGCTTTGAAGTCGCCTTCACGCTGCAAAACCTGCTGTATGCCCTGGTGGGCTGTTTGCTGGGCACGCTCATCGGCGTGCTGCCCGGGCTGGGGCCGGTGCCCACGATTGCCATGCTGCTGCCCATCACGTATGGGCTGGAGCCGGTTTCGGCGCTGATCATGCTGGCGGGGATTTACTACGGCGCGCAGTACGGCGGCTCGACCACGGCGATTTTGGTGAACCTGCCGGGCGAGTCGGCGGCGGTGGTGACAGTGCTCGATGGCTACCAGATGGCCCGCAGAGGCCGCGCCGGCCCGGCGCTGGCGGCGGCGGGGATCGGCTCGTTCATTGCGGGCTGTTTCGGCACGCTGTGGATTGCCGCGTTTGCCTTGCCGCTGACCAAGGTGGCGTTCATGTTCGGCCCGGCCGAATACTTTTCGCTGATGGTGCTGGGCCTGATTGGCGCGGTGGTGCTGGCTTCTGGCTCGCTGCTCAAGGCGTTGGCGATGATTGTGCTGGGCCTGTTGCTGGGCATGATTGGCACGGACGTGACTTCGGGCACGCCGCGCTACGCGCTGGGCATTCCGGAGCTGACCGATGGCATTGGCTTTGTCGTCATCGCCATGGGGGTGTTTGGTTATGGCGAGATCATCGCCAACCTGGCGCACCCGCCCGAGAGCCGCAACATCATGACGACCAAGGTCACCGGCCTGATGCCCACGCCCGATGACTTCAAGCTGATGATGCCCGCCATCCTGCGCGGCACGATGCTGGGTTCCATGTTGGGCATTCTGCCTGGCGGCGGGGCCATGCTGTCTTCGTTTGCCTCCTACACGCTGGAGAAGAAAACCAAGCTCAAGCCCGGCGAGGTGCCCTTCGGCCAGGGCAACATCCGCGGCGTGGCTGCGCCCGAGTCGGCCAACAACGCCGGCTCGCAAGCCTCCTTCATCCCGCTGCTGACGCTGGGCATCCCGCCCAACGCCGTGATGGCGCTGATGGTGGGCGCCATGACCATCCACAACATCCAGCCCGGCCCCGAAGTGATGACCAGCAACCCCGAGCTGTTCTGGGGCCTGATCGCCTCGATGTGGATTGGCAACGCCATGCTCATCATCCTCAACCTGCCGATGATTGGCGTGTGGATCAAGCTGCTGACCGTGCCCTACAACTGGCTGTTCCCTTCCATCGTGCTGTTTTGCGCGCTGGGCGTTTACACCACCAACAACAACGTGTTCGATATCTGGATGGTGGGCATCTTCGGCTTCATCGGCTATTTGTTTCACAAGCTCTCGGTCGAGCCCGCGCCGCTGCTGCTGGCCTTCATCCTGGGGCCGATGATGGAGGAATACCTGCGCCGCGCCCTGCTGCTCTCGCGCGGGGACTGGTCGGTGCTGGTGACGCGGCCCATCTCGGCAGGGCTGCTGATCACCGCCGCCGTGTTGCTGGTCATCGTGCTCATGCCCGCCGTGCGCAGCAAACGCGAAGAAGCGTTTGTGGAGGACTGATCCGCCCGCCCCCATCACACCACAAGCCGCCCGCCCAGGCGGCTTTTCTTAAATTTACATATCAAACGAAAAATAAAAAACCGTTTTCGGCAACATGGGCAGTAAATTTTTAAATCCAATCCATCGTTTGATTTGCAATAACAATTTGCCAACAACACAAAGGAATCCCCATGCAACTGGGTATTGAAGGCCGCTGGGCCCTGGTCTGCGGCGCCAGCGCCGGGCTGGGCTTTGGCTGCGCCAAGGCGCTGCTGGCAGAAGGCGTGCACCTGGTCATCAACGCGCGCGGCGCGCAGCGGCTGGAGCAAACCGCCCTCGCCCTGCGCCAGAGCGCCCAGGCCCAGGCGCAAGCCACGGGCCAGCCCGCGCCCCAGGTGCTCACCATCGCCGCCGACATCACCACCGAGCAAGGCCGCGCCCAGGCGCTGGCCGTGCCCGGCGGGCCGGGGGCCGATTTCGACATCCTCGTCACCAACGCGGGCGGGCCGCCCCCGGGCGATTTCCGCGACTGGGGCCAGGCCCAATGGCAAGCCGCCCTGCAAGCCAACATGCTCACCCCCATTGCGCTGATCACCGCCGTCGTTGATGGCATGGCCGCGCGCGGCTTTGGCCGCATCGTCAACATCACCTCCAGCGCCGTCAAAGCGCCCATTGATGTGCTGGGCCTGTCCAACGGCGCGCGCAGCGGGCTGACGGGCTTTGTCGCCGGGCTGGCGCGCTCGGGCATCGCGCGCCAGGGCGTGACCATCAACAACCTGCTGCCCGGCAAGTTCGACACCGACCGACTGCGCGCCACCTTCGCCGCCCAGGCCGAAAAACACCACACCAGCGCCGAAGCCATGCGCCAGCGCCAAATCGACAGCATCCCCGCCGCCCGCCTGGGCCAGGCCGACGAATTCGGCGCCGCCTGCGCCTTTTTGTGCAGCCAGCAGGCGGGCTACATCACCGGCCAGAACTGGCTGATCGACGGCGGCGCTTATCCCGGCACGTTCTGAAAACCAGCCAGCACACACCATGAACCCCGCTGCCATCGACTTCTACCTCGACTTCGCCTCGCCCTACGCCTGCCTGGCCTTCGATGCCCTGCCCGTGGCGCTGCAAGGCTGCGCCTGGCGCGTGCGCTACATCCCCGTGGCGCTGGGCGGGCTGTTCAAGGCGCACGGGCAGACCTCGCCCGCTGCCATCCCCGCCAAACACGACTGGATTCGCCGCCACACGCTTTGGCTGGCTGCGCAAGAGCAAAAGAGGGAACAAGAGGCCACGCAAGAGGCTGGACAAAGGCGCGCGCAAGACGGCCTGCCGCCCTTCGCCTGGCCCGAAGTCCACCCCTTCAACAGCCTGGGCCTGGCGCGCCTGGCGCTGGCGTGCAGCCTGGACGGCAGCATCAACCGCTACACGGCGGAGACAATTTTTCACCACGTCTGGCGCGCCGGCGGCGCCCCCGCACTGGATGCCCGGCGCCTGGCCGCGCTGGAAGAAGCCCTGCAAGCGCAGCTTCGCCCCGCCTTCCCCCTGGGCAGCGAGGCCAACAAAAACCGCCTGCGCGAGAACACCGAGCAAGCCCAGCGCGCAGGCGTTTTCGGCGTGCCCAGCTACGTTATCGACGCTCAGATGCTCTGGGGGCTGGACGCCCTGCCCATGCTGCGCGAGCTGGCCGAGCGCGCGCCCCAAGCGCCAGCGCCGATGTAAATCCCTGCGCCCCATCCCGGCGCGGCCGCCCCAGCGCCAAACCCATTCGGCCCGCCAGCACGCAAGCCTGGCTTCGAAGCCAGAAATTACATTTCAAAAAGAAAAATTATTGCCATTTTTCGGCAATATAGTCAATAAATCAAAAATACTTTGATTTGCAACCCAAAGAAGCCTCGCCCGCCCGCCTCTTGCACTACCCGCCCGCATAACTCTCCAGCGCGATGCGGGCGACGACGGCCACTTGCTCGCCCACCGCTTCTTCAAACTCCCGCTCCGCCTGCGCCACCGAGCGCCTGAACGCCCCCAGCCAATGCAGGCCAGTGTCGGTGAACACCACGCGCACCGCGCGGCGGTCGGCCGGATCGCTTTCGCGGCGCACCAAGTCCCAGGCTTCGCATTGATCGACCAAATCGGCCATTGCCTGCTTGCTCATGCCCGCGCGCTTGGCCAGCGTGGTGATGCGGTCGCCGCGCAGCGACAAATGCCGCGTGATGTGGATGTGCGCGGCGCTGACCTTGTTGCGCGCCGCCAGGTTCGACAGCGCCAGCGGCACCTGCGCATCGTGCGCCATCAGGTACAGCACACGCTCGTCAAAACGGCGCATGGCATGGCCCAGCAGGCGGCCCAGGTGGGTTTGACGCCAAACGTCTTCAGGGGGCGGCACGCCGCTGATGGCGGCATCCTCCCAGGGCACGGGGATGGGGGCGATCTCTTGCATAGGGCCGCGATGATAGGGGGCCATGCCCTGGCCTCCACCAATAGTCAATCAAACTGACTATAAAAACCGGGAATGCAAATCCAATCCCCCCTACACTTGCCGCCAGCGGCGCCAAAGCGCGCCTTTGACCATGGATTTCACCTCAGGAACTACACGCATGAACGCCGTTGCCCACACCGATAAAAACGACAAGAGTGACAAAGCCAAAGCCCTGCAAGCCGCGCTGGCGCAGATCGAGAAACAGTTTGGCAAAGGCGCCATCATGCGCCTGGGCGAAGACGAGGTGGCGCAGGACATCCAGGTCGTCTCCACCGGCTCGCTGGGGCTGGACGTGGCCCTGGGCGTGGGCGGCCTGCCGCGCGGGCGGGTGATCGAGATTTACGGCCCCGAGTCCTCCGGCAAAACAACGCTGACGCTGCAAGTCATCGCCGAAATGCAAAAGCTCGGCGGCACCTGCGCCTTCGTCGATGCCGAACACGCGCTGGACGTGCAATACGCCGGCAAGCTGGGCGTGAACATCAAGGACTTGCTCATCAGCCAGCCCGACACGGGCGAGCAGGCGCTGGAAATCGTTGATTCGCTGGTGCGCTCCGGCGCGGTGGATCTGGTGGTGGTGGACTCGGTCGCCGCCCTGGTGCCCAAGGCCGAAATCGATGGCGACATGGGCGACTCCCTGCCCGGCCTGCAAGCGCGCCTGATGAGCCAGGCGCTGCGCAAGCTCACCGCCAGCATCAAGAAAACCAATTGCACCGTCATCTTCATCAACCAGATCCGCATGAAGATCGGCGTCATATTCGGCAGCCCCGAAACCACCACCGGCGGCAACGCGCTCAAGTTCTACGCCAGCGTGCGGCTGGACATCCGCCGCACCGGCCAGATCAAGAAGGGCGAGGAAGTCATCGGCAACGAAACCAAGGTCAAAGTGGTGAAGAACAAAGTCTCGCCGCCCTTCAAAGTCGCCCAGTTCGACATCATGTTCGGCAGCGGCATCTCGCGCGAAGGCGAAATCCTCGACATGGGCGTGGCCGCGCGCATCGTGGACAAATCCGGCGCCTGGTATGCCTACAACGGCGAAAAAATCGGTCAGGGCCGCGACAACGTCAAGGAATACCTCAAGGAAAACCCCGAGCTGGCGCGCGAGATCGAAAACAAAATCCGCGCCAACCTGGGCGTGATCGCCGCCAACATCACCGAGCTGCCCGACGGCGTGGATGAAGACGGCGTGCTGCACGAAGACTGATGCCCCCTCCCACCGAAGGCCAGCCCCCCGGCGCACGCCGCCCCCGCCCCCAGCCCAGCTTGCAGGCGCGCGCCCTGCAAGCCCTGGCTCGGCGCGAATACACCTTCAGCGAACTGCGCCAAAAGCTCAGCCCCTATGCCCCGGATGCGCACGCGCAAGCCCATCTGGACGCACTGCTGGCCAACTTGCAACGCAAAGGCCTGCTCAGCGACGAGCGCGCCGCCGCCTCGCTGGCGCGGCAAAAAGCCAGCCGCTACGGCAACGCCCGCATCCGCCAGGATTTGAAGGCCAAGGGCGTGGACGCCGACACCATCAACGCCACGCTGGCCGAGCAAGACGATGAATGGGCGCGCGCGCAAGCCGTCTGGCGCGCGCGCTTTGGTTCCCACGCGCCAACAGGGGAAAACGCCCCGCAAGCAATGGATGAGGACGCGGCGGCAGCCAACCCCGCCCAGCGCCGCGCCGCCTGGCAAGCACGCCGGAAACAGCAAGCCAAGCAAGCGCGCTTCATGCTCAGCCGCGGCTTTGCACCCGATCTCGTGCGCAGGCTGATGGATGGCGAGGCAGATGCTTGAAACGGCGCACCCAAGACAAATTACAAATCAAAAGAAAAATCACTCTATATCCATCAAGCCAAAATATAGTGATATTTTTTCTTTTGATTAATCAATAAGCCCTACCCGCGCCCCCAGCAAAGCCCGCCGGTATTGGATGGCCTCGGCCACATGGGCCGGTGCGATGGGGATGGCGCCGGCAACCTCCGTGCCATCGGCCAAATCAGCAATCGTGCGCGCCACGCGCAACACGCGGTGCATGGCCCGGGCCGACCAGCCCATTTTCTCGGCCGCGCTTTGCATCAATTGGCGCGCCGCAGGCTCCAGCGGCGCAAAGCGCCCCAGCGCTTTGCCTTCGAGCAAATGGTTGGCGCAGCCCTGCCGGGCCTGCGCACGCTGGCGCGCCGCTTGCACGCGCTGCTGAATCGGGGCGCTGGCCTCGCCCGGCGGCCCCTCCATCCACTCTTGCGGCGGCAGGGCCTGCACGTCGATATGGATGTCGATGCGATCGAGCAGCGGGCCGCTGATGCGCCCCTGGTAGCGCGCCACTTGATCGGGGGTACAGCGGCAAGTGCGCGTGCGCGAACCCCAATAGCCGCAAGGGCAAGGGTTCATCGCCGCAACAAGCTGGAAGCGGGCGGGAAATTGCGCCTGCCGCGCCGCCCGCGCGATGTGAATGGCGCCGGTTTCCAGCGGCTCGCGCAAGGCTTCCAGCGCCGCCTTGGGGAATTCGGGTAATTCATCCAGAAACAGAATGCCTTGGTGCGCCAATGAAATTTCGCCAGGGCGCGGGGGCGAACCGCCGCCCACCAAAGCCACGGCGCTGGCGGTGTGGTGCGGGCTGCGCATGGGGCGGGCGTTCCAGCGATCCCAGCGAAACTGCCCGCCCAGGCTGGCCATGGCGGCGCTTTGCAGCGCCTGGGCAGGCTCCAGCGCAGGCAGCAACCCGGCTAGGCGCTGCGCGAGCATGGATTTGCCCGCGCCGGGCGGGCCGACCATCAGCACATGGTGGCCGCCAGCGGCCGCGATCTCCAACGCGCGGCGCGCGGCCAATTGGCCTTTGACATCGGCCATATCGGGGTAGCTGGGCGGCGGCACGCCAGCGGCAGGCTTCAGGCGCGTCATGCCAGGCCCTTCCGCCCCGCCCGTCTCCGCATCCCCGGGCTGGGGGCGGAAAAAAGCCACCACATCCAGCAAATGCCGGGCGCGCCAGACCACGGCATCGGGCGCCAGCGCGGCCTCCTGCGCGCTGGCCGGGGGCAGTACCCATTGCAGCGGCGTGGCGTCTTGGGTTTGCGGCTCTGCACCAGGCCAGCCCGCCATGCCTGGCTGCGCCTGCGGATCGTCCGTTTGCGCGGCCAGCACCATCGGCAACGCACCGCGCACAGGCCGCAGCGCGCCGGAGAGCGACAGCTCGCCCGCAAAGGCGAAGCCTTCCAGCCGCGCCGCCTCGATTTGACCGCTGGCAGCCAGAATGCCCAGCGCAATGGGCAGATCGAAGCGGCCCGAGTCCTTGGGCAAATCGGCGGGCGCCAGATTGACGGTGATGCGCTTGTTGGTCGGAAATTCCAGCCCGCTGTTGAGAATGGCCGAGCGCACGCGCTCGCGCGCCTCGCGCACCTCCACATCGGCCAGGCCCACCAAGGTGAAGCTGGGCAGGCCATTGGCCAGGTGGACTTCCACGCTTACCGCCGGCGCTTGCAGCCCCAGCAAGGCGCGGCTATGCAGTTGGGCCAGTGCCATGTGTGTGCCTCCTCAAAAATGCAAATTCCGACAAGCCTTCATAATGCGCCCCTTTTGCATCGCCCGCCCAAACTCCATGGACACCAACACTACGCTGCAAGAGCGCATCAAAGCCAACGATCCCTATATCAGCCAAGCCTACCAATTGCTGGCGCAAAACAAGACCAAGGAAGTCGCCACGCTGTTGAACCATGCGCAGCGCAACACCACCGACGACCCGCGCATTTACATGATCGGCGCCCAACTGGCCGAGCGCACAGGCCGCTACGACGATGCCCTGCAAGCCCTGGAGCACGCGGTGGCGCTGACGCCGCAATGGTGGCCCGCGCAGTTGGAATATGGCTTGCTGCTGGCGCGGCTGGATAAATACACGCCGGCGCTGGAGCAGGCGGAAAAAATCTTCGCCCTGGAATCCACCGAACGCATGGCGCTGGCAGGCGTGATCGACATCGCCATCCGCTGCGGCGACCTGGGCAAAGCAGCACAGTACAACCGCCGCGCCCTGGAGGTGTACCCCGACGACCCCGTGCTGGAGCTGAACCTGGCCCGCACCTTGCACCACGGCACCCATTACGAACAAGCCCTGCCCCTGTGGGATCGCCTGATCGAGCGCGACCCCGAGGCCATTGCCGCGCGCTATGGCCGGCTGCACAGCTTGATGGCGCTGGGGCGGCTGGAACAGGCGCGCGCCGACGTCGAGCACCTGCTGCGCATTGATCCGCAAAACCCGGTTTACCTGTACTACCAGCAAGTGGTCAATGGCCAGACCCCCAAGACACAGCCGCCCGAGCTGGTGCGCGAGCTGTTCGACGCCATGACGCAGAACTACGATTTGCACATGGTGCGCCGCCTGCGCTACGAACTGCCCAAGCTGATCGCGCAGCGCATCCTGGAAATCTTCCCCGAACGGCAATTCAACCTCCTGGATCTGGGCTGCGGCACCGGCTTGCTGGGCCTGTACCTGGGCGCCATCAACGGCGCCATGGTGGGCGTGGATGTTTCCCGCGACATGATGCAGCGCGCCTCCCTGCTGCGCGTGTACGACAAATTCCACAGCGTGGACCTGACCGACGCCGTGCGCGACACGCCCGCCAGCCTGTACGACATCGTCACCGCGCTGGATGTCTTCCCCTATATCGGCGATCTGTCGCCCATCATCGGCAACGTCCACCGCATCCTGCAAAACGACGGGTTTTTCTTCTTCTCCACAGAGGCCGCTGCCGAAGCCCCCAACGGCTACATCTTGCAAGCCAACGGGCGCTACGCGCACAGCCGCAAATACCTTGAGCAACTGCTGGCCGATGCAGGCTTTGCCATGGCCACGCTGGAAGAAAAAACCCTGCGTTTCGAGGCCGACCAGCCCGTCAAAGGCTATGTCATCACGGCGCAAAAAGGCCACTGAGCACACCAAAATTACACAACAAAGGAAATAAAGAATTCGATTTCGGCAACGCCAGCAACAAGAATTGAGGTTTTTATTTCCTGCTGACTGAAATGACGAAGCGCGGCGCAAACACAGGCGCATGCCAGTGCGCCACTTGTTATTACCCGACAAAAATAATCAGGCTTCTGCTACAATCGCCGCCTTATACGAAGTGAAGTCGCTTCAGCCAGAGCCAGCCTTGAACCGGCTGGCAGTTGACTGGACGTTGCGGCATCCCAAAAAGGCCCGCACAAGCCCCTCCCGACGATGATCGCCAGCCGCCGCCAGCTTTCTTGCGCGGTTGGCCTGCACAAACAAAACTGCCTGCGTTGTGTGCGCGAACGCCGTTGTGAGGGAGCGATAGCGCGACCCGCCTTCTCCCTGTGAGTGGGCATGCGCATTGCACGGGGCGCTTGAGTCCATTTCCGAGGGGGACTGCCAATGCATGTGCCGCATGCCTTCACCCGGAAATGGAATTGGTCGAATCCACAACGAAAGGAGCCGCATCATGCGCTTGACTACCAAAGGGCGTTTTGCCGTCACCGCCATGATTGACCTGGCCCTGCGCGAAGGCAGCGGCCCCGTCACTCTGGCCGCCATCAGCCAGCGCCAGCAAATTTCCCTGTCCTATCTGGAGCAGTTGTTCGGCAAGCTGCGCCGCCACCAGCTCGTGGAATCCACCCGCGGCCCCGGCGGCGGCTACACACTCGCACGCAAGGCGGAAGACATCACGGTAGCCGACATCATCGTCTCCGTCGATGAGCCTATCGACGCCACCCACTGCGGCGGCAAGGAAAACTGCCTGGGCGAAGGCATCCGCTGCATGACCCACGATTTGTGGACGGCGCTGAACCAGCGCATGGTGGAATTTCTCGATTCCATCACCCTGAAAAAACTGGTTGACGAGCAAATCGCCAAAGGCATCCAGGTGGAGGAGCGCAGCCCTGTGCGCCGGGCCATTTCTTCGGCGCCTGTGGTCAAACCCATTCGCGTCAATGCCCCCAACTCCGTTTTTGCACTGGGCAAGTCCTGACATACCACCAATCCAATCGAAACCCTCCCCACCATGACACCCCATTTCCCCATCTACCTCGACTACGGCGCGACCACGCCTGTGGATCCTCGCGTCGTCGAAGCCATGATTCCCTGGCTTTCCGAACACTTCGGCAACGCCGCCAGCCGCAGCCACGCCTGGGGCTGGGAGGCCGAAGCCGCCATTGAGAAAGCCCGCCAGCAAGTGGCCGACTTGATCGGCGCCGATCCGCGCGAAATCGTCTGGACCAGCGGCGCCACCGAATCCGACAACCTCGCCATCAAAGGCGCCGCCCACTTTTACCAGGGCAAGGGCAAGCACCTCATCACCGTCAAAACCGAGCACAAAGCCGTGCTCGACACCATGCGCGAGATGGAGCGCCAGGGCTTTGAAGTCACTTATCTCGACGTGCAGGAAGACGGCCTGCTGGATCTGGCCAAGCTCGAAGCCGCCATGCGCCCGGACACCACCCTCGTCAGCGTCATGGCCGTCAACAACGAAATCGGCGTGGTGCAAGACCTCAACGCCATCGGCCAGATGTGCCGCCAGCGCGGCATCATCTTTCACGTCGATGCCGCCCAGGCCACCGGCAAGATTGCGCTGGACATGCGCACCATGCCCATCGACCTGATGAGCTTGGCCTCGCACAAATCCTACGGCCCCAAAGGCATTGGCGCGCTGTATGTGCGCCGCAAACCGCGTGTGCGCATCGAGGCGCAAATCCACGGCGGCGGCCATGAGCGCGGCATGCGCTCGGGCACCTTGCCCACCCACCAGATCGTCGGCATGGGCGAGGCCTACCGCATCGCCCGCGAGGAGATGGACAAAGACCGCGAACACGCCGCCCGCCTGCAAAAGCGCCTGCTCGATGGCCTGGGCGACATCGAGCAGGTCTTCGTCAACGGCAGCCTGGAGCAGCGCGTGCCGCACAACCTCAACATCAGCTTCAACTACGTGGAGGGCGAGTCGCTCATCATGGGCATCAAGGGCATTGCCGTCTCCTCCGGTTCGGCCTGCACCTCCGCCAGCCTGGAGCCCAGCTACGTGCTGCGCGCCCTGGGCCGCAGCGATGAGCTGG
>JAUMYU010000039.1 GCA_030528485.1 Comamonadaceae bacterium
ATGCGCATGGCCTTGAGGGTTTGCGCATCGCTCATGCCCGGCTTGATGTTGCGCAGGATGTTTTCCACGAAGGTGGTGGAAGGCGCCAGCAGCGTGGAGGCCGCGGTGGATGTAATGGCCGAGAGCAGCGCGCCGAAAAACGCCACTTGCAGCAGCAGCGGCATGTGTTTGAGCACCAGCGTGGGCAGCACGTATTGCGCGTCCTTGTCGATGATGGCTTGCGCATCGGGCAGGATCAGCACCGCCGCCGTGGCGATGAACATGGGCACGAAGCCGAAGACGATGTAGAAGCTGCCGCCGATGATGGGCCCGCGCGCGGCGGCATCGGCGCTGTTGGCGGCCATGACGCGCTGGAACACGTCCTGCTGCGGAATCGAGCCCAGCATCATGGTGATGAGCGAGGCAACGAAAAACAGCCAGCCGCGCCCGTCGCCCCAATCGGGGAACATCTTGAATTTGCCCTCGGTGGCGGCGTAGTCGATCACGCGCGCCGCGCCGCCAGCCAGATCGGCGGCATACCAAGCCACGGCCAGCAGGCCCGCCACGATGACGATCATCTGGATGGTGTCGGTCAGCGCCACCGACCACATGCCGCCATACATGGTGTAAATCAGCACCACGACCGTGCCGATGACCATGCCCCAGAAGAAGCTGATGGCGCCATCCGAGAGCATGTTGAACACCAGCCCCAGCGCCGTGATCTGCGCCGCCACCCAGCCCAGATAGCTGAAGATGATGATGAGCGAGCAAATCACCTCGATGCCCTTGCCGAAACGCTGGCGGTAGTAATCGGCCAGCGTCAGCAGGGTTTTCTGGTAGAGCTTGCGGGCGAAGAACATGCCCACCAGCACCAGGCACAGGCCGGCGCCGAACGGGTCTTTCACCACGGCGGCCAGGCCGCCATCGACGAACTCGGCCGACACGCCCAGCACCAGCTCCGAGCCGAACCAGGTGGCAAAGGTCACGATGGCCACCATGCTCAGCGGCAAATGGCGCCCGGCCAGGGCGTAATCGGTCGTGTTGTGGACACGGCGGGCCGCCCACAGGCCGATGGCCACGGAGACGAGCAGGTAGAGGATGATGAAGGTAATCAGCATGAAAGACCTCCTGCGGCCGCAGCGTGGGGAAATCCGCGCGGGCGCTTTCTTTGCAGTCTGCTCCGGCCCGGCCAGCGCCGGGGGAATGAACAAACTTTCAGGACAAGAAAAAGCCGGAGCCTTGAAACAAGCTGCCTTGCCCAAGGGATGCTCCGACCCACCTCACGAGAAGCGCCTATGGTCAGCCCGCCGCGCTTCTCTTGCACTGCATGCAAAGGGGCCTGTGCCATGAACCACACAGACCCCCTTTTTTGCAGAGCGCGGATTATCTGTATTTTTTGTTTCCGCGCAGGCCAAAAATCATGCCAAATTCATCCGAAAAAGTACCAGCGCAGGTAGAGCTGTAGCGCCAGCGCGCCAAACACGAAGCCCAGCGCCCCGGCAATCATCAGGCGCAGGATGCGGTTGGTGCGCTTTTGCTCCTCCAGAAGCTGGCGCAGCCCGGCCTGTTCGCTGCGGCTTTGCGCCGCGAGATAGTCCTTGAGCAGGCGCGGCAGCGCCGGGAAGATTTGCGCGTAGCGCGGCGCTTCGTTGCGCAGCTCGCTCCAAAAGCGTTTGGGGCCGACCTGATCGACCATCCACTGCTCCAGAAACGGCTTGGCCGTGCGCCACAAATCCAGGTCGGGATCAAGCTGGCGGCCCAGGCCCTCGATATTGAGCAGGGTTTTTTGCAGCAGCACCAACTGGGGCTGGATCTCCACATGAAAACGCCGCGAGGTCTGGAACAGCCGCATCAGCACAATGCCCAGCGAAATTTCCTTGAGCGGGCGGTCGAAATACGGCTCGCACACCGTGCGCACGGCCGCTTCCAGCTCGGCAATGCGCGTATCGGCGGGCACCCAGCCGCTTTCCACATGCAGCTCGGCAATGCGCTTGTAGTCACGGCGGAAAAAAGCGGTGAAGTTTTGCGCCAGGTATTCCTTGTCGAAATCGGTGAGCGTGCCCACGATGCCGAAATCCAGCGAGATATAGCGCCCAAAGCTCTGCGCATCGACGCTGACCTGGATGTTGCCCGGGTGCATATCGCCGTGGAAAAAGCCATCGCGAAACACCTGGGTGAAGAAAATCGTCACGCCGTCTTGCGCCAGACGGCGTAAATCGACCCCGCGCTGGCGCAGCTCGTCGGCCTGGCTGATGGGGATGCCCTTCATGCGCTGCATCACCATCACCTCGGTGCGGCAAAAATCCCAGAACACCTCGGGGATGAGCACCAGATCCAGCCCGTCCATGTTGCGGCGCAACTGCGCGGCGTTGGCCGCCTCGCGCATCAAATCCAGCTCGTCGTGCAAATAGGTGTCGAACTCGGCCACCACCTGCCTGGGCTTGAGGCGCTTGCCATCGGCCGAAAGCTTTTCCATCCAGCCCGCGAGCATGTGCATCAGCGCCAAATCCTTTTCGATCACGGGCAGCATGCCCGGGCGCAGCACCTTGACGGCCACTTCATGCGGCTGGCCCTGGCGATCGACGATGGTGGCGAAATGCACCTGGGCGATGGAGGCGCTGGCCACCGGCTCGCGCTCGAAGGAGGTAAAGACGCTGCCGATGGGCTTGCCAAAGGCTTTCTCGATGATGGACACCGCCACCGCGCTGTCAAAGGGCGGCACGCGGTCTTGCAAATGGGCCAGCTCCTCGGCGATATCGGGCGGCAGCAAATCGCGCCGGGTGGACAGCACCTGGCCGAATTTGACGAAGATCGGCCCCAACCGCTCCAGCGCCTGGCGCAAGCGCACGCCGCGCGGCGCGCTCAGGTCGCGCCCCATCGACAGCATGCGCACCAGCCAGGCCACGCCCCCCCGGTGGCGAAACTGGCTCAGCGCCATCTCGTCCAGGCCGTAGCGCCACACAACCCACAAAATGCTCCATCCGCGCAGAAATTGCTTCATGGCAGGCGATCCCGTTCTGCCGCTCAGGGCCTTGGCGCGCCGCTGCGCCCTGCGCCCTGCGCAAATTTGCGCAACTCCTGCGCCAGCCGGCTGCCGACCTGGGCCAGCTTGTGCGCAGGCACATCGCCGATGAGGCGCGCCAAATCCTCCTCCAGGTCCCAGCGCACGTTGTCGATCACCCAATTGAGCGCGCTGGCCAAGTCCACATCGCCTGCGATGCGAATGGGCGGGCGCTGCCCGCGCACCGCGCCTTGCAGCAGCCGGGTCACGGAAGGCTCGGCCACTTCCAGCAGCAAATCGCTGCTGCCAGTGGCCTCATCCAAATCCAGCAGCCCGGCGGGCGTAATGCGCACCTGGGCGTTGAACTGCCGCCAACTGACATAAACGCTTTTGCCCTGTTGCGGCGCCAGCCGCTGCTGCGCCTGCGGCTCCTGCTGCAACACGTGGTTGACCAGCAGCACCATGCGGCGCTGGATTTCCTGCACCAGCCAGCCAGGCAGGGCAATGCCCTGGCCCAGGCCGGAGAGCATGTTGTTCAAGAAACGGAAAGGGGACTGTGTTGACATAGCGGGCGATTGTCGTCGAAGCAGGCGCAGGGCGGCGCAAGCTGCGCCAGATCGCGCCAGATAATGCGCACCCCATGCACGCTACTATCCCTTGCTCACCCCCCTCCCCCTGGCGCATCGCCCTGGCTGGCGCCGTGGCGCTGGCTGCCGTCATGGGGCTGGGGCGCTTTGCGTTCACGCCCATGCTGGCGCTGATGGTGGAGGGCGGCCTGGTGGATTTGCACGAGGGCAGTTGGCTGGCCACGCTCAACTACATCGGCTATTTGCTCGGCGCGCTGCTGTGCATGGCGCTGCCCTGGCTGCTGCGCCGCCACGGCCAGGGCAGCGTGCGGGCGCTCAGCCCGGCGCTGATGCTGACGGCCTTGCTGACGACGGCGGCGCTGCTGGCGGCGATGGCCTGGCCGGCGCCGTGGCTGTGGCGCGTCGCACGCTCCTTGGCGGGGGTGGCCTCGGGCATTGGCTTTGTGCACACCGCCGGATGGTGCCTGGAGCAATTGGCGCTGCGCCAGGCCCCCAAGCTGGGCGGGCTGATTTTTACCGGGCCGGGGCTGGGCATCGTCGCCTCGGGTCTGGTGGCCTCGCTGTTGGCGCGCCTGGCCTGGCCCCCTTGGGCGATTTGGGCTGCACTGGCGGCGCTGGGCCTGGCGATGGCCGCCTGGGTGGCGCAGGTGGTGCGCCAAAGCCTGCTTTGGCCGCCCGCCCCTGCTGCGGCAGCCGCGCCCGATGCCGAACCCGCTGCCCCCCATGCTCCCAATGCGCCGTGGCGCTGGGAGCATGGCTTGCTGGCAGCGGCCTATGGCCTGGCCGGTTTGGGCTACATCATCACGGCCACGTATTTGCCGGTGATTGCGCAGTTGGCCATCCCCGGCTCGCCCTGGATCGGGTTGTTCTGGCCCGTGTTTGGCGTGTGCGTAGCCATCGGCGCGGCCAGCACGGGATGGATTTCGCCGCAAGCCGACCGGCGCTGGCTGCTGATGGCCTGCTATCTGGTGCAGGCGCTGGGCGTGGCGCTGCCGCTGTGGTGGCCGAACAGCCTGGGCTTTGTGCTGGGCAGCGTGCTGCTGGGCCTGCCCTTTACCGTCATCACCTTGTTCGGCATGCAGGAGGCGCGCCGCCTGCGCCCCGGACAGGCCACGGCCTTCATGGGGGCGCTGACGATGCTTTACGGCCTGGGGCAGATCGCCGGGCCGCCGCTGGTAGTGCGGCTGATGGGTTGGGCGGGCGATGCCCAGCGCGGCTTTGCCCTGGCGTTGGGCGCGGCGGCGCTCAGCCTGCTGGCGGGCGCGGCGCTGTACGGCGTCATGCTGGGGCTTGAGCGCGCCAAGCGAAAAAACACAAATTACCAATCAAAGGAAATTTAAAATAATAACAATCATGCCGAAACAAGGCAATTTTGTTTCTTTTGATTTGTAATAATAATTGCCTTGCCAGGCTTTTCCAGCCTTCTGCGACGCCAAAACCTAGGGACAACCCTAATGGCGTTCGACGCGATTTCGGCTACCTTCGCGCGCGCTTTTGTTGCCGTATGTTTCATCCATTTCACTTTCCGGGAGTCCATCCATGATGAAGAAGACTTTGCTGAGCACCGTCGCTCTGGCCGCCCTGGGCGGCTTTTCCACGGCTGCGCTGGCCGATCACGCCGTGGCCATTGCCGGGCCGATGACGGGCCAGTACGCCTCGGCGGGCGACCAGATCCGCAAGGGCGCGGAAATGGCCGTGGCCGACATCAACGCGCGCGGCGGCGTGCTGGGCGAGAAGATCAAGCTGGAAGTGGGCGACGATGCCTGCGATCCCAAGCAGGCCGTCTCGGTCGCCAACACGATGGTGAACAAGAACATCGTGTTCATGCACGGGCACTGGTGCTCCAGCTCCACCATTCCCGCTTCGGATGTGTACGCCGAGGCGGGTATTCCGATGGCCACTGTCTCCACCAACCCGCAAGTGACGGCGCGCGGCCTGACCAACCTGGTGCGCATCATGGGCAGCGACGATCAGCAGGGCATCGTCTCCGGCGGCTACATCGCCGAGCATTTCAAGGACAAGAAAGTGGCCGTGGTGGACGACAAGAGCGCCTACGGCAAGGGCTTGGCCGATGAAATGGCCAAAGCCATGAAGGCCAAGGGCAAGGAGCCGACGCTGCGCGAATCCATCACCGCGGGCGAGAAGGACTACTCCGGCCTGGTGACCAAGCTCAAGCAAGCGGGCGTGGAAGTGATGGCCTACGGCGGCTACCACACCGAGGTGGCCTTGATCTTGC
Organism: Comamonadaceae bacterium; assembly: GCA_030528485.1. GTDB lineage: Bacteria > Pseudomonadota > Gammaproteobacteria > Burkholderiales > Burkholderiaceae_C > Lampropedia. The sequence goes on from JAUMYU010000039.1 coordinate 5,804, forward strand.
GCCAGGCGCAAGCGGCCGGGCTGAAGCTGCTGGTGATGGGCAGCGACACCATGACCAATTCCGAGCTGATTACCGCCGCCGGCCCTGCTGCGGACAACGTGTTCTTCACCTTCTCGCCCGATCCGCGCAAAAACCCCCAGGCCGCGCCCGTGGTGGAGAAGTTCCGCGCCGCCAAGATCGAGCCTGAAGGCTACGTGCTGGTGGCCTACGCTGCCATGCAACTGTTCGAGCAGGCCGCCACCGCCGCCAAGAGCACCAAGGCCGCTGCGCTGGAAAAAGCCATGCGCGAAGGCACGTTCAACACCGTCATCGGCGAGCTGTCCTTTGACGACAAGGGCAACCTCAAGGCCCCCGGCTTTGTGGTCTATCGCTGGCAAGGCGGCAAGTACGATTACGCGCAATAAGCCCATCGGACAAGAGCCTGCGCAAAGAACTGGCCCTCAACGGTTTTTGCACAGGCTTTGCGCTACGGCCCCGCCCTCGGGGCCGTAGGCCGTGTTGCGGGCAGCGGCGGCGCATGCGCGGCTGCCCGGCCCATCCCCCAGGAGTTTCCCCGTGGCTTACGCCCTTCAACAACTGATCAATGGCCTGACGCTGGGCGCCATGTACGGCCTGATCGCCATCGGCTACACGATGGTGTACGGCATCATCGGCATGATTAACTTCGCCCACGGCGATATTTTCATGATCAGCGCCTTTATCGCCGTGACGGCCTTCACGCTGCTGGCCGCCGCCGACGTCACCTCCATCCCGCTGGCGCTGACCTTTGTGCTGATCGTCTCGGTGTTCTTCACCTCCGCCTACGGCTGGGCGGTGGAGCGCACGGCCTACCGCCCCCTGCGCGGCTCCACGCGGCTGGCGCCGCTGATCTCCGCCATCGGCATGTCGATCTTTCTGCAAAACGCCGTGCAGCTCACCCAGGGCGCGCGCGTCAAGCCCATTCCGCCCGTGCTCGAAGGCGGCATCGTGCTGTGGGATTCGCCCGATTTCACCGTGCAAATCGGCTGGGTGCAACTGCTCATCATCGTCACCACCGTGGCGCTGATGCTGGCCTTTACCTGGATGATTGCGCGCACGCCCTTTGGCCGCCAGCAACGCGCCTGCGAGCAAGACCGCACCATGGCTGCGCTGCTGGGCGTGAATGTGGATCGCACCATCTCGCTGACCTTCATGCTGGGCGCCGCGCTGGCGGCCGTGGCCGGGCTGATGGTGACGGTGTATTACGGCGTGGTGGATTTTTTCATCGGCTTTCTGGCCGGCATCAAGGCCTTTACGGCGGCGGTGCTGGGCGGCATCGGCTCACTGCCCGGGGCGATGCTGGGCGGCCTGCTCATTGGCCTGATCGAGTCATTCTGGGCCGCCTACCTGTGGGCGGAATACAAGGATGTGGCCACCTTCGGCATTTTGTGCCTGGTGCTGATGCTGCGCCCCTCGGGCCTGCTGGGCCGCCCTGAAGCGGAGAAGGTGTAATGGCTGCCGTTGTTTTCGCCCGCCACGCCATGACGGCGCAGGAGCGCCTGCGCGATGCGGGCTGGATCGCCTTCGTGGCCCTGATTCTGGGCATTCCGCTCATTGGCTTTACCACGGTGGATGCGGGCGGCAAGCTGGCCGTGCAAACCCGCTTTGGCCTGCTGGTCGCGGCCGTGGCCGTGGTGTTTGCCGGGCGGCTGCTGCTGCGCTGGCTGCTGGATGTGCGCGCCAACGCGCAGGCTACGCGCGCCCAGGCGGTGCAGGCACCGCCTGCACAGGCGGGCGGCGCGGCGCGGCGCATCATCTACTGGCTGGGCTGGCTGGCGCTGGGCCTGGCCGTGGCGTTGCCACTGGCGTTTTCGGACAACCGCTACGTCGTCGATACCGCCACCACCGTGCTGATTTACGTCATGCTCGGCTGGGGCCTGAACGTGGTAGTGGGCCTGGCGGGCCTGCTGGATTTGGGCTATGTGGCCTTTTACGCCGTGGGCGCCTATTCGTATGCGCTGCTGTCCACCCAGTTTGGCTGGAGCTTTTGGGCCGCGCTGCCTGTCTCGGGCCTGCTGGCGGCCACCTTCGGCATTTTGCTGGGCTACCCCATCTTGCGCCTGCGCGGCGATTACCTGGCCATCGTCACGCTGGGCTTTGGCGAGATCATCCGCATCGTGCTGCTGAACTGGACGAGCTTTTCCGGCGGCCCCAACGGCATCGCCTCCATCCCCCGGCCCAGCTTTTTCGGCCTGAACTTCGCCGCCCGCGCGCCCGAGGGGCAGCACACCTTTGCCAGCTTCTTCGGGCTGGAGTTCTCGGCCATGCACCGGCTGATTTTTCTCTACTACCTGATTCTGGCGCTGGCGCTGCTGACCCACGTGTTCATCGCGCGGCTACGCCGCCTGCCCGTGGGCCGCGCCTGGGAGGCGCTGCGCGAGGACGAAATCGCCTGCCAGGCCATGGGCATGAACACCACCAACATCAAGCTATCGGCCTTTGCCATCGGCGCCATGCTCGGCGGCTTTGCGGGCGTGTTCTTCGCCGCGCGGCAAGGCTTTATCTCGCCCGAGAGTTTCGTGTTCACCGAGTCGGCCATCATCCTGGCCATCGTGGTGCTGGGCGGCATGGGCTCGCAAATGGGCGTGGTGCTGGCGGCCACGCTGCTGGTGCTCATCCCCGAGCTGGGGCGCAATTTTTCCGAATACCGCATGCTGCTGTTTGGCCTGGCGATGGTGCTCATCATGGTGTGGAAGCCCGGCGGCCTGCTGGCCCACCGCGAACCGACGCTGCGGCTGCACAAGGAGGGCGCACGATGACGGCACCGCAACCCACCCCCTCAACCCCAACCGCTGCGGCCCCGTTGCCGCCCGCGCTGCTGTCCGTGCGCAATCTGACCATGCGCTTTGGCGGGCTGACGGCGATCGACGACTTGTCGCTGGAAGTGCCCGCGCGCAGCATCACCGGCATCATCGGCCCCAACGGCGCGGGCAAGACCACGCTGTTCAACTGCCTGACCGGCTTTTACAAGCCCACCAGCGGCACGCTGCTGCTCAACCACCCCGTGCGCGGCGCCATGCGGCTGGAGGCCCTGCCCGGCCACCGCGTGGCGCGCGATGCCCAGGTGGTGCGCACCTTCCAGAACATCCGCCTGTTCCCGAAGATGACGGTGCTGGAAAACCTCATCGTGGCCCAGCACAACGTGTTGCAGCGCGCCTCGCGCTTTTCCATTGCCGGGCTGTTTGGCCTGCCCGCCTACCGCCAGGCCGAGCGGGAGGCCGTAGAGCGCGCCGCCATGTGGCTGGAGCGCCTGCAACTGCAACACCTGGCCGACGATGCCGCGGGCGCGCTGCCCTACGGCATCCAGCGCCGCATCGAAATCGCCCGCGCCCTGTGCGTGGACCCCGTGCTGCTGTGCCTGGACGAACCCGCCGCCGGCCTCAACCCGCGCGAATCGGCCCAGCTCAACGAGCTGCTGCTGTACCTGTGCGACGAGCTGGGCATCGCCATCTTGCTCATCGAGCACGACATGAGCGTGGTCATGGGCGTGAGCGACCACATCGGCGTCATCAGCTACGGCCGCAAAATCGCCGAAGGCACGCCCGCGCAGGTGCAAAACGACCCGCAGGTCATCAAAGCCTATCTGGGCGAGGACGACGAAGAAGAACCGGACAGCGCCGCTGCCGCTGCTTTCACCACGGAAAAGGCCCGCACATGATGCTGACAATGGAGGGCGTGCACGCCCATTACGGCCACATCCACGCCTTGCGCGGCATCGACGTGCAGGTGCAGGTGGGCGAGGTCGTCACCCTCATCGGCGCCAACGGCGCGGGCAAATCCACGCTGATGATGAGCCTGTTCGGCCAGCCGCGCGCCAGCGCCGGACGCATCGTCTTTGACGGCGAGGACATCACCGCCGTGCCCATGCACGAAATCGCCCGCCGCGGCATCGCCCTGGTGCCCGAGGGGCGGCGCATTTTCGGGCGCATGACCGTGATGGAAAACCTGCAAATGGGCGCAGGCTTTGCCGATGCGGCCAACTACGACGCCGACATCGCCCGCGTCTTCGCCATGTTCCCCATCCTGCAAGAGCGCCAAAACCAGCGCGCGGGCACCCTCTCGGGCGGCGAGCAGCAAATGCTGGCCATTGGCCGCGCCCTCATGGGCCGCCCCAGGCTGCTGCTGCTCGACGAACCCTCGCTGGGCCTGGCGCCCATCTACATCCGCAAAATCTTCCAGATCGTGCGCGAACTCAACCGCGACCACGGCATCACCATCTTGCTGGTCGAGCAAAACGCCAACCAGGCCCTGCGCGTGGCCGACCGCGCCTACGTGCTGCAACACGGCCAAATCACCCTCAGCGGCACCGGCGCCGAGCTGCTGGCCAGCCCCGAAGTGCGCGCCGCCTACCTGGAGGGCGGGCACGGCTGATGGCCCGCCCGCGCCCCCGCTGCCTCGCCCGCCCACCGCACCACTGCACGATGCACACGTCCCCCCACGCGCCAGCCGCCTCCCCGGCGTCGGCCCCCAGCCAGGCCGCAGCGCCAGCGGCCTGGCTGGAGCTGCCTTTTCTCGTGCTCACCGGGCCGACGGCCTGCGGCAAATCCGCCCTGGCGCTGGCCCTGGCGCAAGTGCTCGCGCCGCAGTGCCCGGTGGAAATCATCAGCATGGATTCGGCCCTGGTCTATCGCGGCATGGACATCGGCACCGCCAAGCCCAGCGCCGCCGAGCTGGCGCAAGCGCCGCACCATTTGATCGACATCCTGGAGCCGCACGAAAGCTACAGCGCCGCCGCCTTTGTGCGCGATTGCGGCGCGCTGGTGCAAGCCATCGTGGCGCGCGGGGCCTTGCCGCTCATCGTCGGCGGCACGCTGCTGTACCTGCACGCCATGCTGCACGGGCTGGATCCGCTGCCGCAGGCCGACCCCGCCGTGCGCGCCAGGCTGGACGCTAAAGCCCGCCAGCAAGGCTGGCCCGCCATGCACGCCTGGCTGGCGCAAATCGACCCGGCCAGCGCCGCGCGCCTGGCCCCGCACGACGCCCAGCGCATCCAGCGCGCGCTGGAGGTCTGGCTCATCAGCGGCCAAACCCTCTCCAGCCTGCAAACGCGCGGCCAAACCACCGCTGAAACCACCGCCGAAAGCACTGCTGCCCAAACAGCCGACGCCTGGCGCGCCAACTGGGTGCGCCAGCGCGTGCTCTCGCTCGAACCCGCCGCGCGCGCCTGGCTGCACGCACGCGCCAACCAGCGCCTCGACGCCATGGTGCAAGCGGGCTTTCTGGACGAAGTGCGCCGCCTGCGCGCCAACCCCGCCTTGCACGCGCAACTGCCCGCCATCCGCGCCGTGGGCTATCGCCAAGCCTGGCTCATGCTCGACGGCCAACTGCCGCCCGGGCAATGGCTGGAGCAAGCCAAAGCCGCCACGCGCCAACTGGCCAAGCGCCAGCTCACCTGGCTGCGCAGCATGCCCACGCGCCGCGTGCTGCCCTGCGACACCCTCAGCCCCGCCCAACTGCTGGCGCAAGCCCTGCCGCTGGCGCAGCAACTGGCTGGAGCGTTACCGCGCCAAGCCCATTAGGCAACGTTGCCCGCATCGCATTCCCAAGCAAATCAAAGGAAATTAGACCCATTGATAGAATTGCCGAAACAGGCAGTTTTTATTTCCTTTTTGATTTGTAAAATTAACCGGAGACATCACCAGGCGCCTGTTCGAAGTCGCGGCGCGAGTGGACAAGCCCCGCCAGGCCTCACCCGCGCGTGCGCCCAGGCGATGCCCGCCCCCTCTGCCCACACTCCCCATGCATCGAAACGGCTCTGACCCCGCCTCGCCAGGGCGCAACTCCCCCGCATCCGCGCCCGATGCGCCCCCCGCCTACGACAGCGAAGACCGCGCCGCCTTGCACGCCCTGGCCGCCATCGCGCCGGGCCTGCGGCTGGCCAGCGCGCTGGTCACTGCCGGGGCCATCATCGCCGCGCTGTACTTCGGGCGCGATTTGCTCATCCCGCTGGCGCTGGCGGTGCTGCTGGGCTTTTTGCTCGACCCCGTGGTGCGCCGCCTCAAACGCTGGGGCCTGCCGCGCATGGCGGCCATTTTCGTGACCGTGGCGCTGGCCCTGGGCGCGCTCACCGGCCTGGGCTTTTACCTGGGCGGCCAGCTCGCCAGCCTGGCCGAAAGCCTGCCGCGCTACCAGCACACCATGATCGTCAAGCTGCAAACGCTGCGCAACTCCATCGAAAGCCCGGGCGCGCTGGAGGGGCTGACCGCCACGTTCGGGCGCTTGCGCGAAGAAATCTCCGGCAGCCTGGAGGAGCGCGACGACGCCACGCCATCCGCCTCCGACGACGCGGGCGCCGAAGTACAAACCGTGCAACTGGCCCCGCAGCAGCTCTCGCCCGCGCAGCAGGCGGGCATTTGGCTGCTGCACATCAGCGAGCCGCTGTTCACCGCAGGCATCGTGCTGCTGTTCGTCATCCTGGTGCTGCTGGATCGCGATGGCCTGCGCGAGCGCCTGCTGCGCCTGGTGGGCGGCAACATCCACCTGGCCACCGACGCACTGGACGAAGCCGCCCAGCGCATCGGCAAATACCTGCGCATGCAGCTCATCGTCAACATCGCCTACGGCTTCCCGCTGGCCATCGGCCTGTGGCTGATCGGCGTGCCCGGCGCGCCGCTATGGGGCGTGGTGGCCGCGCTGATGCGCTATATCCCCTACGTCGGGCCGGCGCTGGCCGCCATCTTTCCGCTGGCCCTGTCTTTCGCCGTCGGCCACGGCTGGGACATGCTGCTGTGGACGCTGGCGCTGATCAGCAACAACCTCATCGAACCGTGGCTGTACGGCGAAAGCACGGGCCTGTCCACCCTGGCCATCATCGTTTCGGCCACGTTCTGGACGGCCCTGTGGGGCCCCATCGGCCTGATCCTGGCCACCCCCCTGACCGTGTGCCTGCTGGTGCTCGGGCGCAGCATCGAAGCACTGAACTTTCTCGAAGTCCTGCTCGGCAGCGACCCCGTGCTCACGCCGCCGCAGCGCCTGTACCAGCGCCTGCTGGTGGAAGACGTGGACAGCGCCATGGACCTGGCGCGCAGCACCATCAAGCAACACATGGCCGACAGCCCGGGCGAATCCGGCCCGCCCTCGGCCGTCACCCACCTCTACGACGCCGTCGCCCTGCCCGCCCTGCGCCTGTCCAGCCAGGCCCACAGCAGCCTGGCCACCGCCGAGCAGCGTTTTCGCTTCAACAACGGCATGGACGAATGGCTGGCCGAGCTGGCCGACGCCTACCCGCCCGAGCCAGCCACCCTCCCCGCCGCAGGCGAATGCGCGCGCGTGCACTGCCTGGGCGCGCGCTGGGAAGTCGATGGCATGGCCGCCGCCGTCATGGCCCACAGCCTGCGCCTGTTTGGCCACCGCGCCAGCTACAGCGAGCACGCGCTGGGCGCGCGCATGCACTTGCACACGCTGCCCGATCTCTCCAGCACCGCCGTGCTGTGCCTGGCCGTATTCAGCCCCTCGCCGCAAGCGCAAATCCGCTATCTGGCCCGCCATATCCGCCAGCACTGGCCGCACGTGCGCATCGTCGCAGGCATCTGGAACGCCCCCTCGCTGGCCCTGACGCCCGAGCTGGCCGGGCGCGTGCTGGCCGACCACCTCGTGGGCCGCCTGCATGAAATGGTGATGCGCGTGGACCACCTGCTGCACGCCGAAGGCGCACTGGACTACCACCCCGCCCCGCCCCCCGCCAACGAAGCCCGGCGCCTGCAAGCCCTGCACGACAGCGGCCTGCTGCATGCCCCGCAAGCGCAAGAGCTCTACCAGGACTGCGTGCGCCGCGCCATCAACGCCTTCGACATGAAGCACGCGCAAATCGCCCTGATCGACGCCCAGTGGATCCACACCCCCGCCACCAGCCTCATCACCCCCAAGGAAAGCGCCCCGCTGGCCGGGCTGCCGCGCGCGCAATCCATCAGCGCCCACATCGCCAGCCAGGCCGCGCCGCTGGTCATTGAAGACACCCAGGCCGACCTGCGCTTTGCCAGCAACCCCCACGTGCTGGCGCACGGCGTGCGCTTCTACGCCGGCGTGCCCCTGCTCGACCGGCACGGCCACACCCTGGGCGCGCTCGCCATCATGGACGACCAGCCCCATGCCGAAGCCGATATCGACATGGCCCTGCTGCAATACATGGCCTCCGAACTCATGGCCGCCCTGCACAAACTGCTGCGTCCGCGCAAACCCTCGCTGAAAGAAGCCGTGCTCAAAGCCACCCGCAGCGATGCCGAAAGTGATGGCGAAAACGAGGGCAAGGGCAGGAACGACCACGGCGAAGGCCAGGACGGGGGCCAGGCCCACAGCAGCGACACGCACCCCAAAGACCACTGACGCCGCCCCGGCACCACCGCCATCCTTGCTACATTCGCCCGCGCCCTGCCCCTCCGTGCAGGCAAGGCGCCCGTATCCACAAAGCTTTTTCCCCCTCATGGACGTTATCCCCACCCCCATCCCCGAAGTCCTGCTGCTCAAGCCCCGCGTGTTTGGCGACGCACGCGGCTTTTTCAGCGAGAGCTTCAACCAGCGCGTTTTCGATGCCGCCGTGGGCGGCCACACCACCTTCGTGCAAGACAACCACAGCCGCAGCAGCTACGGCGTACTGCGCGGCCTGCACTACCAAATCCGCCAGCCCCAGGGCAAGCTCGTGCGCGTGGCGCGCGGCCAGGCCTTTGACGTGGCGGTGGACTTGCGCCGCAGCTCGCCCACCTTCGGCCAATGGGCGGGCGCGCTGCTCACCGACGCTGGCGCCGAACAACTCTGGGTGCCGCCAGGCTTTGCGCACGGCTTTCTGGCGCTATCCGAAACGGTGGACTTCCTCTACAAAACCACCGACTACTACGCCCCCGAGCACGAGCGCAGCATCGCCTGGAACGACCCCGCCCTGGCCATCCAATGGCCCGCACTGACCATAGCCGCGCCCACCATCTCCGCCAAAGACGCCCAAGCCTGCGCCTTTGCCGATGCAGCGTATTTCGATTAAGCCAACGCGCCCCGTGCGCGCCCATTTGCATTCGCAGGCAAACCACACCCGCTCCGGCAAAGCAAAAAAGCCACCCTTTTTCGGCTTGATGGACAATGAATTCATTTTCCTTTGATATATAAAACCCACCCGCACAAATCCCGCAAATTACCAATCAAAGGAATGAAAATCACCCTGTTTCGGCAAGATAGGCAATAACCAATATTTCCTTTGATTGAAACAAAACACCAACCACACCCGCCGCATTACCATCACCGCCTGTTTCGCCCCCTTGCCCGCACGCCATGACCGCCATCCCCATCCCGCCCCGCTTCGCCCCACCGCTGCTGAACCAGGCCCAGCCCGTGCGCGTGGTGTTCTTCGACGTCGATGGCGTACTCACCGACGGCGGGCTGTACTTCGGCCCCGAAGGCGAGCAACTCAAACGCTTTCACACCCTTGATGGGCACGGCATCAAACTGCTCCAGCGCGCAGGCATCACCCCCGCCGCCATCACCGGGCGCGACAGCGCCGCCCTGCGCCTGCGCCTGCAAGCCCTGGGCGTGCAACACGCCATCTACGGCACAGAGGACAAACTCCCCGCCGCCCAAACCCTGCTGGCGCAACTGGGCCTGGGCTGGGCACAAGCCGCCGCCATGGGCGACGACTGGCCCGACCTGCCCGTGCTGCGCGCCTGCGCCCTGGCCATCGCCCCGCCCGGCGCCCACGCCGAAGTGCGCGCCTGCGCCCACTACATCACCCAGGCAGGCGGCGGCCAAGGCGCCGTGCGCGAATGCTGCGATTTGCTGCTCATGGCCCAAGGCCACTACGGCGCGTTGCTGCAACAAGCCCAAGACCCCAGCGCCCACCACCCCGCACCCGCCCCGCACCGCGCAAAAGGCCAGCCATGACGACGCCTGCACCCGCATCGCCCGCCCCGGCCGCCGCGCGCCCGTCGCCCCCACCTTACGACCCGCGCCGCAAACCCCGGCGCAGCCTGCGCTACCGGCTCGACAAACTCTCCGTTTACGCCCCCATGCTCGTCATGGCCGCGCTGGCCCTGGCCACCTACTGGCTATCGCGCAGCATGCCCGAACCCATCGCGCCGCCAACCATCGCCCTGACCGAGCGCGAGCCAGACTACCGCCTGCACGGCTTTGCCATCCGCAGCTACCGCCCCGACGGACAACTGACGGCGGAAATCTTCGGCAGCAACGGCCAGCACTTCCCTGCCAGCGACACCCTGGAAGTGCACAACCTGCGCCTGCGCGCCATCACCGAAGACGGCCGCGTGCTCTCCGCCACCGCCGACACCGGCGCCAGCAATGGCCAAGGCGCCTATGCGCGCCTGGATGGCCAGGCCGTCGTCATCCAGCAAGCCAGCGCCAGCACCCCGCGCATGGAATTTCGCAGCGCCCAACTGCAAGTCTGGCCCGAAGAAGGCCGCGTACACAGCGACACCCCCGTGCAATTGCTGCGCGGCCCCGACCGCCTCAGCGGCCACAACCTGCGCTACGACAAACAGCGCCACCTCACCGAAATCGGCGGCCCGGTGCAAGCCACGTTTCTCAGCGTGCCGCGCGTCATGCAAAAGTAACCCGCGCACCTGATCCACCTTGGGGAGCCTGGAAACACGTAGCATTGATGGGCATCTGCATGTGCATATGCCGTCGGTGGCGCAGGCGGTGCTGGCGATGGAGCTGGAATAAGCGCGCACGCTCAGGCCCCGATACCGATCTCGATCAGACAAAGCAAAACAAGCTGCCTAAAAAACAGGCACGCTCAGGCCCTTCATAGGGCCATCCCACGCTCGCCCACGACTTATCCACAGCTTTTTGCACCGCCAATGTGGATGGCGCGGGTTGGGAGCCTGTGCAAAGCGTGCGATAAAGCGCGTTTTGTCCGGATTTTGTCCAAGAGCCTCTTTGCCATGCCTTCTGCCGCCACATCCTCTGCTGCGCCTTCTTCCGCCCCTGCTTCTTCCTCTGCATCTCCCCGCACAGCCGTGACGGTCACGCCCCGGCCGCTGGTGTTCATCACGGGCGCTTCCAGCGGCTTGGGGCAGGCGTTGGCGGCGCACTATGCGCAAAAGGGCTGGCGGCTGGCTTTGGTGGCGCGGCGGCTGGAGGTGATGCAGCAGTGGCGGCAGACCTTGAGTTTGAGTGAGGAGGTATGCCGCCTGTATGCGGCCGATGTCTCCCGGCCCGAGCGCATCCGCGCCGTGGCCGAGCAATGCCTGGCCGAGCAGGGCCTGCCCGATGTGGTGATTGCCAGCGCGGGCATCAGTTGGGGCGTGGATACCGCCGAGTGGGAGGATTTGGAGGGCATGCAGCGCATTTGGCAGACCAACAACCTGGGCATGGCGGCCAGTTTCATCCCTTTTATCAAGCCCATGCGCCAGCGCGGCAGCGGCACGCTGGTGGGCATTGCCAGCGTGGCCGGGGTGCGGGGTTTGCCCGGCCATGCGGGCTATTGCGCCAGCAAGGCGGCGGCCATCGCCTATTGCGAGAGCTTGCGCGGGGATTTGCGCGGCAGCGGCGTGGGGGTGGTGACGATCAGCCCGGGCTTTATCCGCACGCCGATGACGGCGGACAACCCGTTTCCCATGCCGTTTCTCACCGATGCGGATGTGTTTGCCGCGCGCGCTTTCAAGGCGATTGAGCGCCAGCGCAGCTACGTCGTCATCCCCTGGCAAATGGCCTGGGCGGCGCGGCTGCTGCGCATCTTGCCCAACGGGCTGTTCGATGCGGCCCTGGCCGGGCGCGGGCGCAAGCCCGGACAGCCGCATTGAGCGCATGGAGCCCACTGGGCGCCTTGCGCGCGGGGGCATGCAAAAAGGGCGCTGGAACGCGCCCTTTTGTTTCAATCAAAGGAAATATGATTTGTCACCCATCATGCCAAAACAAGGCAGTTTTCTTTCCTTTGATTGGTAATTTCAGCATCTCTCAACACCTTGCCTACGCCTGCCCTGCCTGCTCGGCAAACCAGCGTTGGGCCAGGCGCACCCAGTAGGTGCCGCCCAGGGGGATGAGGGCGTCGTTGAAGTCGTAGCTGGGGTTGTGCAGCGTGCAGGGGCCGCCTGCGTGGCCTTGCGGGCGGTGCGCGCCGTCGCCGTTGCCGATGAAGCAGTAGGCGCCGGGCTTTTCCAGCAGCATGAAGGAGAAATCCTCCGCGCCCATGGAGGGGATTTGCTCCAGCGCGCGCGCCTGCATGTCGCCCATGGCGCGGCGCGCCAGCGCGACTTCCGCGCTGCTGTTGACGGTGGCGGGGTAGTTGCGCTGGAACACGAAATCCACTTCGCATTCAAAGGCGCTGGCGATGTCGCGGGCGACTTTTTCCATGCGCGCCTGCACCAGATCGAGCACTTCGGTCTTGAAGGTGCGCACGGTGCCGTCGATGCGGCAGGCGTTGGGCACGACGTTGTTGGCCTCGCCGCCATGGATCATGGTCACGGAGATGACGGCCGCCTCCACCGGGCTGACGTTGCGGCTGACGATGGTTTGAAAGCCCATCACCATCTGGCAGGCCACGGGCATGGGGTCGATGGTGACGTGGGGCATGGCGGCGTGGCCGCCTTTGCCGCGGATGGTGATGTGAAATTCGTTGGACGAAGCCATCACCGGCCCGTCGGCCACGGCCATTTCGCCGGGGGCCATGCCGGGCCAGTTGTGCATGCCGAAGACGGCGTCCATGGGAAATTGCCGAAACAGCCCGTCCTCGATCATGGCGCGCGCGCCGCCGCCGCCTTCCTCGGCGGGCTGGAAGATGAGGTAAACGGTGCCGTCAAAGTCGCGGTTGGCGCCGTGGCCCCAGTGCTGGGCGGCGGCCAGCAGCATGGTGGTGTGGCCGTCGTGGCCGCAGGCGTGCATCTTGCCGGGGGTGCGGCTGGCGTGGGCGAAGGTGTTGGCCTCCTGCATGGGCAGCGCGTCCATGTCGGCGCGCAGGCCGATGGCTTTGCCGCTGGCGCCGCCGTCGCGCCCGTGCACGATGCCGACCACACAAGGCAGTTTTCTTTCCTTTGATTGGTAATTTCAGCATCTCTCAACACCTTGCCTACGCCTGCCCTGCCTGCTCGGCAAACCAGCGTTGGGCCAGGCGCACCCAGTAGGTGCCGCCCAGGGGGATGAGGGCGTCGTTGAAGTCGTAGCTGGGGTTGTGCAGCGTGCAGGGGCCGCCTGCGTGGCCTTGCGGGCGGTGCGCGCCGTCGCCGTTGCCGATGAAGCAGTAGGCGCCGGGCTTTTCCAGCAGCATGAAGGAGAAATCCTCCGCGCCCATGGAGGGGATTTGCTCCAGCGCGCGCGCCTGCATGTCGCCCATGGCGCGGCGCGCCAGCGCGACTTCCGCGCTGCTGTTGACGGTGGCGGGGTAGTTGCGCTGGAACACGAAATCCACTTCGCATTCAAAGGCGCTGGCGATGTCGCGGGCGACTTTTTCCATGCGCGCCTGCACCAGATCGAGCACTTCGGTCTTGAAGGTGCGCACGGTGCCGTCGATGCGGCAGGCGTTGGGCACGACGTTGTTGGCCTCGCCGCCATGGATCATGGTCACGGAGATGACGGCCGCCTCCACCGGGCTGACGTTGCGGCTGACGATGGTTTGAAAGCCCATCACCATCTGGCAGGCCACGGGCATGGGGTCGATGGTGACGTGGGGCATGGCGGCGTGGCCGCCTTTGCCGCGGATGGTGATGTGAAATTCGTTGGACGAAGCCATCACCGGCCCGTCGGCCACGGCCATTTCGCCGGGGGCCATGCCGGGCCAGTTGTGCATGCCGAAGACGGCGTCCATGGGAAATTGCCGAAACAGCCCGTCCTCGATCATGGCGCGCGCGCCGCCGCCGCCTTCCTCGGCGGGCTGGAAGATGAGGTAAACGGTGCCGTCAAAGTCGCGGTTGGCGCCGTGGCCCCAGTGCTGGGCGGCGGCCAGCAGCATGGTGGTGTGGCCGTCGTGGCCGCAGGCGTGCATCTTGCCGGGGGTGCGGCTGGCGTGGGCGAAGGTGTTGGCCTCCTGCATGGGCAGCGCGTCCATGTCGGCGCGCAGGCCGATGGCTTTGCCGCTGGCGCCGCCGTCGCGCCCGTGCACGATGCCGACCACGCCGGTTTTGCCCAGCCCGCGGTGCACTTCAATGCCCCATTGCTGCAAGAGCGAGGCGACCAGATCGGCCGTGCGGTGTTCTTCATAGCCCAGCTCGGGGTGGGCGTGGATGTCCTGGCGGATGGCGCTGAGGGCCTCGGCCTGGCGGACAATGGAGTCAATCAGTTTCATAACGTGCGGGTCGTGTGCTGCCAATGTGGCGGCCAGTGTAGCGGCTGGCCTGCGCGCCCGCATGCGGCCTGGGCTTTGGGCCAGGCTGGCGCATGTTTTTATTACAAATCATCAGGAAACAAAATAAGCAATTTTTTGCTTGATATGCATAAATTCATTTTTACCTTGATATGAAATTCGGTTTCTTTCACCGTCCGCCTTCGCACTCCATCCCCCCGTCCCCCCACTGAAAAGAAAGGCTTGGCCCCATGCGACACCCCCTTGCCCTCGCGCTGCTGCTGGCAGCGACCGTGCTCTACATCGTGGCCACCGCGCTGCATGCGCAGCACCCCGTCTGGCCGTATGTGGCGGCGTTTGCGGAGGCGGCGATGGTCGGCGCGCTGGCCGACTGGTTTGCCGTGGTGGCGCTGTTTCGCCACCCGATGGGGCTGCCCATTCCGCACACGGCGGTGCTGGCGCGCAACCAGCAGCGGCTGGGGCAGGGCCTGGCCGATTTCATCGACCGCAATTTTTTGAGCGCCCGCCACGTGCGCGAGCGCCTGGCGCAGTTCAACGCCGCGCCCTGGCTGGCGCAATGGCTGCAACAGCCGCACAACGTGCGGGCGCTGATGCAGCCGCTGACGGCGGCGGTGGATTTCGGCGTGCATGCGATGGACGATGCGCGCGTGCGCGCCTTTTTCACCCGCAACGTGCGTCTGGCGCTGGGCAAGCTGGATGTTTCGGGCAGCACGGCGGCGGTGCTCAACGGGCTGACCGCCGAGGGCCGCCATCAGGCGCTGCTGGACGACATCCTGGCCCAACTGGCGCGGGCGGTGCAGAGCGAGAGCGCGCAGCAGCACATCACGCAGGCGATTGCGCGCGAACTCAAGGCGTTGCGCTATCTGGCGCTGGACCAGGTGGCCGCCCGCGCGGGCACGCGCCAAATCGTGCGGGCGCTGGCGCGCAACCTCAAGGACATGGGCGAATCGCCCGATCACCCGCTGCGCCAGCGTTTTGATGCGGCGGTGCAGGGCTGGATCGGGCGCTTGCAGCAAGATGAGCAGGTGCAGCTCAAGGCCAGCACGCTGCGCGACCAGTTGCTGGCGCATCCGGCGCTGGGCGCGTATCTGGAGCAGGTTTGGGGCGATGTGCTGGCCTGGCTGGCGCGCGATGTGAACGATCCGGCCTCCAACCTGCACCAGCGGCTGGAGGCGGCCATTGCCCACCTGGGCCGGGAGCTGGCGGCGCAACCGGCCATGCAGCAGTGGGTGAATGCGCAGGTGCGCGAGATCGGCCCGCAAATCGTCGAACGCTACCGCAGCGCCATCCACCGCTACATCACCGACCGCGTGGGCCAGTGGGATACGCGCGAGCTGATCGAGGAGGTGGAGGGCCACCTGGGCCGCGATTTGCAGTACATCCGCATCAACGGCACGCTGGTGGGCGGCATCGTGGGGCTGGCCATTCACACGCTGACGCAGTGGGTGATGGCGCTGGCGGCCTGATGGCTTTATTTCAATTCAAGGGAAAATCGATTTGATACCTGTTTTGCCAAAATAGGCATGTATTTTTTCTTATTGAAATAAAAAAGCGCCTTCAGAGGCGCTTTTTTTCAGGCGCCGGGCAGGGGCGCGGCGCAAGCCGCACACCCCATCAAGCGCCCTCACATCCAGCGCCCTGCCATCAGTACTGCACGCGCACGGTGTAATGCAGTTGCGCCTTGCCCTCGGCGGGCACTTGCACCTCCCACTGCGCCAGGTTGGCAGCGGGCTTGGTGTGCGGGTGGCTTTCCTTGAGCATGCTCCAGTCGCCGGGGATGGGCTCGACGATTTTGACGGTGGCTGGCTCGCTCTTGGCGTTGCGCAGCTCGACGGTGAAGCTCATCTCATGGACGCGATCGCTGATTTTTTGCCGATCCGTGTTCTTCCACGTTCCGTTGAGGTCAAAGGCTTCGCCGAGCTTGAGGCGCACGGTTTCGTTCCTGGCCGTGTGGTCGATGCGGGCCTCGCCCACAAACAGCGCCTGGCCTTTGCGATCGGCCTTGTACACGCGCACCACGCCGCGCGGCAGCGGCATGCCCATGTCGCCGCCTTTGTTGTCGAACTCGACGAACACGCTGACCTTGCGTTTATCGCCCAGCTCGGGGAGGCTGTCACGGCCATGGGTGAGCAGGTGGTACCAATGCTCGGCGCCTTGCAGGCGGTATTCCTTTCGCACCGGCGCCTGGCTGGCCGAGAGCAGCGCCACCTGTTTGCTTTGGTTTTGCGCAATCGTCGTCGGCCTGGGCAGGGTGTAGAGGTGGTATTCGAACAGCTCCTCCTGCTGCATGGCCTCGCTGGCCAGGGCCATGGGGGCCGTGGCGGTTTTGAGCATCACGCGATCGCGCTGCTGCTGCACGCGCGCCACATCGCCGGCCACCAGTTGCAGCGTGGCGTTGTCGTAACGCGCGCCGCTTTCGTTGCTCAGCGTGACCCAGCCGGCCAGATCGAGCGTTTTTTCATCGGCCGCGAGCGTGGCGACGTAATCGGCCGCCCAGCCCATGCCGCTGGTGAGGTAGGAGAGATCGAGCGCCTGCGCGCCCGCCTGCGGCGCTTGCAGGGTGACGCTGAGCGTGGGGCGGTCGCGCAGATTGGCGGGCACGGCGCCAAAGGCCATGCGGCCATCTTTGGGCAGGCCGGTTTCGATACGGTCGGCGTACTGGAGCACGGGCTGGCCGCCGTTGTTGGCCAGCACCTTGGCCGGCTCGCTGTGCTCCTGCCCCGTGGCCGGGTTGGCGCGGATGACGGTGATGCTCTGGCCGACGTATTTCTCCAGCAGCGACTGGCCGCTGAGCAGGTCGAAATCGAAGTTCTGCTCCAGCAGCGTCAGCGGCGCGCCGGTGGCGCTGCGCAGGCTGACGGTCTGCGGCATGATTTGAGCGGCCACGTCGCGCAAGGCGAGCTGGTTGAGCCCCTGGCGCAGCGGCACCTGGCGCTGTTCGCGCACCAGCGCCAGGCCATCGTTGTAGATGGTGACGGCCACGCCCTGGCGGTCGCTGGCCTGGCTGACGGTTTCCTGCGCAGCGGCAGCGGCGCTGTCGCCCGCGCTGTCAACACTGGCGGCATAGGCCACGGCGCACAAGCTCAGGCCCGACAGACCGGACAGCCCCAGCCAGCGGCGGGAAAAACGAAAACGGAACATGGCAAACCCTCCTTGTCATCTGCTTGCTGTTATCGACTTGCTGTCATCCACTTGCCGCCCGCTGCATGGGGCGGCTTGCGTGTTGAACGATGGAATTTTGCGCTCAAACCACTTCGCGGTAGGCGCCAAAACGCCCGGCGGCGCTGAGCGCGCGCGCCGGCTCGGCAGCCACGGCGCGGGCGATGGCGCCAATGTGATCGGGCGTGGTGCCGCAGCAGCCGCCCACGATGTTGACCAGCCCCTGGGCGGCAAACTCGTGCACCAGACGGCTGGTGACTTCGGGCGTTTCGTCAAAGCCGGTTTCGCTCATCGGGTTGGGCA
>JAUMYU010000040.1 GCA_030528485.1 Comamonadaceae bacterium
CTCGTCAACTTCGTCGCCCAACAAGTGGGCGGCAAAGGCGGCGGCAAGCCCGATATGGCGATGGCTGGCGGCACCGATGCCGCCGCCCTGCCCGCCGCGCTGCAAAGCGTGCAGGGTTGGGTGGCGCAGAAGCTGGCTTGAACCCGCCCGTGGCTAGAAAGCCGCCAGGCCGTGTATCGCCGCGGACTGGCGGCTTTGTTTTGCCTGGGTCGCGGGCATGGCCTTGCTTGCATCGCGAAGGCGCTGTGCTTGGCAGAGCAGGTGGCAGAGGGTTAAAGAGGCTGAGTATTCTCAATCAAAAGAAATGCTGTCATTTGCCCTCCATGCCGAAATGGCATGATTTTTATTCTTTTGATTGGTAGTTGTTGGGTGATGCCAACCCTGATGGCGCTGCGCCATCGGGTTAATTTCAATCAAAGGAAATGTCATATATTGATAATCATGCCGAAACAAGGTTGTTTTATTTCCTTTGATTTGTAATTTTGCAAAAGAAGGGCATCACAAATCACGCGCCGTGGTCGCCATTTGCCGCACGGTCAGCAAAAAGTATTCCGGCACGCATTCGGTGTGGCGCGACGGGGTGTGGGTGCAGTCGTGCAGGGTGACGGGGCTGCCGCCCTGGGCGCGCAGGGTGTTGTAGGCCGACAGGCCCGATTCGTAGGGCACGGTCTGGTCGTCGCGGCCGTGGAACAGGTACACCGGGCGGCTGGGCTTCCAGCCTTGGTGGACGTTGCTGTCGCGGGCGATGGCGTCTTTGTCGTCGGCCATGTAGCGGTCCATGAAGGTGGTTTGGTAGCGCACGTCGGCGTCTTCGGGCGAGGTCAGGCGCAGCAGCACGCGGCGCAGCTCTTTGCGCACGCTGGAGCCAAGGTGGCGCAGCAGGCCGGGCTGGATCAAATGGCCCCACCAGTAGCGGTCGCGGATGCGTTGCACCTGGGTGTCCAGCGTGGTTTGCACGTCGTAAGGGCCGCCGCCGGGAAAGCTCGCTTGCAGTTGCGCCAGCAGGGCGGGGTTGTCGCCCAGCTCCAGGGCGCGCTGGGCGGCCATGGTGGCGTAGCCGCCTTCGGAGTAGCCCGCCATGTAAAGCTGGCCGTTGTCGGCGACGTGGTTTTGGCGCCGCCAGGTCTGGGCGGCGGTGAGCATGTCGATGACGGCGCGCGCGGCCGGGGTGGCGACGAGGTAGGGGTGCTCTTGCCCTTTGGTGGCGCCAAAGCCGACGTAATCGGCGGCGACCACGATGTAGCCCAGCGAGGCCAGGACGATGGGCGGCTCTTGCCCTTCGATGCGGTTGGAGGGGGCTTCGGCGTCGTAAAAGATGGTGGCGTGCTGGTAGCTGAGCACGGGGCTGGGCTGGCCGGGGGGCTTGACGGGGAGGGTGAGCAGGCCGGAGGCTTCGACCAGCGCGCCGTCCTTGTCGTGCGTGCGGTAGGTCAGCCGGTAGGTTTGCACGTTGTAGCGCGGGGCAACGCCCTGGATGCGTTCGCTGTGGCTGGCCAGGGCTTGGGCGATTTCAGCGCGGCTGACGGGTTTGAGGGGCTGGGCGCCGACCAGATCGCCGATGGCGGGCGCGGGTGGCTGGGGCGGCTGGGGTTCCGGCTCCGGGCCGCCGCCGCACGCGGTCAAGACGGCGGCGGCAGTGGCGGTGAGTAGCCAACGGGCGGGGGCGGCGCAAGAGTGCGAGGGCAGCAAGGGGGTGGGCATGGGCGGCGAGGGAAAACCGAAAAACGGCGCATTGCAGGAAATGTTGAACATAGCTCCCCAGGGCGTGTCGTCCCCCGTGGTTTGCGGCCTAGAACCTGCTCAAAATCCCTGCACGGCGGGCCATCAAGCGGATTGGGGCGGTCTGCGGCGTTGCAAAACGCAGCCAAGAGCACGCGCTATTGGCTGCGTTTTGCGCCTTGCATCCCATCCCAAACCGCTTGCCGCCCACTTGCGCCGAGATCTTGACCAGGTTCTCAGCGTTCGCGCGCGGCGACGGCGTGGTCGGGGAAGTCGCTGAACACGCCATCTACCCCCAGCTCATAAAAGGCGCGGTATTCGGCTTTGGGGTCGCCCTGGAAGTTGGCGGCCAGGCGGCGCGCTTCGCTGCGGAAGGTGTAGGGGTGCACCAGCAGCCCGGCTTTGTGGGCGTTGGCGACGACGGCGGTGGCGGGCATGAGGGTGCGGTCGCGTTCGTCGATGCGGCCATCGCGGTTCAGGTCCACGGGCTTGCCTGCGGCATCGAGCGTTTGGCGCGAGGGGATGAGGTAGGGCTTCCACGGGCCGATGCCGTCGGCGTAGGTGGCGATTTCCTGCAAACCGGCGGGGGTGAGCAGGTCGATGTAGGTGCGTTTGTCGCCTGCGGCGGTCAGGTCGTAGGGCTGGCCCCAGGGCAGGGATTGGTCCACGCTGCCATCGGGGTTGAGGTCGTAGCCGTCGATGAGTTGCACCAGCCGCACCTGGGTTTTGCTGCGCAGGTATTTGAGGTTGGCCACTTCAAAGGATTGGACGATGACGGGCGCGGTTTTGTCCTTGTAGCCGTAGCGCGCCAGCGCCTGTAGCAGCCGGTCTTCCAGCGCCAGGCCCAGGCGCTGGTGGTAGGTGGGGTGCTTGGTTTCCGGGTACACGCCGATGGTGCGGCCGGTGCGCTGGCTTTCGCTGCGCGCCAGCGCCAGCACTTCATCCAGGGTGGGGATTTCGTAGCGCCCGTTGTGGCTTTGGTCGCGCTCGCCCAGGGGCTGGATGGCGCGCAGGGTCTTGATTTCGGCCAGGGTGAAGTCGCTGGCGAACCAGCCTTCTTCCTCAAACCCATCGACCACCATGGTGCGCTTGCGGTTGGCGAACTCGGGGCGGTCTTTCACGTCCGTGGTGGCGCTGATGTTGGGTTCGTGGCGGGCGATGAGGTGCCCGTCCTTGGTGGCGACCAGATCGGGCTCGATGAAGTCCGCGCCCAGCGCGATGGCGCGGCGGTAGCTCTCCAGCGTGTGCTCGGGCAAGTAGCCGCTGGCGCCGCGGTGGCCAATGACCAGCGGCGCATCGCCGGTGAGGGTGGGGTAGCGGCTGGCATCGTCGCCGCTGCAAGCGATCAGGGCCAGCGCGGCGCAGGCCCAAAGCGGGGCCAGGCGCAGCCATTGTGGTGTGGGCATGGGTGCTCTCCTTTTCATCAAGGTTCGGTGGGATGCGCTTGAGTGCAAAGGCGCGCACTATAGGCCGGTTGTGTGACATTTCGTTGGCATCTGCGCCTGTTTTCATGTGTGCGTGTGCACATGGCGGTCACCCCCCTGTTTTCCCCCCTGTGTGGCACAGGAGGGCGCAGCAGGCAGGGGGGTGCTGAATTTATCAATCAATGTAAAAACAAAATTATGCCTATCATGCCTAAATATAGTGATTTTGTTTCCTTTTGATTGGTAAATTGTTGCATTTCGACCCTGTTGAAAGCCCTCTCCTGCGTGCGGGAGAGGGCTGGCGTGAGGGCTGGGCGCGGGCTACTGCCGGGCCATAGGCGCAATCGCAGGCCCGAGCACACACCCGATCACATCCGCCATTGCAGGCCGATAAAGGCCTGGCGCGGTGCGCCCACGCCAATGGTGGTGGCGTTGATGGCGCCGGTGTAGTAGCGGCGGTCAAACACGTTTTTCAGGCTGAGCGAGGCCGATGCCTGCTCGCTGAAGCGGTAGCGCAGGCCCAGATCCACCAGCGTGTAGGCGGGGAGCTGGAAGCTGTTGTCGTTGGCGCCCTGGCGCTTGCCCACGTGCGTCAGCCCCAGACTGGCGCCCCAGCGCGACCAGTCGCCCTGAAAGCGGTAGTCGGCAAACACGCCCAGCGCATGACGCGGCACGTTGGGCGTGGTGTTGCCGGTGTAGCGGTTGTCCTGGTCGAATTGGGCCTTGGCGACGTAGGCGTAGTTGGCTGTCAAATCCAGGCCGCGCAGGGGGCGGGTGTGCAGCGCCGCTTCCAGGCCCTGGCTGCTGCGCAGGCCGGAGAGGCGCGAGTACTGCGGGTCCTCCGGGTCGGTCATCTTGAGGTTGCGCTTTTCCAGCCGGTAGGCGGCCAGGGTCAGGAAGGTTTGCGCCGGTTGCAGGTTGAACTTGACGCCTGCTTCCCACTGGCGTGATTTCTGCGGCTCAAATCGCTTGCCAAAGCGGTCGGCGCCGCTTTGCGGCACGAACGAGCGCGTGTAGCTGAGGTAGGGCGAAATCTGCTCGTTGGGGTGAAAGACCACGCCCAACTGCGGCGTCACGCCCCGGAAGTGCTCGCGCGGCTGGTTTTTGTCGGGGTCTTTGGTGTCCACCTGGTCGTAGCGCAGCCCGGCCAGCACGGTCAGGGAATCGCGCCAGCGCATCACGTCTTGCAGGTACAGGCTGTGGCTGTCGAAGCGGTCGGCATACACGCTTTTGAGGGTTTGGCGGCCATTGGGCGGGCGTACCGCGTCGTACACGGGGTTGTAGATGTGGATGGCCGTGATTTGGTAGCGGTTGTTGGTGCGCCGGTTGGTAAAACGCTCGAACTCCGCGCCCGCCAGCAGCCGGTGCTGCAAGCCCGCACCGCTGAACTCGCCCACCGCCTCCACGCGGCCCAGGCTGCCGCGCAGGCGGGCGTGCCAGTCGCCCACCTGGCGCTTGAGCAGGCCGTCGCGCCCGACGGGTTTGTTATCGCCCAGAAACCACATGTAGGTGCGGTCTTCCTCCTGGCGCGAGTGCACGAGGTCGCCGCGCAGCAGCCACTGGTGGTTGAGCTGGTGGTGCAGGTTCAGGGAGAGCTGCGTGTCCTGGAACTTGAAGCGCGCGTAAGGCTCGCCCAGAAAGCGCGAGCGCGGCACGTCGGCAAAGCCCGCGCGCCCGTCCGGCTGCACGGCCAGCACGGTGCCGCGGTCGCCCGTGCGCTGGTCGGCGTAGGCGCTGGCGCGCAGCGTGAGCAGGGTGTCGGGCGTGAGCGTCGTGTTGATCTGCCCGGTCAGCCCCTTGGCCTTGCCGCTGACCACGTCGCGAAAGCTGTGCGCCTGCGAGCTGAGCGCCTGCACGCGGTAGCTGGCGCGCTGGCCCAGCGGGCCGGTCACATCCACGCTGCCCTGGCGGTAGCGGTCTTGCCCCAGCCGCAGCCGGGCCGATGCGCCAAAGGTGCGCGAGGGCTGACGGCTGACGATGTTGACCACGCCGCCTGGCTCCAGCGCGCCATAGAGCACCGTGGCCGGGCCGCGCAGCACTTCGATGCGCTCGATGTCGTACAGCGGCACCTGGCCGTATTTGCGGTAGCGCAGGCCATCGCGAAAGTAGTTCTTGCCCGCCGAGAGCTGAAAGCCGCGCGCGCTGAAGAATTCGCCCGCGTTGCCGAAGTTGTCGGTGCCGCCCACGGTGGCGGCGTAGCGCATCACGTCGGCCAGGTTGGTGGCGCTGCTGTGCTCGATGAGGGTGCGATCCACCGCCGTGACGCTGAAGGGCGTTTCCATCGCGCTGGCGGGCACGCGCGTGGCGGCGCTGGCGGAAATGGCGTCGGCCGTGGCGGAAACGGTCAGCTCCGCCAGCTCGGGCACGGGCTGGGACGCGGCGCTGGCGGATTTTTCAGCTTGCGCAGCTTTTCCGGCTTGGCCCGCCGGGGTGGGCGGGGTGGCAGGGGCGTTTGCCGCCAGCGCGCCCTGGGCGCTGGCGCACAGGGCGGCGCCAGCCATGAGGTATCGATGCCATGTCATGGTTTTTCTCCTTGTTGCGATAAAAAAACAGTCAATGCGTCAGGGGCATGGGGGGATGGTTGGCTGCCGCTGGGCGCGGCGCACGCCCAGCGGCAGCGGGGCCGGGCGGTTGCGCCAGGCGCCAGGCGGCCCAGGCGCACAGCAGCGCCAGCAGCCAGCAGGCCAGGGCGATCCACAGCGGCTCGCCCTGGCCGCGCAGCCAGTCCTGCCGCCAGCCGCCGCTGCTCAGCGCCGACAGGCAGGGCAGCGCCGCCAGCAGCAGCGCGGCCGCACCGCAGGCATAGCGCCAGGCGCGCCGCGCCGTGGGCGCACAAGCCAGTGCCCAGGCCAGCAGCGCCCAGGCGATCAGAAAGCCCCACAGCTCGGGGGCCACCGTGGCGCGGCCCAGCAAGTCGTGCGCGCCGTCAAAACGCAGCCCGCCCCAGGCGGCCAGCCAGGATGCGCCCCAGGGCGTCCAGCTCCATTGCGCCAGCGCCGCCGCCAGCAGCAGGGCCAGCGCCAGGCCCGCCGTCACGCCCGCGTTCAGGCGCGCCATCAGCGCGTCCGCTGCGGGGGGTGTTGCGTCGGTCTGGCGGCGCTGCGCGGCATCGGCCGTGCGCGCGCACCACACGGTCAGGCCGGAAAACACCAGCGCCGTGCAGGCCGCGCCCATCAGGAAATAGGCCAGCACCATCCAGCGGCCACCGAAGTAGCCATAGTGCAGCGGCCGCATCATGGCCAGCGCGCGCGTCAGCGGGCCTTGTTCGCGGCGGTCCACCACGGCCAGCGGCTGGGCGTCGTCGCCGTGCATCACCACCATGCTTTGGCCGCGCTGCACCAGCGCCAGGCCGGGCAAATCGCCCTGCACGCGCACCGAAGCGCCCGCCTTGCCAAAGGCGGCGAAGTTCATGTGCGTGGGGGTCAGGGCAGGCAGTTGGGCCTGCGCCTGGGCGATGAAGGCCGAGGGCGGCGGCATGGCGATGGGCGCGCGGTCTGCGCCACTTGCGCCGCGCAGCGTGGGCGGCGCAGGCGAGCGCCAGCCCGTCAACGGCTCCAGCCCCAGCCAGGCGCCCGTAGCGGCGATCAGCAGATGAAAGCCCAGCAGCCAAACGGCTATGAACTTGTGCACATCGCTCCACGCCTTGCGCCCGCCCTGGCCCAGCCGCAGCCTGAACAAGTCGCGCCCCAGCCGCCGCCAGTGCAGCGCCAGCCCGGTCAGCAGCGAAAACAGCATCAGCAGCCCCAGCGCGCCCACCAGCCAGCGCCCGGTACTGCCCATCCACAGCCGGGCATGCAGGCGCTGGACGAAATCGGCAAAGTGCGAGGGCAGGCTGGGCAGCATCTGCCCCGTGTGCGGGTTCAGCCAGGCGCGCCCGCCGCTATCGAGCGTGTAGGAATAGCTGTGGATGGAATAGGCATCGGCCGGAAACGCCAGCAGCCGCGGGCGCTGCTCGGGCAAGGCTTGCTGAAAGCGCGCCAGCGCCTCATCCGGCGAGAGCGCGGGCGGGCAGGCTTGCGGCGGCAGGCAGGCGCTGACCAGCGTGGGATTGGCCCAGGCCTTGAGCGGGAACTTGTAAACCGCCAGCGTGCCCGTCAGGCAAATGGCGAACAGCAGCCAGCCCGCCAGCAGCCCTGCCCAGCGATGAAAGCGGTACACCCATGCCATGGGCGAGACGCGCCGCGATTGGCGATCCATGCAAACCCGTTTCCCCCAGCCACCGCCCGTGGCTGGCATGCAATACGTGACATGCGGGGCGGATGGATGCGAGGTGTTGCCTGGGGGGGGGCGCAATGCGCCCGGCGGCCCGGTGTCGGCGTCAGCGCCTGGGCCAGCGCAAGGCTCCCAAGACACACGTCAACCCGCCGCGCGCTCAAGTGAATGAGGGCGAATGCCAACGCGCATCACGCCCTTTGGCCGACAGGCCGGTATCCGGGCTTACAGCGTCCGGCGCGCCGGATGCGCCGGGGCACGGATCACGCCTTCCCGCTTGCGCAGTGGCTGCCAGCGCCGTGGGCGGCTGGCCTGTGTCGTGCATCGTCTGTTGACCGTTGCGGGGGCAGCACAGGATTTGCGGCAAGGCCGCGCACCTGTTTCCCGTTTCACTGCGGGCGGCAAAAGGCCGTGCGCAGCACCTGTCGGAGTGGGGCGCGATTGTATCGGCGTGGATCGCGGTTTGATTCCAGTTCCCAATGGCAGCAATCCGGTGCGGCTCGGGATAATCACGGCTTTTTTGCGCCTTGCCTTTTTGCTTGCCATGACCGCTTCCCCAGCCTCCCCCACCGCCAACCACTTCGACGCCCGCGCCCGCGATTGGGACAAGCGCCCCATCTCCCAGCAACTGGCCGATGTCGCCGGGCGGCTGCTGGCGCGCCTGGAACTCTCCGCCCAGGCCCACGTGCTGGACTTTGGCGCGGGCACCGGCTTGCTGGCCACCGCCGTGGCGCCACGGGTGGCCAAAGTCACGGCGCTGGATACTTCGGCGGGCATGCTGCAAGTGCTGCGCGAGAAGGGCTTTGCCAATATCGAGACGGTGCAGCAGGACATTTTTGCGGGCCTGCCCGGGCGCTTTGACGCCATCGTTAGCTGCATGGCGCTGCACCACGTGGCTGATACCGCCGCGCTGCTGCGCGTGTTCGCCGGTTTGCTGGCGCCCGGCGGGCAAATCGCGCTGGTGGATTTGTACGCCGAGGACGGCAGCTTTCACGGCGACAACGCCGCCAAAGGCGTGCACCACCTGGGTTTTGAGCCTGAAGCCTTGCAGGCGCTGGCGCGGCAGGCGGGGCTGGAGCAGGTGGCTTTGGAGCCGCTGGCCAGCATCGTGCGGGAGACGGGCGATTACCCGCTGTTTTTGCTCACAGGCCGCAAGCCTGCCTGAATTTACATTTCATTGTAAATTTGACTTTATTGTCATCATGCCGAAACAGGGTGATTTTGTTTCTTATTGATTGGTAAAAAAATGCACCTGGGCGTGCGGCAAGAAAAAGAACGCTTCTCACGCCCCTTTGCATACCCATGCAGACCGTGCCAGCAGGGGTATGGATTCACAAGCGCGGGCATTGCCGCCATACTGCGCGGCCATTCGCTGGCCCGGCGTGGCTTTTCAGCCCGTGCCAAAGCCCGGGACGAAGCCCGTTTCAAAGCCTGCTTCAACCGCTGCTTTGAACGGCCAGCGCCACAACCAATCACCGACCAAGGAACACACCATCATGCAAGGCCATCCACAAGTTCTCGAGTGCCTGAACCACCTGCTGCGCGGCGAGCTGGCCGCGCGCGACCAATACTTCTTCCACTCGCGCCGCTATGAAGACCTGGGGCTGAAAAAGCTCTACGAACGCCTCAACCACGAGATGGAGGAGGAAACCCAGCACGCCGACGCCATCATGCGCCGCATCTTCATGCTCGGCGGCAAGCCCGACATGCGCGCGCTGGAGATCGCCCCCGGTCTGGAAGTGCCCGAGATGCTGCAAAAAGACCTGGACACTGAAATCGAAGTGCGCGACCGCCTGCGCAAGGCGATGGCGCTGTGCGAGAGCATGGGCGATTACGTCACCCGCGACATGCTGCTGGCGCAATTGCGCGATACGGAGGAGGACCACGCCTATTGGCTGGAGCAGCAACTGGGCCTGATCGGGAAAGTCGGCCTGCAAAACTACCTGCAAGCGCAAATGGGCAACTGAGCCAACAGCTCAATAGAGAGCCGCCAAAAGGATTCATCGCCCCACGGTGAAATCAAGAAGAACTCAAAAAGAAAGCAAGAAAAGAGGCGCGCAGCGCCCATTTGCCCTGAGCAGGCCCCCGGCGGCCTGCTTTTTTGTGCGCGCCAGACATTCGGCCGATGAGCGCCAGCGGCGCACCGTGCGCCCGCATCCGGGCTAACCCTGGGGCGGTGCGGCATCCGGGCTGGCAGGCCATGTGCATCATCCACAATACGCGCCTTGTGCGTTCGCCGCCGCAGCGGGCCTGGCCTGGTTTTTTGCGGCGCGCCGGGCGCGGTCTTTGGTTTACCTCTTTTGTTTGCAAAGGAATCCCTTTATGGCACGTCTTACCGCACTCGCCGCCGCTGCCGTGGCCGCCGTCGCCCTGGCCCAGCCTGCCCTGGCGCAAAGCTATCCGGGCAGCAAGCCCATCACCATCATCGTGCCCTTCTCCGCAGGCGGGCCGACCGACAAAGTTGCGCGCGACTTCTCCGAGGCGCTGCGCAAGCACCTGGGCAACGCCTCCATCGTGGTGGACAACGCCGCTGGCGCGGGCAGCACCATCGGCATCGCCAAGGCCGCGCGCGCCACGCCCGATGGCCATACCCTGCTGCTCACGCACATTGGCATGTCCACCATCCCCACGCTGTACCGCAAGCTCTCGTTCAACGTGCTGGAGGATTTCGAGTACCTGGGCATCATCAACGACGTGCCCATGACCGTCATCGCCCGCCCCAGCATGGAGGCCAACAACTTCGCCGGTTTGCTGGACTGGATGAAATCGACCAAAAACGGCGTCAACCTGGGCAATGCCGGGCTGGGTTCGGCCTCGCACCTGTGTGGCCTGATGTTCCAGAAAGCCATCAACATGCAACTGGTGACCATCCCCTACGGCGGCACCGCGCCGGCCATTGCCGATCTGGTGGGCGGTCAGATCGACGTGCTGTGCGACCAGACCACCAACACCACGCCGCAAATCGCGGGCAAGAAAGTCAAGGCCTACGCCGTGACCACGCCCCAGCGCCTGGGCAGCGAG
The DNA here is from genome assembly GCA_030528485.1 of Comamonadaceae bacterium. Taxonomy (GTDB): domain Bacteria; phylum Pseudomonadota; class Gammaproteobacteria; order Burkholderiales; family Burkholderiaceae_C; genus Lampropedia. The sequence continues at coordinate 10,377 of JAUMYU010000040.1, forward strand.
CTGTACAAAAACCTGCCCACGCTGCAAGAGGCGGGCTTCAAGGACTTCAACGTCACCATCTGGCACGGTCTGTACGCGCCCAAAGGCACGCCCAAGCAGGTGCTGGAGACCATCAACGCCGCGCTGAAGAAGGCCCTGCAAGAGCCGGAATTCATCCAGCGCCAGCAGGGCCTGGGCGCCGTGGTGGCCAACGACGAGCGCGTGGAGCCGGCCAAGCACAAGGCGTTCGTGCAGTCCGAAATCCAGAAATGGGGCGAAGTCATCAAGGCCGCAGGCCAGTTTGCGGACTGATTGGCGCGGTGACTGCGCGCAAGGGCGGCGGCGTGCCTGCCGCTGCTCTTGATTGCAGATCAAACGATTTTTTCAAAGCAGCTCATGGCTTGATGGAAATGCCTTGGGCTGTTTTTGTTTTTGCTTCATGATTGAGAAATGATCGACGCCGAAAGCCTCGCGCCCCAACCGCTTGCCTCCCTCCCGCAACCCCGGCCCGGCCAGCGCCAGGCTTTGTGCGTCATGGTGCTGGGCGCCTCCAGCGGCGCGGGCAAAAGCTGGCTGGCTACCGCCCTGTGCGCCTGGTATCGCCGCCAGGGCTGGCGCGTGGCGCCCTTCAAGGGGCAGAACATGAGCAACAACGCCCGCGTCGTCGCCACGCCCGAGGGCGGCTATGGCGAAATCGGCAGCGCCCAATACTTCCAGGCCCTGGCCGCAGGCGTGGCGCCCGATGTGCGCATGAACCCGCTGCTGCTCAAGCCCGAGGCCGACACGCGCAGCCAGGTCGTGCTGCTGGGGCAAGTCGATGCCGCGCTCTCGGCCCTGCCGTGGCGCGAGCGCAGCGCGCACGTCTGGCCCGCCATCGCCGCCGCGCTCGATGCCCTGCGCGCCAGCTACGACGTGGTGGTGATCGAAGGCGCAGGCTCGCCCGCCGAAATCAACCTCAGCGCCAGCGATGTGGTGAACATGCGCGTGGCGCGCCACTGCCGCGATGGCGGCTCGCAAGTGCATGCGCTGCTGGTGGCCGATATCGACCGTGGCGGCGCGTTTGCCCACCTGTACGGCACCTGGGCCTTGCTGCCCGAGCAGGATCGCGCCCTCATCCACGGCTTTGTGCTCAACAAATTCCGGGGCGACGCCCGCCTGCTCTCGCCCGCGCCCGAACTGCTGCGCGAGCGCACTGGCGTGCCCGTGGTCGCCACCATCCCCATGCTGCCCGCGCATGGCTTGCCCGAGGAAGATGGCGTGTTTGACGACCGGCCAACCGGCGCGGCCCATGCAGCAGGCGGCGGCGCGCCCGGCGCCGGGCTGCGCGTGGCAGTCATCGCCTACCCGCGCATCAGCAATCTCGATGAGTTCGAGCCGCTCAAAACCGTGCCCGGCCTGCGGCTGAGCTGGGCGCGCAGCGCCGCCGAGGTGCAGGAGGCGGACTGGATCATCCTGCCCGGCAGCAAAGCCACCAGCGCCGATTTGCGCTGGCTGCGCGCCCAGGGGCTGGACGCCGCCATCGCCCGCCACGCCGCCCGGGGCAAGCCCGTGCTGGGCATTTGCGGCGGCCTGCAAATGCTGGGCGAAAGCCTGATCGATCTGGACGATCCGCTGGGCAACCAGCCCGGCCTGGGCCTGCTGGCGCTGGTGACGGTGTTCGAGGCGCAAAAAACCGTGCAGCGCGGCCCCTACCGCCTGGGCGCGCTGCAAGGGGCCTGGCAGGCGCTATCGGGCGTGGACGTGACCGCCTACGAAATCCACCAGGGCCAGAGTCGGCCTTACCCGGCCATGCTGGAGAGCGGCCACCGCCTGCAAGAGGCGCTGCCCGGCCTGGCCTGGGCCAATGGCGAGGGCCAGGTGCTGGGCTGCTACCTGCATGGCCTGTTTGAAAACACCAGCGTGCTGCAAGCCCTGTTTGGCGCACAGGCCCGGGGCCTGGAGGCGGTGTTCGCGCGCCTGGGCGACGGGGTGGATGCGTGGTTCCAGCGCAGCGAGGCGCAGGCGTTTGGAGTGATTTGAATTTTATTTCAAAGGAAATAAAACCATGCCTTTTCGGCATGATGTGTATCAATCATTGTTTACTTTGATGTGTAATTATGGATTTTGCAATTATCATTCAAAGCGAAACAAAACCGGCCTGTTTCGGCATATCCAGTCTGTAGTGACTTTGCCTTTTGATGGATAAAAAAACAGCCCGCCAAAAGGCGGGCCCGGGGCCGGGGAGGCGGTTGCGCGCGCCGCGCCGCCGCCGCACAGGGCATCAGCTCTCGACGTTCTTGCCGATCAGGCCAGCCAGCTCGAACATGGTGATCTGGTCTTTGCCGAAGATGGGGCGCAGCTTGTCATCGGCGTTGATGTTGCGCTTGTTCTTGGCGTCTTGCAGGTTGTTGGCCTTGATGTAGTCCCACAGCTTTTTCACGATTTCGGTGCGGGGGATGGGGGTGCTGCCCACCACGGCGGCCAGTTTGGCGTTGGGCTTGAGCGGCTTCATGAAAGCGGCGTTGGGGGTGCGTTTCTTGGCGGTGGCCATGAGAGATTCCTTTTGGGTTGAGGGATGAAGGCTGGCCGCGAGGCGGTCACCGCTGCGGCCCTTGAAGCCGCGCAATGCTAGCGAAAAAAATCCCGCCCATCGCCTTGGGGCCCGGGCATGAATGCCAATTCAGGGCATTTCTTCGTAAACATGTGTTGCGCGGTGGGCAGGTGGGCGGGCGCGGGCGTTGCTGCATGCAGCGGAGCATGCCTGCCGACAGGCGCTACGCGCCCAGCAGCTCATCCACCACGCGCTCGACGCCTTTTTGCCAGGGCGGCAGCTCCAGATCGAAGGTGGTTTCAAAGGCGCTGACGTTCAGGCGCGAATTGCGCGGGCGGGCGGCGGGGGTGGGGTATTGCGCGCTGGCGATGGGCAGCAGCCTGGCCAGGGGCAGCTCGGGGCGCAGCGCCCGGGCGCGCTCGAAGATCAGGCTGGCGTAGGCGTGCCAGGAGGTGTGCCCGCGCGCGGCCAGGTGGTAGGCGCCGCTGAAGGCGGCGCTGCCCAGCGCGGCGTGGTGCAGGGCGTGGGCGCTGGCGTCGGCCAGCAGCTCGGCGCCGGTGGGGGCGCCGATTTGGTCGTCCACCACGCGCAGCTCGGGCAGCTCGCGGCCCAGGCGCAGCATGGTTTTGAGGAAGTTGTGCCCGCGCGCGCTGTAAACCCAACTGGTGCGCAGGATGAGGTGTTTGACGCCGCTTTCCGCAATGGCTTGCTCGCCCGCCAGTTTGCTGGCGCCATAGACGGACAGCGGGCCGGTGGCGTCGCCTTCGCGCCAGGGCGCTTGGCCCGTGCCGTCGAAAACGTAATCGGTGCTGTAGTGCAGCAGCCAGGCGTCCAGCCGCTGCGCTTCCTCGGCCAGCATGCGGGGGGCGTGGGCGTTGATGGCGAATGCGCGCTCGGGCTCGCTTTCGGCTTGATCCACGGCGGTGTAGGCGGCGGCGTTGACGATGGCGTCGGGCTGCACGGCGTGCACGGTCTCGCGCAGGCGCTGCACATCGGCCAGGTCGCCGCACAGGCCGTTTTCTTCTTCGCGGCCCAGGGCCACCACATCGCCGAGTACGGCCAGGCTGCGTTGCAGCTCCCAGCCGACTTGGCCGTTTTTGCCGAGCAAGAGAATTTTCATGGCGTCGCTCCTTTGTCGATGGCGCAGGGCAGATGGCGGGGCGGTCAATCCGGGTATTGCTGCGCGACCCATTCGCGGTAGGCGCCGCTTTGCACGCCTTGCACCCATGCGGGGTTGTCCAGATACCACTGGACGGTTTTGCGGATGCCGGTGTCGAACGTTTCGGCGGGCTGCCAGCCCAGCTCGCGCTGGATTTTGCTGGCGTCTATGGCGTAGCGGCGGTCGTGGCCGGGGCGGTCTGGCACGAAGGTGATTTGCTCGGCGTAGCTGGCGCCGTCGCTGCGCGGGCGCAGCGTATCGAGCAGGGCGCAGATGCGGCGCACGATGTCGATGTTGGCGATTTCGTTGTGGCCGCCGATGTTGTAGGTCTGCCCGGGCTGGCCCGCTTCGAGCACGCGGGCAATGGCGCGGCAATGGTCGCGCACGTACAGCCAGTCGCGGATTTGCTGCCCGTCGCCATAAATGGGCAGGGGCTGGCCGGCCAGCGCGCGGGTGATGACCAGCGGGATGAGTTTTTCCGGAAAGTGCAGCGGCCCGTAGTTGTTGCTGCAATGGGTGGTGAGCACGGGCAGGCCGTAGGTGTGGCGCCAGGCGCGCACGAGGTGGTCGCTGGCGGCTTTGGTGGCGCTGTAGGGGCTGTTGGGTTCGTAGGGGTTGCGTTCGGTGAAGGCGGGGGCGTCGGGCGCGAGCGAGCCGTACACCTCGTCGGTGGAGATGTGCACGAAGCGAAAGCTCTGCCGCGCCGGCTCTGGCAGGCCCTGCCAGTAGGCGCGGGCGGCTTCGAGCAGGGTGAAGGTGCCGGTGATGTTGGTGTGCAAAAACGCTTGCGGGCCGTGGATGGAGCGATCTACATGGCTTTCGGCGGCGAAGTGGACGATGGCGCGCGGCCGGTGGCGCTCCAGCAAACCGGCCACCAGCGCGGCGTCGGCGATGTCGCCGCGCACAAAGGTGTGGCGCGCGTCGCCCTCCAGGCTGGCGAGGTTTTGCAGGTTGCCGGCGTAGGTGAGTTTGTCGAGCGTGAGCACGGGCTCGTCAACGCGCTCCAGCCAATCGAGTACGAAGTTGGCGCCGATGAAGCCAGCGCCGCCAGTGACCAGAATCATGGGGGTTCTTTCAGGACAAAACGGTGGGGGAAGCGGGTAAGGGGGCTGCGTGGGGCTGCGGCGCGTCACTGCGGTGCATCGTCGGGGCCGGGCGGGGCGGCCTCGATGCGAAAAGTCTCGCTGGCCCAGGCGCCCATGTCGATTTTCTGGCAACGCTGGCTGCAAAACGGCCGCCAGGGGTTGCTGGGGGCGTATTGCGTCAGGGTGCGACAGCGCGGGCAGGCGATGGTGATGGGGGCGGCAGCGTCCGGGGCGCTGCCCGGGGCCGGGGCGGGTTGTTCGGCAGGTTGTGGGGCAGGTGCGTTCATGGGCGGGGATTGTGGCATTGGCGCGGCGCGCGCCGAAGCGGGCGGGTGGCGGGCCTGCGCGAGGATGGCAGATGGCAGGCGGGATGGGCGGCGGGGAGGTGCGACGAGGAGGAGCAACGGGGACGTTCGCACGGGCCGGGCGGCTGGCGTGCTGCCCCTATGATCCGCAGTGCGGCCCGATGGCCTGTATGCGGGTCGTGTTTTAATATTGCAAATCAAGGGAAAATTTAATTCAATAAAATAAAGCCATAGCTAGGATATTTTGTTTCCTTTTGATTTGTAATACTTCAGGCGGCAAGGCGGTATCAGCCCGCTGGCTTGTCTCTTGCGCCCCTCCGCGTTGCTCCCGCCCCTTTTTTTGCCCCTTCCCGCGCCCCGCTGACCGGGCGCCCAGGTTTGCCGATGCCCGCTTTCCCGACCGATCCTGCCTCTCCCCATGCAGCCCTCGCTGCCCACGCCGCACCGCCCTCGCCCCGGCGCTGGCTGGCGCTGGCGGTGCTTTCCACCGCGCTGCTGCTCATCGTCATCGACATGACGGTGCTTTACACCGCCCTGCCCATCCTCACGCACGATTTGCATGCCAATGCGGCGCAAAAGCTGTGGATCGTCAACATGTACCCGCTGGTGGTGGCGGGCCTGCTGCCGGGCACGGGCACGCTGGGCGACCGCTTCGGCCACCGCCGGGTGTTCGTGGCCGGGCTGGCGCTGTTCGGGCTGGCATCGGTGTGGGCGGCGTATTCGCCCAGCGCCGCTTCGCTGATTGCCGCGCGTGCGGCGCTGGCCTGCGGCGCGGCGCTGATGATGCCGGCCACGCTGGCGCTGATCCGCCTGACCTTTGCCGATGAGCGCGAGCGCGGCCTGGCCATTGGCATCTGGGCCTCCGTCGCCTCGGGCGGCGCGGCGCTGGGGCCGGTGCTGGGCGGCTTTTTGCTCACGCGGTTTTGGTGGGGTTCGGTGTTTCTCATCAACGTGCCGGTGGTGCTGCTCAGCCTGGCGCTGGTGTTTGCCGTCATCGCGCCCGACCGCATGCGCCGGGGCAGTGGTGCGGGGCAGAGCGCCTCGTGGGATGGCTGGAGCTCGCTGCTGGCCCTGCTGGGCATGCTGGGGCTGACCTACGCCATCAAGACCGCCGCCCAGCTTCGCCCCGATTGGGCGCACGTGGCGCTGGCCGCCGTTGCGGGGCTGGCGCTGCTGGGGCTGTTCGTGCGCCGCCAGCGCCGCATAGCCCATCCGCTGATCGATTTTTCCCTGCTGCGCCACCACGGCTTTGCCACCGGCGTGGCAGCGGCGCTGATGTGCTCCATCGCCTTCACCGGCTTTCAGCTCGTGTTCAGCCAATGGCTGCAACTGGTGCGCGCGCTGACCCCCTTGCAGGCGGGGCTGTACATGCTGCCGGCGGCGCTGGCCTCGTTCCTGGCCGGGCCGCTGGCAGGCGCGCTGACGGGCCGGGGCGGGCCGCGCACCGTCGTGCTCGGCGGCATGGCCGCATGCGTGGCCGGGCTGCTGGGCGCGCTGGCGCTGCACCCGGGCATGGGCTGGCCGCTGATCGCCGCACTGGCGCTGCTGGGCGGCGGCTTTGGCGCGGCGGTAACGGGGGCCTCCTCGGCCATCATGTTCAGCGCGCCGGAGGACAAGGCGGGCATGGCCGCCTCGATCGAAGAAGTCTCCTACGAACTGGGCGGCCTGCTGGGCGTGGCCCTGCTGGGCAGTCTGATGACGGCGGCCTACGCCGCCAGCCTGCACTTGCCCTCCGCTCCGGCGTATGCCGCCCTGCCGCAGATTTACGACAGCCTGGACGAAGCGCGCCTGGCCGCCCAAACCCTGCCCGCGTCCCTGGCAGAGCCCTTGCTGCAAGCGGCCAGCGCCGCGTTCGGGCGCGCCTTTGTCACCGTCGGCTGGGCCAGCGCCGCGCTGCTGGCCGCCACCTGGCTGGCGCTGCTGCTGTGGCGCCCGGCCGCACCGGCTACACCGGCTACACCGGCCCCGCGCCGGGCGCAAGGGGAGTGACGCGCATGGAATGGCTGATCGTTCCCCTCGCCTCGGCGTTTGCCGGTTTTGTCGATGCCATCGTCGGCGGCGGCGGGCTGGTGCTGCTGCCCACGCTGTTTGCCGTCTTCCCCCACGCGCCGCCCGCCACGCTGGTGGGCACCAACAAATCCGGGGCCATCTGGGGCACCTCGTTTTCAGCCTGGAAGTACGCGCGCAAAGTGCAATTGCGCTGGGCTGTCATCGGCCCCGCCATCGCCGCCGCTTTTGTGGGCGCGCTGGCGGGCGCATGGCTGGTGACGGTGGCCTCCGCCGGGCTGCTGCGCAAGCTGCTGCCCTTTGTGCTGCTGGCCGTGCTGCTTTACACCCTGGCGCGCAAGGACATGGGCCAGCGCCACCAGCCCCTGGCCAGCCGTGGCAAAGAGACGGCGCTGGCCTGCGCTGCTGCGGCCGCGCTGGGCGTGTACGACGGCTTTTTCGGCCCCGGCACGGGCAGCTTTCTGGTGCTGGCCTTCGTGCGGCTGCTGGGCTACGACTTCCTGCACGCATCGGCCCACGCCAAGCTCATCAACATCGCCACCAACCTGGCCTCGCTGCTGCTCTTGGGCATGACCGGCCACGTCTGGTGGCACTGGATGCTGCCGCTGGCGGCGGCCAACATCGTCGGCAGCGTGCTGGGCACGCACATGGCGCTCAAATACGGCTCGGGCTTTGTGCGCTGGGTGTTCATCGCCGTCGTCGGCGCACTGATCGTGCGCACCGCCTGGGATGCGTTTTTTGGGTAGCTACTACCACGAGAGCTACGATGCGTGCCGGATGCAGGGTTTATAAATTACAAATCAATGGAAATATGAATTAATAATAGTATTACCAAAACAAGGTATTTTTGTTTCCTTTGATTTGTAAATAAAAAGTGTGCTCAAGCCACGTCGGCGCGGGCCTGGGCTTGCAGCCATTGGCTCAGGGCGGTGAGGGCGGGGCGGGTGGCCTTGCGCTCGGGCACGATGAGCCAGTAGGCGCGCTCGCTGCACAGCGGGCGCGGGTTGAGCACGATCAGCGCGCCTGAGGCCAATTCCTGCTGGATGAGAAAGGGCGGAATCAGCGCCACGCCCATGCCTTGGCTGGCCGCCTGCGCCAGCATGGAAAACAGCTCCAGCCGCGTGCCGGCCATGTCGCCCTCGGCGCGCAGGCCCTGGGCTTCAAACCATTGCCGCCAGGCGTAGGGGCGGGTCGATTGCTGTAGCAAGGGCAGGGCGGCGATGGCGTGCGGCGGCAGGGTGGCGCTCCCGCTTTCGTCCCCGCTCTCGTCCCCGATTTCGCCCTCGCCTTGGCTGGCGCCGTGGCCTTGGCCCGCTTCGGTCAGGCCCGCCACCAGCTTGGGGCTGCATACGGGCACGGGGTATTCGTGCATGAGAAAGTGCGCCACGGTGCCGGGCCAGCCCGCGTTGCCGCAGTAGATGGCGGCGTCCAGCGGGCTGTGCGTGTCGCCTTGCTCGAATAGAAAAGGGCGCGTTTGCACGTGCATGTGCACCTGGATTTCGGGGTGCTGGCGCTGGAATTGCCCCAGGCGCGGCAGCAGCCAGCGCGTGGCGAAGGTGGGCACCACGGCCAGCTCCAGCGCCGCGCCCGCGCCTTTTTGCGCCATCAGGTTGAGGGTGCTTTGGGCCAGCGCGTCCAGCAGCGGGGTGATGTGGCGGTAGTAGCTTTGCCCGGCCTCGGTCAGTTGCACGCCGCGGCGCGTGCGGCGGAACAGGGCGGCGCCAAGGGTGCTCTCCAGGCTGCCGATTTGGCGGCAGATGGCGCTTTGGGTGAGTGACAGTTCTTCGGCGGCGCGGGTGTAGCTTTCATGGCGGGCGGCGGCCTCAAAGGCCATCAGGGCGCTGGTGCTGGGGATTTTGCGGCGCATGGTTGGGGGCGCTGGTGGTTTTCGGTGTGCATTTTTCGCACAAATGCATGCGATAAAAGCGTTTGATGGGCGTATTTTGGGTTTTTAGAATGCGCTTTTTTCACTTTTGACAGATACCAAAGGAGATGCCCCCATGACCGCCAAAGCCGCTTTCAATTGGGAAGACCCGCTGCTGCTCGATGCGCAACTGACGGAGGACGAGCGCCAGGTGCGCGATGCCGCGCGCGCCTATTGCCAGGAACGCTTGGCGCCGCGCGTGCAAATGGCGTTTCGCAATGAGCAAACCGATGTGGCCATCTTCCGCGAGATGGGCGAGCTGGGCTTGCTGGGCGCGACCATCCCCGAGCAGTACGGCGGCGCGGGCCTCAATTACGTGTGCTATGGCCTGATTGCGCGCGAGGTCGAGCGCGTGGATTCGGGCTACCGCTCGATGATGAGTGTGCAGTCCTCACTGGTGATGGTGCCCATCAACGAATTCGGCAGCGAAGCCGCCAAGCAGAAATACCTGCCCAAGCTGGCCACGGGCGAGTGGATTGGCTGCTTTGGCCTGACCGAGCCCAACCACGGTTCCGACCCCGGCAGCATGGCCACGCGCGCCCGCGCGGTCGAGGGCGGCTATGTGCTCACGGGCAGCAAGATGTGGATCACCAACAGCCCGATCGCCGATGTGTTCGTGGTCTGGGCCAAGGATGAGCAGGGCCAGATCCGCGGCTTTGTGCTGGAAAAGGGTTGGAAGGGCCTGTCCGCCCCGGCCATCCACGGCAAGGTGGGGCTGCGCGCCTCCATCACCGGCGAGATCGTCATGGACGAGGTCTTTGTGCCCGAAGAAAACGCCTTCCCCGAGGTGCGCGGCCTCAAGGGCCCGTTCACCTGCCTGAACTCGGCGCGCTACGGCATCGCCTGGGGCGCGCTGGGCGCGGCCGAGGATTGCCTGCGCACGGCGCGCCAGTACACGCTGGACCGCCAGCAGTTCGGCCGTCCGCTGGCGGCCAACCAGTTGATCCAGAAAAAGCTGGCCGATGCGCTGACGGAAATCTCCCTGGGCCTGCAAGGCTGCCTGCAAGTGGGGCGCCTGAAAGACGCGGGCCAGGCGCCGGTGGAAATCACCTCCATCATCAAGCGCAACTCCTGCGGCAAGGCGCTGGAGATCGCCCGCATGGCGCGCGACATGCTCGGCGGCAACGGCATCAGCGACGAGTTCGGCATCGCCCGCCATCTGGTGAACCTGGAAGTGGTGAACACCTACGAAGGCACGCACGATATCCACGCCCTGATTCTGGGCCGCGCCATCACCGGCATTGCGGCGTTTGCCAATTGAGCGCGCGCGCCGCAATGCCAATCCCGAGGCGCAAGCCTTGGGGTTGGCACTGATTGGTTTTCCATATCAAGGGAAATGCAATCGACCTTTTTCGGCACAACCCTATTCAAAAAATTTTTTGAATAGGGTTGTTTGATTTGGAAAACTGTTTTTTTGGAAGGCACGGCCATGACAGGCGCTCTCTCGCACATCCGCGTACTCGATCTCTCCCGCATCCTGGCCGGGCCGTGGGCCAGCCAATTGCTGGCCGATTTGGGGGCCGATGTCGTCAAGGTCGAGCGCCCCGGCGAGGGCGACGACACGCGCCGCTGGGGGCCGCCGTGGGTCAAGGGGGCCGACGGGCAGCCCGGCGAGGTTGCGTCCTACTTCCTTTGCGCCAACCGCAACAAGCGATCCATCACCATCGACATCACCCAGCCCCAGGGTCAGGCGCTGGTGCGCCAAATGGCCGCCAGCGCCGACGTGCTGCTGGAGAACTACAAGGTCGGCGGGCTGAAAAAGTACGGGCTGGACTACGACAGCCTGGCTGCGCTCAACCCGCGGCTGATTTACTGCTCCATCACCGGCTTTGGGCAGACCGGGCCTTACGCGCCGCGCGCGGGCTACGACTTTCTCATCCAGGGCCTGGGCGGCTTGATGAGCGTGACCGGCCGCCCCGATGGCGAGCCCGGCGGTGGGCCGATGAAGGTGGGCGTGGCGCTGACCGACATCCTCACCGGCCTGTACGCCAGCAACGCCATCCTGGCTGCGCTGGCCTGGCGCGAGCGCAGCGGCCAGGGCCAGCACATCGACATGGCGCTGCTGGACGTGCAGGTTGCCTGCCTGGCCAACCAGGCCCTGGGGCACCTGGCCACCGGCCAGGATCCGGCCCGCCTGGGCAATGCCCACCCCAGCATCGTGCCCTACCAGGACTTCCCCACCGCCGACGGCCACATGATTTTGGCCATCGGCAACGACGGCCAGTTCCAGCGCTTTTGCGCCGAAGCGGGTGCGCCCGAGTTGGCCGCCGATGCGCGCTTTGCCACCAACGCCCGGCGCGTGCAGCACCGCGACGCGCTCATCCCCTTGCTGCAAGCCCTCACCCGCCAGCGCAGCACCGCCCAGTGGATTGCCGCGCTGGAGGCCAAGGCCGTGCCTTGCGGCCCCATCAACACGCTCTCGGGCGTGTTTGCCGATGCGCAAGTGCAGGCGCGCGGCATGCGTTTTGATTTGCCCCACCCGCAAACCGGCCAGGCGCCGCAAGTGGCCTGCCCCATCAAACTCTCGGCCACGCCGGTGCAAAACCGCCTGGCCCCGCCCACGCTGGGCCAGCATACGGACGAGGTGCTGCAAGAGCTGGGGCTGGAGGCCGAGGCCATCGCCGCGCTGCGCGCGCAGGCGGTGGTGTGAGTTTGGTATTCTATCCAATCAAAGTAAAAACTATTTGATTGCTATATTGCCGAAATAAGGTGAATTTATTTCCTTTGATTGGTAATTTTGTGGTGTTTTGCTCTGCCAAAACAGCCCAAAACAGGCCAAAACGCTCGGAAAAGGGCGGCCACTACAATCGGCGGCCTCTTTTCAGCCTCTGGATATACACCATGACCCGCTGGCCCCACGCCCTCCCTTTCTCCCATCGCTGCGTCGCTGCCGTCCGGCTGTGTGCAGTAGCCCTCGCACTGGGTGCATTGGCCGCCCCTGCCGCCCAGGCGCAGGCGGTTGTGCCCTACCAGGTCGTGACGGCGCGTGAATTCCCGCCCACGGCGCTGTATGGCCTGTTGCGCATCGATGGGCCGCACGCTGCCCGCCTCAACGGCGACCCGATTGCCATCGCGCCGGGCATGCGCCTGATCGATCAAAGCAATCACCTGGTGCCCTACACCGTGCACACCGGTCGCTCGCTGCTGGTGCGCTACATGATTGAGCCCAGCACGGGCATGCTGCACAAGGCCTGGCTGCTGCGTGAGGAGGAAATCCCCCCGCGCCGCCTGCTGGGCCTGTTGCCCCCGGCCAAGCAAGATCCGCATGAAGTGCAGGTCGCGCCCCTGGGCGTGGGCGTGACCAAGGACGGCCCGCGCGGCGGCGCTCCGGCTGCGCGCGGCATCACCGGCTACGGCGGTGTGCACGGCCACACCGGCATTCAGGGCATTGCCCCTTATTCCGGCCGCTGACGCTGGCAGAGCTGTTCCAGCGGCCAGCTTCGCCCGGCCCTTGGCCCTGAACCGGCGCGCCGGTTTCGCATCTCCACCCCCTTGTTTTCGCCTCGCCCCGTCTGATCGCTGCATGCGGCCAGACGGGTTTGCCGTGGCGCAAGCCATTTCTCTGCTTCCCCATGAAAAAGAAAATCTTCATCAAAACCTTTGGCTGCCAGATGAACGAGTACGACTCGGACAAGATGGCCG
>JAUMYU010000107.1 GCA_030528485.1 Comamonadaceae bacterium
GCATTCTCGACGTGGAACTGGCCCTGATGCTGCAACGCCTGATCAAGGCGGGCGATCCCGTGCCGGAAAACCTGGTGCAGTACGCCAACTTCCAATGGCAACGCCCCAGTGTGCAGTGGTGGGTCACGCAAAAGCGCAAGCCGCTGGCGTGACTGGATGCGGCAAGGGCGACGACTGTTTGGCTCTTGCGCGTTCTTGCACTGAATCTGAAACGAAAAGCGCACCACGGGGTGCGCTTTTTTGTATCTCTGTTGGTGCCCTTGTTTTGTTGTAGCCGCTGCAAGACGCTGCCCTTGCAAGCGATGGGATGGGGGGCCGAGAGCGTATGCCGCTTGTAGGCTATGTGCTTGGTGTGTGCACAGCCGCAGCCACGCGAGTCTGTCCATTTTCCAGCGTGCCGAGAGGGCGCCAGCGCTTGGGGTCTTGCAGTTCGGCTTTGACGCGGCGCGAGCCGTGGGGTCTGCTGATTTCGATATTGGCGCACACCAACAGGCCGCCATGCCGCAACACGCCGTGCAGTTGGCGGATCAGGGCCAGGGCAGGGGCATGACCGTCGAAAAAAATCAGATCCATGCTTTGTGGCGCAAGCTGCATCCCTTGCAGCACGGGCAGGAAGGAGCCTTCGTGCAGCCGCACGCGCTGGCTCAGCCCGCATGCGGCAATGGCCTGGCGGGCCAGCTGCGCGTGCTGGGCGTCGCCTTCCAGCGTATCGACTTGAGCCTGCGGGCTGGTCAGGGCCATGAGGCAGGCGGTGTAACCCAGGCCTGTGCCCAGTTCCAGAATGCGCCGCGGCTGGTGCTGCGCCAGCAATTGCCACAGGCCGGGGCCATCGGCAAACACATGCGCGCTGCAGCCATGCACTTGCTGGTGCAGGCGCGTGGCTTCTTGCAAGGCGTGTAAACAGGCGGGCAGGGGGCTTGGCATGGGGTGGCATTGTCGCCGCAAGTCGTGTGCATCAAGCATCAATCGCAAAAGCCTTGAAACAAGTGGCGGAAGCAGGGCGCCCCATAAAATCGCTTGATCCCTTGATGCAGTGCCGCCAAGAGGAGCCAAGCTTTTGGGTGACCAAGTCGCCCGCTGGCTTTTGCCATTTGCACATTCTTTTGAAACGATCCGGATTCATGAGCACCCATCGCCCCGCCTTTCTTGATCTGCCCCCCTTGCAGGCTGCCCACGGTACGGTGCAGCTGCCTGGCTCCAAAAGCATCAGCAACCGCGTGCTGCTGCTGGCCGGGCTGTGCAGTGGTGCCACGGTGCTCTCGGGCGTGCTGGATTCCGATGACACCCGCGTGATGCTGGCTGCCTTGCAGCACATCGGCTGCGGGGTGGCGCGGGGCGAGGGCGATACGGTCACCATCACCGGCATCGGTGCGCAGTTGCCGGCCGGTGTGGCGCAGCAGGCTGATGCGCCGCTGGAATTGTTCTTGGGCAATGCGGGCACGGCCATGCGGCCGCTGACGGCGGCGCTGGCGATGCTGGGCGGGCATTTTCTGCTCACGGGCGTGCCGCGCATGTACGAGCGGCCCATTGGCGATTTGGTGGATGGCCTGCAGCAGCTGGATTGCGAGGTGCACTACGCTGGCAACAACGGCTACCCGCCTCTTCGCATTGGCCCGCGCCGATTGCCAGTGGGTGATGCGGCGCGCAGCATCCGCGTGCGCGGCGATGTGTCCAGCCAGTTCTTGACGGCGCTGCTGCTGGCAGCTCCCTTGGCGGGGCATGCGCTCACGATCGAAGTCGAAGGCGAGCTGATCTCCAAACCCTATATCGAAATCACGCTCCAACTCATGCAGCGTTTTGGCGTGGCCGTGCAGCGCGATGCCACGGGCTGGCAGCGTTTCACCATCGCTGCGGGCGCGTGCTATCACAGCCCCGGCCAATGGCATGTAGAGGCCGATGCCTCGTCCGCCAGCTACTTCATCGCGTTGGGGGCGCTGGCAGCCGATGCCGCGCAGGGCCACAGCATCACCGTGCAGGGCGTGGGTGCTGATTCGATTCAGGGCGACATCCGCTTCATCGAAGCGGCCGAGCAAATGGGTGCACGCATCAGCAGCACGCCCGGCAGCATCCGAATCCAGCGCGGAGCGTGGCCGCTGCGTGCGATAGATCTGGATTGCAACCACATTCCTGATGCGGCCATGACGCTGGCGGCCATGGCCCTGTATGCCGACGGCCCCAGCACCCTGCGCAACATCGCCAGCTGGCGCGTAAAAGAAACCGACCGCATCGCCGCCATGGCGACCGAGCTGCGCAAACTGGGCGCTGCGGTTGAAGAGGGGGCGGACTTCATCCGCATCACCCCGCCTGCATCGGCCCAGCATTGGCGGGCCGCCAGCATCCACACCTATGACGATCACCGCATGGCCATGAGCCTGTCGCTGGCGGCCTTCAACCCCGCGCGGC
>JAUMYU010000041.1:0-22119 GCA_030528485.1 Comamonadaceae bacterium
GGATGGCCAGATGCTCGCGCGTTTGCGGCATGGGGCCGTCGTCGGCGGCGATGACTAGCAGCGCATGGTCGATGCCCACGGCGCCCGCGGTCATGGTGTGGACGAATTTCTCATGCCCGGGCACGTCGATGAAGCCCAGCACCTGCTGCGTGCCCGGCACGGGCAGGTAGGCGTAGCTCAGCTCGATGGAGATGCCGCGCGCTTTTTCTTCAGGCAGCCGGTCGGTGTCCACGCCGGTGAGGGCGTGCACCAGCGCGGTCTTGCCGTGGTCGATGTGGCCTGCGGTGCCGATGATCATGGTATGGGGAGTGGAGAAAGGAGAGGGATGCGGCGGGTATCGTACAGAGCGCGCCGGGAGCTGCGAGGGGCGATGCCTGGTGCGCTCTAGAATCTCCGTCGCTTCATTCTGAATTGAATGCCATTTTGTGAGAGGACTTGCAGCCATGAGCACCGATGGAAATACCGGGAATGTTGAAGCTATGCACAATTCCCCCCCGCGCTTGCAGGGCGTGATGAGTTATTGGTTAAAACGGCGAAAAAAATAAAGAGGGTGGGGAGGGTACTAAGGGGGGTGCTGATCGCGATCACCGGGCTTTCCCTGCTACTTGGAGTGGTACTGGCCGTCGCGGTATTTTTTGCTGCTCGCCCCGATGTCGGGTGGTGGGCGCTGCCCTTGGGCTTGCTGGTGGGCTTGATTGTCGGGGGCATTGTGTTTGCCGCATTGATGTTGCTTGCGTCCTTTGGGACGTTGATTTTTTTGCTGCCTTGGGCGCGATTGCTTGCAAGTGCCTGTACCAAACGCATGAAGAGCGAATTGTCAGCACTGGGTTTGCGGCCTGATCGTCAGCTTTTTTGGAAAGAGGGAGAAACCCTATGGCCAAACATGCTTGCAGTGGATACGCAGCGGCGCGCCCGGTATCTCAATATGTTTTTGCGCGACTATGAGCGTTTGGTACTCTGTCCGAATGAAATCCTTGATGTGAAGGTCGAGAGGGAGTCTGAAATTCATACAACAACCACCCATAGCGGCGGGACGTTTTCCATGTTCAGCTCGGGTATTGGCGGCGACTCGTATTTCTTTGGGCATCACTACGGCTATCAATCTGCCAGCAAATCCCACTCGAAATCCGTCGAAGTGGAGCGCGCCTTTCTGGAAATTCATTACCAGCGCGCCTGCGATGCCGTTCCCCGTTGGGTGGCCATTCCCTTTGGCGAAGATCGCCGCGCAGCCGATTCCATGGCGATTGCCATTCGTCAACTTTAATTCCATTTCAAAGGAAATAAAAAATGCCGTTTTCGGCATTTTTTATTTGATGTTCATTTTCCTTTGATTGGTAATGGTGCCGCATGCCCCAGCGCCTGCGCCAAAGCGGCGAGCTGGGCGGTGAATGCAGCTTCCTCCTGCGCGGAGAGGCAGCGCAAGTCCAGCCACAGCGCATCCTGGGCGATGCGGCCGATGACGGGGCGGGGCAGTTGGCGCAGCGCCGCTTCCAGGCGCAGCAGTTGGCGGCCGCGGCCTTTTTTCGTGCTCGGGCGCACGGCCAGGGCGTAGCTGGGCAGGGTGTCCACGGGCAGGGCGCCGCTGCCGATCTGGCTGAACACCGGCTCGGCCTGCACGGCCCAGGCATCGCCCAGCGCGGCTTGCAGCAGTGCTTGCAGCGCCTGGGCCTGGCGGGCGATCTCGGCCTGGCTGCGAGTGAGCAGGCGCAGCGTGGTCAGGCGCTGGGGCAGCAAGTCGGGCATGCGGTAGAGCTGGAGCACCGGCTCCAGCGCGGCCAGGGTGAGCTTGCCCACGCGCAGCGCGCGCTTGAGCGGGTTTTTCTTGATCTTGGCGATCAAGTCTTTGCGGCCCACGATCAGCCCGGCCTGCGGGCCGCCCAGCAGCTTGTCGCCGCTGAAGGTGACGATGTCGGCCCCGGCGGCGATGGTCTGGCGCACCGTGGGCTCGGGCGGCAGGCCCCATTGCGCCATGTCCACCAGCGTGCCGCTGCCCAAGTCCACGGCCAGGGGCAGGCCGTGCTGGCGGGCGATGGCGGCGGCTTCGGCCTCGCCCACGGCCTTGGTAAAGCCCTGCACGGCGTAGTTGCTGGTGTGCACCTTCATCAGCAAGGCGGTGCGAGGGCCGATGGCGTTGGCGTAGTCGTGCGCGTGGGTGCGGTTGGTGGCGCCCACCTCCACCAGCTTCGCGCCCGCGCGGGACATGATGTCGGGGATGCGAAAGGCCCCGCCGATTTCCACCAGCTCCCCGCGCGAGACGATGACCTCCCGGCGCGCGGCCAGCGCATGCAGCGTCAGCAGCACGGCGGCGGCGTTGTTGTTGACGACGGTGGCGGCCTCGGCCCCGGTCAGCTCGCACAGCAGCGGTGCGATCAAGTCGTCGCGGTCGCCCCGGCCACCGCTGGCGATGTCGTATTCCAGATTGGCCGGCGCGCCCAGCGCGCGCACCACGGCCTGCACCGCCTCATCGGGCAGCAGGGCGCGGCCCAGGTTGGTGTGCAGCACCGTGCCCGTGAGGTTGAAGACGGCTTGCAGGCGCGGCGCAAAGCGGGCCTGCAAATGCTGCCTGGCCTGCGCGGCCAGGGCGTCGGGCGTGATTTGCGCTGCGGTCAGTTGCCCGGCGCGCATGGCCGGGCGCAAGGCATCGAGACAGGCGCGCGCCGCCTCGGTACAGGCGGCCGCGCCCCAGGTGGCGACCAGCGCCTGCATGGGCGGCGCGGCCAGCAGCTTGTCCAGCGCGGGCAGGCGGAGTGTGGGGTTCGCAGAAGTGGCCATCAAGGAGGGTTTTTTAAATCAAAAGAAATTTTTATTGTTTTTCTTTTATGGTTTTTTGGAGGCGGAGCAGTCAAAGTATCGCTTTGGAAAGCTTGCGCAGGCAAGAGTCCGCCCGTACAAGCGCCCGCCATCCTACGCGATACACCTATTTGGTATTTGCCGAACCTCTGGGCTTTTCTTTTGCCTGTATTTTTCTATGCCGACAGCCATATTGATAGGAGCGCCTCGCATTCACCGTTTGCCCGCCACGAACTCCGATGGCGTGCAGCCAAAGTGCTTTCTGAATGCCGCGCTGTAAGCGCCGGGGCTGCCATAGCCCGATTGCAGCGCGGCCTGGGTGATGGGGGCGTCAGCCAGCAGCAGGGGCAGCGAGTGCAGCAGGCGCATTTGTTGGCGCCATTGCCCAAAGCCCAGGCCGGTGTGCCGGAGAAAGCGCCGTTGCAAGGTCTTGGCGCTCATGGCCGATTGCGCGGCCCAGGCGGCGGCTTCGCGGGCGTCGTCGGGTTGCGCCAGCAATTGCGTGCAGATGCGCGCCAGTGTGGCATCGGCGGGCCAGGGCAGATGAAATGGGCGGTGAAGGGGGCGATGAAGGGGCTGGCCGGACGTGGCCGCGTCGCTATCAGCCCCGGCGCTGAGTTCGGTCACCAGCAATTGGCCCAGCAGTTGCGCGCGCGGCGTGGGCGCTTGGGCCGGATCGAGCAGGGCCAGGGCGGCGATGAGTTCGCGCAGCAGGGCCGAGGCGTGCAGCACGCCGTCGCGCGCGGGCAGGGCGGTGTCATGCGCGGGGTGGATGAAAACGCCATAGGCGCGCACGGCCACGGGGGTGTGCAGGCGATGGGGCACGCCCGGGCGCAGCCAGACGGCGGCGGTAGGCGGCACCAGCCAGTGGGCAGCCGGGGTTTGCACGCGCAACACGCCTTCGGCGGCATACAGCACATGCCCGCAGGCGTGGTGGTGTTCGGGCACGCTGTGGCCGGCGGGGTAGCGCACGGCCACGCAGGTGGCGGGCAGGGGGCTGTGTTCGTGCAGGTGCAAGTCCAGCGCGTGCGCGGCGCGCTCGGGGGTGGGGGCGGTGTATCCCATTGGAGAAAGAGGGTTTGGATCGCTCGAAGATGTCCATTTTGCAAAAGAATTTGTCTGATTTTTTGTAGATGGACAAATGGCGGCTGCCTACAGTGCCTGTTTTCCGCGAACTTTCGTGAACAGAGCACCACGCAACCCATGCCCATGCTGAGCCACCCCGCCGCCAAATACCCGGCTTTTGCCCCGATTGATTTGCCCGAGCGCCAATGGCCTTCGCGCACGCTGACGCAGGCCCCCGTCTGGCTGTCCACCGATTTGCGCGATGGCAACCAGGCCCTGTTCGAGCCGATGAACCGCCGGCGCAAGCTGCAACTGTTTCACGAGCTGGTGCGCATGGGCTTCAAGGAGATTGAAATCGGCTTTCCCGCCGCCTCGCAAACCGATTTCGAGATCGTGCGGCATCTGGTGGAGCAGGGCCTGATCCCCGAGGACGTCACGCCCATGGTGATGTGCCAGTTGCGCGAGGATTTGATCGAACAGACCGTGCGCAGCGTGCAGGGCGCGCGCCGCGTCATCGTGCATCTGTACAACGCCATCGCCCCGGTGTGGCGCGAAATCGTGTTCGGCATGGATGTGCCGCAAATCATTGCGCTGGTCGAGCGCCACATTGCCCTGCTGCGCCGCCTGACCGAGCAGCAGCCGCACACGCAATGGGTGCTGCAATACTCGCCCGAGACGTTTTGCATGGCCGAGCTGGAGGTTTCCCTGGCCGTGTGCAACGCCGCCATCCGCGCCTGGGATGCCAGCGCGGCGCGGCCCATGATCGTCAACCTGCCCACCACGGTGGAGGTGAGCACGCCCAACGTCTTTGCCGATCAGATCGAATGGATGCACCGCCGCCTGGAGCGGCGCGAGCACATCACGCTGTCCGTGCACCCGCACAACGACCGCGGCACCGGCGTGGCCTGTGCGGAGCTGGCCCTGCTGGCGGGCGCGCAGCGCGTGGAGGGCTGTTTGTTTGGCAATGGCGAGCGCAGCGGCAACGTCGATCTGGTCACGCTGGCGCTCAACCTCTACACCCAGGGCATCGCCCCCGGGCTGGATTTCTCCGACATCGCCGCCGTGGCCCGCGTGGCCGAACAATGCACGGCCTTGCCCATTCACCCGCGCCACCCTTACGTGGGCGATCTGGTCTTCACCGCCTTTTCCGGCTCGCACCAGGACGCCATCGCCAAAGGCTTTGCCGCCCAGCGCCCCGATGCCACCTGGCGCGTGCCCTACCTGCCCATCGATCCGCAAGACCTGGGCCGCACCTACGACAGCATCGTGCGCGTCAACAGCCAATCGGGCAAAGGCGGCATCGCCTTTTTGCTGCAACGCGATCACGGCGTGGTCATGCCTCGGCGCATGCAGGTGGAATTCAGCGCCATCGTGCAGCAGGCGGCCGACGCCAGCGAAACCGAACTCTCCAGCGCGCAACTGTGGCAATTGTTTGAAGCCACTTATTTGCATGCCGATGGCGGCTACCTTGGGCACCGCCTGTTCGACGCCGAAGGCGGCCAGCAAGGCATCGAGCTGCGCCTGCAAGGGGCGCACGGGCAGCCGCACACCCGGCGTGGCGCGGGCAGCGGCCCGGTGGAGGCCGCCGTGGCCGCGCTGGGCTTGCCGCTGCGCATCGACAGCTTCGAGCAAAAAAGCCTGGGCCACGGCGCCCAGGCCCAATCGCTGGCCGTCATCGAGGCCGCCTGGCCCGGCCAGCCCGGCACGCGCTTTGGCGCAGCCGTGCATGCCAACACCGCCACCGCCGCCGTGCGCGCGGTGCTGAGCGCGGCGGCGCGCTGGGACGAGAGCGGGAGTAAGGGAAAGTGAATACCATGCAAATGCCAAATGGGGCCGCGTTTTGGTAATACCAATTGAATGGTTTGCGATGTATATGTGTCTTATATATCCGGGCGATTTGAGTGGGGTGAAGGCTTGTGTTATAGTCGCCCCTCGGTTTGAATTCAGGCCGTTTTCTTCCTGACTTGAAAAAGGATAATGTGATGAATATGGATATCGTTGAAGGCAAGTGGGAACAGCTCAAGGGTAAAGCCAAAGAGAAGTGGGGCAAGCTGACGAATGACGACTGGACTGTCATCGAAGGCAAGCGCGATCAAATGGCCGGTCTCATTCAAGAACGCTATGGCCGCGCCAAGGATGAGGTTGAAAAAGAAATTGAAGACTGGTTCAGGGATAATTAATCCGTATTCGCTGAACGCCGCTTCACAAAAATCCGCCTGGGAAGGCGGATTTTTTGATGGCGTGCCGAGCCGGTGCTTTTGGCGTCTGTATCGTTTCTGTATGTGTAACGCCCCGTTGAAAGGGGTGATTTTTTTGGTTTTTTCGTGATGATTGCTGTCGTTTTCTTTCTGGTTTTTGGCATCCGCCTGATTTCGCTGTCGATTTCGATTGAAAATGAAAAACGCCTGATTGCCGAAGGGGCCAGGCAATATGGAGAGAAAAACTCCAAACTGCTTTCCGCCGCGCACGTGGTGTATTACTTTGCGGCCTTGGGCGAATCGTATGTGCGCGGTGCGCAGTTTGATGCGGTTTCAGGCGCTGGCACGGCTTTGCTGGTGTTTGCGCTGGGGATATTGTTTTACGTGATCCATGCGCTGGGCAGTGTGTGGACGGTGAAGCTGTATATCCATCCGCAGCACAAGATGAATCGCAATTGGTTGTTCCGCCATGTGCGCCACCCCAATTATTTTCTGAATATCTTGCCCGAGTTGATTGGCGTGGGGCTGCTGTGCCATGCCTGGGGCGTGATGGCGGTGGGTTTGCCCATTTACGCCGCGATTTTGGCGGTGCGTATCCGCCATGAAAATGAGGCGATGCGGCATTTGTGGTGATTTCAATCAAAAGAAATTTGATTTATTGACAGTCATGCCGAAATATGGTTATTTCGTTGCTTTTTGATTGGTAAAACGAAGGGCTTGTGCGGTGGCGGCAGGCGTTTTGGGCGCTGGGGCGCTGCGGCACAATCGGGCGATGCCATTTTTTGACGTCATCATCCTGGGCGCTGGCGCGGCGGGGCTTTTTTGTGCGGCCCGCGCCGGGCAGCGGGGTTTGCGGGTGCTGCTGATCGACCATGCCGAGCGCGTGGCGGAGAAGCTGCGCATTTCTGGCGGCGGGCGGGCCAATTTCACCAACCGCGATCTGGATCCGGCCGCGCCGCAGAAATACTTTCTCAGCGCCAATGCGCATTTTTGCCGCTCGGCCCTGGCGCGTTTTACGCCGCAGGATTTCATCGCGCTGGTGCAGCGCCACGGCATCGGCTTTCATGAAAAGCACAAAGGCCAGTTGTTTTGCGACCGTTCGGCCAAGGATTTGATCGCCTTGCTGCTGGCCGAATGCGACGCGGCGCAGGCCCACGGCGGGCAGGTGCAGCGTTGGCAGCCTTGTGCGGTAGAGCGGGTGGAATGCGTTGGCTGGGCGGTCGGTGCGGGCGATGCTGCTGGCGCAGGCGCAGTCAACGCGCATACCGGGCGCACGGGGGAGGGTGCGCCGCGCTACGCCGTGCACACCGCGCGCGGCGTGGCGCGGGCCGGGGCGCTGGTGGTGGCCACTGGCGGCCTTTCTATCCCGGCGATGGGCGCGAGCGGGCTGGGGCTGGAGATCGCGCGGCAGTTTGGCCTGCCCATCGTCCCCACGCGCCCGGGCCTGGTGCCGTTGACGTTCGAGGCGCAGGCCTGGCGCGCGTTCGCGCCGCTGGCGGGCTTGTCGCTGCCGGTGCGCGTGGCCACGGGCGAGGGCAAGCAGCGCATGGCGTTCGAGGAGGATTTGCTGTTCACCCACCGCGGCTTGTCTGGCCCGGCGGCGTTGCAGATTTCCAGCTATTGGCAGCCTGGCGCGGCGCTGAACATCGATTTGGCCCCGGGGCAGGATTTGGAGGCGGCTTTGCTGGCGGCCAAGGCCAGCTCGCGCCGTTTGATCGCCAATGAATTGGCGCAATGGCTGCCCGCGCGGCTGGCCGATGTGTGGGTGCAGCCCCACGCGGCGTGGCAACGCCCGGTGCATGAGGCCAGCGACAAGGCGTTGCGTCAATTGGCCCAAAGCCTGCATGCCTGGCGCATCACGCCATCGGGCACGGAGGGCTACCGCAAGGCGGAGGTGACGGTGGGCGGCGTGGATACGCGCGCGCTGTCGTCACGGACGATGCAGGCGCGCAATCAGCCGGGGCTGTATTTCATTGGCGAGGTGGTGGATGTCACGGGCTGGCTGGGCGGCTACAACTTCCAATGGGCCTGGGCCAGCGCGGCGGCGTGCGCGGATGCGCTGGCGCAAGGCGGCCAAGGTGGCGCAGCGCCCGAATGAGCAAACGTACAATCGGCGGCGCAAGGAAGGCATACGCACCCGGTGGTGCGCCCGGGCTTCAAACCCGGTAGGGGGTGTCAGACGCTCCCTGGTAGGTTCGACTCCTGCTGCTTTCCGCCAGTTTTTGTTTGAAGCCCCATTCGATGTGCGGATGGGGTGTTTTTTTATCTGGAGGGGGCGGTCATGGCCTCGGATGTTTCTTCTGCCGGCGCGGCACAAGCGTCGCAATTACCCCAAGCGGTACAAGCGCCGCGCTTGACCTCGCTCTCGCACGGGGGCGGCTGCGGTTGCAAGATTGCGCCGGGGGTGCTGAGTGCTTTGCTGGCGGGCAGCCGCCTGCCGCTGGCGCAGGCGTTTCCGCAATTGCTGGTGGGCAGCGAGACGGCCGACGATGCCGCCGTCTATCAAATCAACGAGCGCCAGGCGGTGGTGGCGACGACGGATTTTTTCATGCCCATCGTCGATGACCCGTATGACTTTGGCCGCATTGCGGCCACCAATGCGCTGTCGGATTTGTACGCCATGGGCGCAACGCCCCTGTTTGCGCTGGCGATTGTGGGCATGCCCATCAACGTGCTGCCGCACGCGACGATTGCGCAGATTCTGCAAGGCGGCGAGGCGGTGTGCCGCGAGGCCGGGATTGCGCTGGCGGGCGGGCATTCCATCGACTCGGTGGAGCCGATTTACGGGCTGGTGGGCATTGGCATCGTCGATCCTGCGCAGATCAAGCGCAATGCCACGGCGCGCGCGGGCGATGTGCTGATTCTGGGCAAGCCGCTGGGCGTGGGCATTTTGTCGGCGGCGCTGAAGAAAAACCTGCTGGACGCCGCTGGCTATGCGCAAATGGTGCAGGTGACCACGCAGCTCAACCGCCCCGGCAGCGCGCTGGCGACGCTGGCCGATGTGCATGCGATGACGGACGTGACCGGCTTTGGCCTGCTGGGCCACACGCTGGAGCTGGCGCGCGGCGCGGGCTTGCAGGCGCGCATCGACAGCGCGCGCCTGCCCTTGCTGCCGGGCGTGCGGCAGTGGGCGCAGCAGGGGGTGGTGACGGGCGCTTCCGGGCGCAACTGGCAGTCCTACGGCGCGCAGGTGACGTTGCCCGATGGCTGCGATGCGGCTACGCAGGCGATCCTGACCGATCCGCAAACCTCCGGCGGCCTGCTGGTGGCGTGCGCGCCGCAGGCGGCGCAAGCGGTGCTGGACGTGTTTGCCGAGGGCGGTTTTGCGCACGCGGCCATCATCGGCCGCATGGAGCAGGGAGCGGAAGGGGCGCCCGGGGTGCAGGTGGTGTGAGGCGCTACGGGCGTCGCGTTATGGGTGGTGCGCTATGGGGCGGTGATCTGCCCGTGCGCCCGCAGGCCATCCAGCCATTGGCATAGGGCGGTGGTGACGGCTTCGGGCTGCTCCAGCGTGCTGAGGTGGCCGCAGTGGGCGATGGTGCGCATGTGCGCGCCGGGGATGGCGGCGGCGATTTCGGCGGCGACTTCGGGCGGGGTGATGGCATCGGCATCGCCCACGAGGACGAGGCTGGGGCAGGCGATGCGCGCGAGCGCGGGGCGCGAATCGGGGCGGCCCATGATGGCGGTTTGCTGGCGCACGAAGGCGTCCACGCCCGTCTCCTGCGCCATGGCCTGCACGGTGGCGCGCAGGGCGGCATCGTCGGCGCGGCTGGGGTGGACGGAGCGCGGGTAATTCATCTCCACGGCCAGGGGCAGCTTGCCCTGCTGGGCCAGTGCCACCATGCGCAGGCGCTGCTGGCGGGCCTCGTCGGTATCGGGGCGGGCGGAGGTGTCCAGCAAGGCCAGGGCGCGCACGCGCTGGGGGGCCTGGCGCAGGATTTCAAAGGCGATGTAGCCGCCCATGGACAAGCCCATCAGCACGCATTGCGGCGGCGCATGGCGCAGGATGTGCGCGGCCATTTCGGCCATGTTTTCGCCTTGCGTGGGCTGGGCGATGGTGACGGGGCCGTATCGCCACAGGGCGGGGAGCTGGGGCGCGAACAGCCGGGGCGAGCAGGCCAGGCCGGGGATGAGCAGCAGTGGCAGGCTGGGGGCGGCAGGCGCGGGGAAAGGGGGAGCGGCAGGGGCGGCGGCAGGCATGGCGGGGGATGTGGCGATGGCCAGTACGGCGGGGGAGGGCGGAGGTCAAGGCCCGGTGGGCGTTGGGCTGGCGCGGACAGCAGCGTGAAGATCAGCGCGTGCTGGCAAGGCAGCGGCAATGTCGGCGATGGAGTCGGCATAGCCATCGGCGGCGACGGTTTCGATGGGTTCGCCGTGGTTGAAGCCGTAGCGCAGCAGCACGACGGGGCAGCCTGCGGCCTGGGCGGCGAGGGCGTCGTTGCGCGAGTCGCCAATCATCAGCGTGTGCGCGGGCGGCACGCCCAGCCGCGCGCAGGCTTGCAACAGCGGATAGGGGTCGGGCTTGCGCTTGTCGAAACTGTCGCCGCTGTAGAGAAATTGCACCCAGCCATCCAGCCCGGTGGCCGCCAGCAGCGGGCGGGCCAGGCGGCCGGGTTTGTTGGTGACGATGGCCATGGGCAGGCCCTTGGCGGCCAGCGCCTGCAAGCCCTCGCGCACGCCGGGATAGACCTTGGCCATGTGCTGGCTGGCGGCATCGTCGTAACCGGCGAAGTACACCTGCATGGCGCGCTCGAACAGCGCCTGCACGGCGGCCGCGTCGTGCGGGCGCGCGGCGGCGCGCAGCGCCTGGGCCAGGACGGTGCGCACCAGGTGCTCCGAGCCTTTGCCGATGGTGACGGCAATGGTGTGGCGGTCGGTGCCGGGCAGGCCCAGCTCGGCCAGCATGTGGCCCAGGGCGTGCTCGAATTCGTCCAGCGTATCGATGAGGGTGCCGTCCAGATCGAGCAAGACGGCCTGGATGCCGGGCAGGGCGGCAAGGCGGGCGAGGTCAGGGCTGTGCATGGTGAGGGGAAGTGGGTGCATTGATTTACAAATCAAAAGAAATAAAAATTGCTTGTTTCGGCATATCTGTATTCAAATCATTTTTACTTTTGATTGAAATATATGGAGGCGCCAGGTCGGCGGCGCATGGCAGGCCGCGCGATCTGCAACAGGCTCTGAAGATAATACGGCGATGCACACCACCCTTAACCAAACCCCGTGGCCGCAGCGCTTTCTGGGGCTGTTTCAACGCTTTGACGGCTGGCTGATTGCCGCCATTCTTTTTCTGGCCTCGCTGGGGTTGATTGCGATGTACTCGGCCGGGTTTGACCACGGTGAACGCTTTGGCGCACACGCGCGCAACATGTTGCTGGCGGCGGTGATTTTGTTTGTGGTGGCGCAGTTTCCGCCGCAGAAAATCATGCTGCTGGCCGTGCCGTTGTTTGTCGTTGGCGTGCTGCTGCTGCTGGGGGTGGAGGTGGCGGGCATCACCCGCAAAGGCGCGCAGCGCTGGGTGAATGTGGGCATCGTCATCCAGCCCAGCGAGATCATGAAAATCGCCGCGCCGCTGATGCTGGCCTGGTGGTTCCAGTTGCGCCCGCCGCCGCTGCGGGCGACGGATTTCATCGTCGCCGCGCTGCTGTTGGCCGTGCCCGTGGGGCTGATCTTGCGCCAGCCCGATCTGGGCACGGCCTTGCTGGTGCTGGCGGCGGGGCTGACGGTGATCTTCTTCGCCGGCCTGCCCTGGAAGCTGGTGGCCCCGCCCGTGCTGCTGGGCATTGCGGGCATTGTGCTGATCGTCGCCTTTGGCGACAGCCTGTGCCAAAGCGGCGTCGATTGGGTGGTGCTGCACGAGTACCAGAAAACGCGCGTATGCACGCTGCTCAACCCCTACAACGACCCGCTGGGCAAAGGCTTTCACATCATCCAGGGCATGATCGCCATCGGCTCGGGCGGGGTGTGGGGCAAGGGCTTCATGGCCGGCACGCAAACGCATCTGGAATTCATCCCCGAGCGCACGACGGATTTCATCTTCGCCGCGTTTGCCGAGGAGTTTGGCCTGGCTGGCACGCTGGCCTTGCTGATGGGCTTTTTGTTCCTGATCTACCGCGCCTTCATCATCGCCATGCGGGCCAAAACGCTGTTTGGCCGCCTGATGGCCGCTGCGGTGGCGATGATTTTTTTCACTTACGCCTTCGTCAACATGGGCATGGTGATGGGCGTGCTGCCCGTGGTGGGCGTGCCGCTGCCCTTCATCAGCTACGGCGGCACGGCCATGGTGACGCTGGGCCTGGCGCTGGGGATTTTGATGGCGGTGGCGCGCGATGCCGCCATTGAGCCGCCCACGATTGAGTTTCTGGCGCGGCCACAGTGAGCGGGACTGGGCCAGCAGCGCGGCGTGTGCGCGGAAAAGGCCAATAGCGCATATGGCTTTGACGCATATGGATAGAAGATAAATGTCGTTCCGTTTCTGAAGCGCGCTCTCCACAATCGCGGCCTTTGTTGGTTTCTGTCAAGAAAGTGATGGCTGTGATGAATCGTTCCCGGTTGACTGCTTTGCGGGCTTTTCCTGCTTCGGGCGTTTTGCGCTCTTTGCGCTCTTTTGGGGTGTGGGCCGTGGCGGCTGGCGCTTTGGTGGCTTTGACGCCAGCCCAGGCGCAGCAGAGTTTGCTCAATGCTTCTTACGATGTGGCGCGCGAGTTTTACCGTGAGATCAACCCGGCGTTCGTGCAAAGCTACCAGCAGCAAACGGGGCATGCGATCAAGGTCGATCAGGCGCATGGCGGCTCCAGCGCGCAGGCGCGGGCGGTGCGCGAAGGTTTGCAGGCCGATGTGGTGACGATGAATACCACGACGGATATCGATTTTCTCGCCGACAACGGCCTGGTGGCCAAGGATTGGGCGCAGCAGTTTCCGCACGATGCCGCGCCGACGACTTCGACGATGCTGTTTCTGGTGCGCAAGGGCAACCCCAAGGGCATTCGGGATTGGGCCGATTTGGTCAAGCCGGGCGTGCAGGTGGTGGTGGTGAACCCCAAAACGGGCGGCAATGGCCGCTATGCCTATCTGGCGGCCTGGGGGGCGGTGCTGGAGGGCGGCGGCACGCCCGAGCAGGCGCGTGAATTCGTGGCGCAGCTTTACAAAAACGTGCCGGTGCTGGGCAAGGGCGGGCGCGATGCGACGGCGGTGTTTTTGCAGCGCAACATGGGCGATGTGCTGGTGACGTTCGAGTCGGAGGTGTTGTCGGTCGAGCGCGAGTTCGGCAAGGGCAGGGTGGATGTGGTGTATCCCTCAGCCAGCGTGCTGGCGGAGAACCCGGTGGCGCTGGTGCAGCCGGTGGTGCAGAAAAAGGGCACGGAGCAGGCGGCGCGGGCGTATTTGCAGTTCCTCTACAGCGAGCAGGCGCAGGAGATTGCTGCGCGCCACGGTTTGCGCCCGCGCTCGCAGGCGGTGCTGGAGCGGCATGCGCAGCAGTTCAAGCCGATCAAGCTGTTCCGTGTGCAAGAGCATTTCGGCTCGCTGGGGCAGGCGCAGAAGGTGCATTTCAACGATGGCGGCGAGTTCGACCGGCTGTATGGCGCGGGGCAGGGCGCGGGGCGGCGTTGAGTTTGTATTTCAATCAATGGAAATTTAATTTCAATGTCAAGTTGCCGAAACAAGGCTATTTTGTTTCCTTTTGATTTGTAATTTTGGGGGCGGCAAGCGCTGCCTTCAGCTTGCGGGGCGACTGTTTCATGTCCTTTTCATCTTCTGCCCACGCGCCGTTGCGTGCGGGCGAGTCTCTTGCGCCTGAGCCGGGTGGGCGGCGGCGCGCAGGGCGCGTGCGGGTGCTGCCAGGCTTTGGCCTGACGATGGGCTACACACTGTTTTATCTGGGGCTGATCGTGCTGCTGCCGCTGGCGGCCTTGCTGGCGCAGGCGGCGCAGTTGAGTTGGGAGCAGTTTTGGCAGGCGGTTTGGGCGCCGCGCGTGGTGGCTTCGTACAAGCTGACCATTGGCGCGTCGCTGCTGGCGGCGCTGGTCAATCTGGTGTTCGGGCTGCTGATTGCCTGGGTGCTGGTGCGCTACCGCTTTCCCGGCAAGCGGCTGGCCGATGCGTTGGTGGATTTGCCCTTTGCCCTGCCCACGGCGGTGGCGGGTATTGCGCTGACGGCGCTGCTGGCGCCCAACGGCTGGCTGGGCCGGTGGCTGGAGCCGCTGGGCGTGCAGGTGGCGTTTGCGCCTGCGGGCGTGGTGGTGGCGCTGATCTTCATCGGCCTGCCGTTTGTGGTGCGCACGGTGCAGCCGGTGCTGGAGGATTTCGAGCGCGAGCTGGAGGAGGCGGCCAGCAGCCTGGGCGCCACGCGCTGGCAGACGTTTCGCCGCGTGATCCTGCCCGCCATCCTGCCCGCGCTGCTCACGGGCTTTGCGCTGGCGTTTGCGCGGGCGCTGGGTGAATACGGCTCGGTGATTTTCATTGCGGGCAATATCCCGATGGTTTCCGAGATCACGCCGCTGATCATCATCGGCAAGCTCGATCAGTACGACTACGCGGGCGCAACGGCGGTGGCGTTGGCGATGCTGGCGTTTTCCTTTGCCATGCTGTTTGTCATCAACGGCCTGCAAGCCTGGCAGCGCCGCGCCACGGGGGGCAAGACATGAAAAAAGACATGACGGCGACGGCCGCCCCCGTTGCGCCTGTCGCCGTGGCGGTTCCGCGCGCGCGGGCGCTGACGGACGAAGCGCCTTGGGTGCGCCGCAGCCTGATGGCTTTGGCGCTGGCCTTCATGGGGCTGTTTCTGGTGTTGCCGCTGCTGGCGGTGTTTGCCGAGGCGTTTCGCCAGGGCTGGGGGGCGTTTGCCAGCGCGTTTGAGTCCAGCGATACCTGGGCTGCGGTGCGGCTGACGCTGCTGACGGCGCTGATTGTGGTGCCGCTGAACATCGTCTTTGGCGTCATGGCCGCCTGGGCCATTGCCAAGCACGAGTTTCGCGGCAAGGCGTTTTTGATTACCTTGATCGATTTGCCGTTTTCCATCTCGCCCGTGGTGGCGGGGCTGGTGTATGCGCTGCTGTATGGCGTCAACGGCTGGTTGGGGCCGCTGCTGCAAGCCTGGGATGTGAAGGTGATTTTTGCCACGCCGGGCATTGTGTTGGTGACGGTGTTTGTCACCTTCCCCTTCATCGCGCGCGAGCTGATTCCGCTGATGCAGGCCCAGGGTGCGGAGGAGGAGCAAGCCGCCATCGTGCTGGGCGCTTCGGGCCTGCGTACGTTCTGGAGCGTGACGCTGCCCAATATCAAGTGGGGGCTGATCTACGGCGTCATCCTCTGCAATGCGCGGGCGATGGGGGAGTTTGGCGCGGTGTCGGTGGTCTCGGGCCATATCCGCGGGCAGACCAACACCATCCCGCTGCATGTGGAAATCCTCTACACCGATTACCAATCCGTGGCCGCGTTCTCGGTGGCCACCTTGCTGGCCCTGCTGGCGCTGGTGACGCTGGCGCTGAAAACCTGGGCCGAATGGCAGCACGAGGCGCAGATGCGCCAGGCCGCCGCCTTGCCGCCGGAAAACCCCCGCGCCGCCGAGCAGGCCCCGGCCGTGGCCCAGCGCGGCGCCTGGGCGCGGCCCGCAGCGGCGGCGCGGCCCGATTCAACCCCTCATCCAGGAGCACACGCATGAGCATTGAAGTGCGCAACATCAGCAAAACCTTTGGCGATTTTCACGCCCTGCGCGATGTGAATTTGGAGATCGCCTCGGGCGAGTTGCTGGCGCTGCTCGGCCCCTCGGGCTGCGGCAAAACCACGCTGCTGCGCATCATCGCCGGGCTGGAAGCGCCCGACCATGGCGCGGTCTGGTTCTCGGGGCGCGATGCCACCCATGTGCATGTGCGCGATCGCCAAGTCGGCTTCGTGTTCCAGCACTACGCGCTGTTTCGGCATATGACGGTGTTCGACAACGTGGCCTTTGGCCTGAGCGTCAAGCCCCGCAGCCAGCGGCCCAGTAAAGCGCAAATCCGCGACAAGGTGATGCGGCTGCTGCAACTGGTGCAGCTCGATTGGCTGGCCGATCGCTTTCCCGCCCAGCTCTCGGGCGGGCAGCGCCAGCGCATTGCCCTGGCGCGCGCCCTGGCGGTGGAGCCGCAGGTGCTGCTGCTGGACGAGCCTTTCGGCGCGCTCGATGCCAAGGTGCGCAAGGAATTGCGCCGCTGGCTGCGCCGCCTGCACGAAGAATTGCATGTGACCAGCATCTTCGTCACCCACGATCAGGAGGAGGCGCTGGAGGTGGCCGACCGCGTCGTCGTCATGAACCGCGGCCGCATCGAGCAAGTGGGCACGCCCCAGCAGGTGTGGGACGACCCGGCCAGCCCCTTCGTCTATGGCTTTCTGGGCGATGTCAACCTTTTCCACGGCCGCGCCAGCGCGGGCCGCGTCAGCCTGCCGGGCTTTGCGCTGCAAGCCGCAGCGGACGAATTGCAAGACGGGCAAGCCCTGGCCTATGTGCGCCCGCACGAGCTGGAGGTGCAGCCCTGGCACGCCAGCCAAACCGGGGCGGGCGCCGCCGTGCAAGAGGCTGCCGCGCCGCAGGGCCTGCGCGCGCGCATTGCGCGGGCCATCGTCGTTGGTCCGCTGGCGCGGTTGGAGCTGGTGGCCGAGCCTGGCGAGGAACTGGGCGCCGATGCTCTGCTGGAAAACCCGCTCCCGCACGGCCACCTGATCGAGGCGCAAATGGCGGCCGTGCGCTACGCCGAGCTGGACCTGGGCGAGGGCGATCTCGTCTGGGTCAAACCCCGCCGCGCCCGCGTCTTTGTGCAGCAAGAGGCGCTGGAGAGCGCAGGTTCGGGGATTTGAGGGAGACTGCCGCTGCCCTGCGCGCTGCTGAGGGATAACCTGCGGGAAAGCCCTTTCCTGAGAGGCTGTATTCAAATGTAAAATTTTTCGACTCCTGCCTGGCCGCGCAGCGCGCCAGGCAGGCATGTTTTGCATGCAACCTTCTCAGGAGAGCTTCATGGATACCCATTACCCCATCCCCCAGCCGGCACCGGAAGAAGGCAAGCAGCCGGGCAGCTTGCGTGGCCTGCTCATTACGCTGATTGCCGCGGTGTTGGCCTTTGGGCTGTACCACGTGCTGCCGTATCCGGACATGGTCAACCGGGGCTTGGCGATTTTGCTTTTCGTTGCCATTTTGTGGTTTACCGAGGCATTGCATATCACGGTCACGGCCTTGATGGTGCCCTTGCTGGCGCTGGTCTTTCACATCCCGGAGATGAACACCAAGTCGGTGCTGGCGCATTTTGCCGATCCGATCATCTTCGTCTTCTTCGGCGGCTTTGCCCTGGCCACCGCACTGCACATCCAGAAGCTCGACCGCAAGATCGCCCTGTGGGTGATCTCCCTCTCGCGCGGCAGCATGCTGGCGGCGGCGCTGCTGATTTTTGCCGCCACCACCTTCCTGTCCATGTGGATCAGCAACACGGCCACCGCCGCCATGATGCTGCCGCTGGCTTTGGGGCTGATGGAGCACGTCGATCGTGAAAAGCAGCGCAGGACCTTCGTTTTCGTGCTGCTGGGCGTGGCCTATTGCGCCAGCATCGGGGGCATGGGCACCTACGTTGGTTCGCCGCCCAACGGCATCGCCGCGCGGGCGCTGGGGCTGGATTTCAACGGCTGGATGAAGCTGGCCATGCCCATCATGCTGTTGCTGCTGCCGACCATGCTCATTGGCCTGTATGTGGTGCTGCGGCCCGACTTCAGCCAGCGCGTCAACACCGAGCAAACAGAGGTCATCCCCTGGACGCTGCACCGCGTGCTCACCGTGGTCATCTTCTTCATCACGGCGGCGGCCTGGATCATGGGCAGCCGCATTCAAAAGGCCACCGGCATTGCCTCCATCGACAGCTTTATCGCCCTGGCTGCCGCCGTGGCCGTCGTGCTGCTGGGCACGGTGCAATGGCGCGACGTGGTGCAAAACACCGACTGGGGCGTGCTGCTGCTCTTTGGCGGCGGCATCGCCCTGAGCGCGGTGATGAAAAACTCCGGCGCTTCCACCGCGCTGGGGCAGGCCGTGGCCGATGCGTTTGGCCAGGCCCACCCCTTTATCGTTGTGCTGGTGGTGGCCGCCTTCATCATCTTCCTGACCGAATTCACCAGCAACACCGCTTCGGCGGCTTTGCTGGTGCCCGTTTTTGGCGGCATCGCCGTGGAGATGGGCTTGCCCAAGGAAATGCTGGTGATGGTGATCGGCATCGGCGCTTCGTGCGCCTTCATGCTCCCCGTGGCCACCCCGCCCAATGCCATCGTGTTTGGCTCGGGCTTGATCCGCCAAAAGGAAATGATGAGCGCCGGCCTGGTGCTGAACCTGCTCTCGGTCGCGGTGGTCTCGCTGTGGGCGTATTTCTTCTTGCAGTGAGGTCGCTAAAATTATCGATCAAAGGAAAATAAATAACCTTTTTTTGGCATGCTGTTCGGAAAATTGTTTTTCCTTTGATTGGAAATCTATCAGGGGCCTGGTGTTGCCCCCCGGCGCGGGGCGGCGCAAGCGCCGGTGCGCTGGCCGCTGCCGAGGCTTTGGCAGGGCGCGCCCGGCGCCGAAACCCTCCTGGCAAAAAAGAAGCCGCCCAAAAAGGCGGCTGATGTTTTTGCAATGCACCAATGGTGGTGCCCGAGGCCGGAATCGAACCGGCACGGCCTTGCGGCCGAGGGATTTTCGTCCCACTTCGGCTTTCGCCGCCAGCGCGTGTGCGCTGTTCGTGGGCTGGAGCACGCCTTCGCCATAGCTGGACAGCCGTAGGCGCCCGCCGTCTGCTCTCTACACCTTCCTGGCGATGGGCGCTTGTGCGCCATCACCGGGCTTGGCTCGGCGTTGGCTCGGGTTGGAATACCCAGGGCGTTCGCCGAGTTTGACGGGCTTCACTTCGGGCGTTTCCGCGCCGAAGGCTCAAATGGTTCAAGTCCCTTGTGTCTACCTGTTCCACCACTCGGGCTTGCCAGCCTGGGGCCGGCAAACCGCGCATTCTAATGCACAGCCAGCAGGGCGCTAGGCGGCTTTGCGCAGGCTTATGCGGTTGTGAGATGGGGCGCTGCGCCGCCTTGTGCGCCGCGCCAGCGCGCCCAGCCGCTGGCGCGCAGTTGGCAGGCGGGGCATTGGCCGCAGCCATAGCCCCAGTCGTGCCGTTGCTGGCGCTGGCCGAGGTAGCAGGTGTGGCTGTGCTCGACGATCAATTGCACCAGCGCATCGCCGCCGCCCGCCGGGTCGGCCTGCTGGCCCAGGCGGTGGGCCAGTTGCCAGGTTTGCGCTTTATCCAGCCACATCAGGGGCGTTTCGATCAGTAACCGCCAGGCCATGCCCAGCGACAAGGCCACTTGCATGGCTTTCATGGTGTCGTCGCGGCAATCGGGGTAGCCGGAGTAGTCGGCTTCGCACACGCCGGTGACGATGGCTTGCAGGCCGCGCCGGTAGGCCAGGGCGGCGGCAAAGGTGAGGAAAACCAGGTTGCGCCCGGGCACAAAGGTGTTGGGCAGGCCGCTTTGCTCCAGCGTGATGGCGCATTCGCGGGTGAGGGCGGTGTCGCTGATCTGGCCCAGCGCGTCCAGGCCGATCATGTGGTCTGGCCCCAGGCGTTGGCTCCATTGCGGGAAGCGTTGGCGCAGGGCGTCCAGCACGGCCTGGCGCTGTTGGAGTTCGACGTGGTGGCGCTGGCCGTAATCAAAGCCGATGGTTTCCACGCGCGGGTAGCGGGCGAGGGCGTCGGCCAGGCAGGTGGCCGAGTCCTGCCCGCCCGAAAAAAGCACGAGCGCACTGCTGTGCATGGCTTGCGCTCAATCGCGGAAGTTGTTGAACGACAAGGGGAAATCGGTGATTTGCTTGCGGATCAGCGCCATGGCCGCCTGCAAATCGTCGCGCTTGGCGCCGGAGACGCGCACCGTCTCGCCCTGAATGGCCGCTTGCACTTTGAGCTTGCTGTCCTTGATGTGCTTCTGGATTTGCTTGGCCAGCGTGGCGTCGATGCCGTTGCGCACGCGCACGAGCTGCTTGAGCTTGTCGCCGCCGGCTTTTTGCGGTTTGTCCACGTCGAGAAAGCGCACATCCACATCGCGCTTGGTGAGCTTGTTGCGCAGGATGTCTTCAATCTGCTGGAGCTGGAAGTCCGAATCGCCCAGCAGGGTGATTTCCTTGTCCTTGAGTTCAATGGCGGCGCTGGTGCCTTTGAAGTCAAAGCGGGTGGCGATTTCCTTGCTGGCGTTGTCCACAGCGTTGCGGACTTCGACGAAATTGGCTTCCAAAACGGTGTCAAAAGAGGGCATGTTCAATCCATTTCAATGCATGGTCGGGATGGGAAAATGCGGCCGATGTTAGTAGAAAAAAATATTTCCCTGCGCCCCTACAACACCTTTGGCATTGCTGCCAAGGCCCTGGCGCTGGTGCGCGCGCGCAGCGAGGCCGATGTCATCGCCTTTGCCCAACTCTGGGGCCAGCAGCGCCGCCAGGGCCTGCCGCCTGCCGCGCGCATCGCCCCGCAATGGGAGCCTCTGGTGCTGGGCGGGGGCAGCAATCTGGTGCTCACCGGCGATGTGCGCCGCCCGGTTTTGAAGATGGAAATCATGGGCCGGCGCGTGCTGCAAAGCGATGAGCAGGGCTGGCTGATCGAGGCGGGCGCGGGCGAGTGCTGGCACGAGGTGGTGCGCTGGAGCCTGGAGCAAGGCATGCCCGGGCTGGAGAACATGGCCCTGATCCCCGGCACCGTGGGCGCAGCGCCGGTGCAAAACATCGGCGCTTACGGCGTGGAGCTGCAAGATCGGCTGCACAGCCTCGAGGGCATCGATTTGTACAGCGGCAAGCCCTTTAGCCTCACCACCGCGCAATGCGCCTTTGGCTACCGCGACTCCATCTTCAAACACGCACCCGCCCGCGCTGGCGTGCGCGTGGACATGGCGCAAACCCTCAAAAACCAAAAGCTGCAACGCACAACCGACGACATGCAGGCCGACGCCATCGACCACGCCCCCGCCAGCGTGGCGCAGGCGCTGGGCATGGGGCTGGGCCTGGCCGGGCGCGCCGTCATTACCCGCGTGCGGCTGTGGCTGCCCCGGCGCTGGCGGCCCGTGCTGGACTACCACGACTTGCAGCGGCGCATGCAGGCCAGCGGCATCGCCCAGCCCAGCGCGCAGCAGATTTTCGATTGGGTGGTGGCCATCCGCCGCGAGAAGCTGCCCGATCCGGCGCAAATCGGCAACGCGGGCAGCTTTTTCAAAAACCCCGTCGTCACCCCCGAGCAATGCCGCGACATCATCGCGCGCGAGCCGCACATCGTGCATTACCCCATGCCCGACGGCAGCGCCAAGCTGGCAGCGGGCTGGATGATCGACGCCTGCGGCTGGAAAGGCAAAGCCATCGGCAACGCGGGCGTGTACGACAAGCAGGCGCTGGTGCTGGTCAACCTGGGCCAGGGCGAGCAAAGCGCCACCGGCGGCGAGGTGATGATGCTGGCCCAGGCCATCCAGACCAGCGTGTACGAACGCTATGGCATCCGTCTGGAGCCGGAGCCGGTAGTGGTTTGATGGATTTCAATCAAAGGAAATTCGATTTCAATACCATGTTGCCGAAACAGCAATAATTTTTTTCTTATTGAATTGTAAAAAACAGGCTTTGCGCTGTTTGGAAAACCCATGACTTGCACCATCACCCTCTACGGCATCCCCAACTGCGACACCGTGAAGAAAAGCCGCCAATGGTTTGCCGGGCGCGGCCATGCCGTGACATTTCACGACTTCAAAAAACACGGCCTGGACGCCGCCACCCTGGCCCAATGGGTGCAGGCGCTGGGCTGGGAGAGCTTGCTCAACCGGCGCGGCGCCACCTGGCGGCAACTGAACGCGGCCACGCAAGCGCAAGCCAGCGACGCCGCTGGCGCGCAGGCCGTGATGCTGGCCCATCTCAGCCTCATCAAACGCCCCATCGTCGTCGTGCAGCGCAGCGATGGCCCGGCGGAGCAGGCCATCACCGCAGGCTGGGCGCCAGACGAATGGGCCAGGCTGCTGGCCTGATGCGGCGCAATTTGTAGCCTGGGCGTATTTCCGTACTGTATTTCCG
>JAUMYU010000041.1:22129-22917 GCA_030528485.1 Comamonadaceae bacterium
GCGTGGCGCTTTTTGAGCGCGCATTGAGTACGGAAATACAGTACTCAATGCGCGCTCAAAAAGCGCCGCATGGCATCCAGCGTGGCGTCGGGCGCCTCGGTCATCAGGTTGTGGCCGCAGGCGATGCGCTCGCAGGCGAACGCCACGCCCGCTTCCCGCGCTGCCTCAAGCAAAGGCGCGCTGGCTTTGGGCGGCGTCATCTGATCCTGGCTGCCGCTGAGCACCAACACCCGCGCCTTGACCTGGCGCATGGCCTCTGGCCCGCCCTCGTAGCTGTTGCAGGCCACAAAGCCTTTGTGAAAGATGTTTTCGCGCGGATTGCTGCGCAGCACGCGCCGCCCCAGCGCCATGCCCATGCCGTAGGGCCAGGTGCCCGGCCCCAGCGCCGAGGGCGGCGGCGCCAGCGTGCTGCGCGAAAACACGTTGACCAGGTGCATGGCTTGTTCCGGCGCGCTTTGCGACAGCTCCAGCAGCGCGGGTGAGACAGGCATGGGCGCGGCCGTGCCCAGCAGCAGCAGGCGCTGCACGCGCGCGCCGAGCTGGGCCGCCGCTTGCAGCGCGATCAGCGAGCCAAAGCTGTGCCCGGCCAGCGCCAGCGGCGCGTCGTCCAGCGTGTGCACCAGGGCGGCGATGGTGTCGGCGGCTTGCTGCACGCTGGCGGGCGCTGCGCTGGTCGCGCTGCGGCCGTGGCCGGGCAGGTCGATGGCCAGCACGTTCCAGCCGTGGTGCGCGAACCAGCGGCTTTGCAGCGCCCAGACGCTGTGGTCGTTGAGCACGCCGTGGATCAG
>JAUMYU010000042.1 GCA_030528485.1 Comamonadaceae bacterium
TCGCCATGGAAGAAGGTCTGCGTTTCGCCATCCGCGAAGGCGGCCGCACCGTCGGCGCCGGCGTGGTGGCCAAGATCATTGCTTGAGTTTTTGAACGTGAAGGTTTGCGGAGGCGATTTGCAAACTTTCTAGAGGTCTAGGGGTATAGCTCAATTGGCAGAGCGTCGGTCTCCAAAACCGAAGGTTGTAGGTTCGATTCCTACTGCCCCTGCCAGAAGAGGTTGTCTCAACCGCTTCTTTTGAATGAAACCCGCCCTTGCATGGCGGGTTTTTCTGTATGAATGTTTGGCATCTGAAGCTTTTCGGGTGCATGGAGTGAGAAATGTCAGCACCCTCGCAGGTTGAAACGGTTGGCTCTGGCGCCAGTGTGTTCAAGCTTGTCATTGCGGTTTTGTTTGCCGTTGGTGGCGTTGTGGCGTTTTATTGGTTGCCCGCCCATGGCGCTTTCGCGCAGTGGGGGGCGCTGCTGGTTGGCTTGGTGCTGGCGGCGCTGGTGTTTCTCTGGTCGAATCCAGGGCGCGACTTCGTCGTTTATGTGCGTGACTCTTGGAATGAACTGAAAAAAGTGGTTTGGCCTCGGCGCAAGGATGCCACTCAGATGACGGGCTATGTTTTTGCTTTTTCTGTGGTGATGGCCTTGTTCCTTTGGTTGGCGGACATGACTGTGGGGTGGGTGGTTTTTGATTTGCTGCTGGGATGGAGGAATGGATGAGTGACGCAGAGAACAAGCCGGCTGGCGAAACCGAGACGACGGGTTTTGCGAAGCAGTGGTACATCGTGCATGCTTACTCCGGCATGGAGAAGGCGGTAGAGCGCAATATTGCCGAGCGCGTGGCGCGCGAGGGGATGGAGGCTAAGTTTGGTCGCATCCTGGTGCCTACGGAAGAAGTGGTGGAAATGAAGAACGGCCAGCGCAAGATGGCCGAGCGCAAGCTCTACCCCGGCTATGTTTTTGTCGAGATGGTGATGGACGATGAGACATGGCATTTGGTGAAGCAAACCAGCAAGGTCACTGGCTTTGTGGGCGGGCGCAACAAGCCGACGCCAATTCCCGAGGCGGAGGTGCAGAAGATCGTCAATCGCCTGGAGGAAGGGGGTGAGCGGCCGCGCCACAAAATCGAGTTCATGGTGGGCGAGTTGGTGCGTGTCAAGGAAGGCCCGTTTGCCGATTTCAATGGCACGGTGGAAGAGGTCAATTACGAGCGCAGCCGCCTGCGGGTGTCGGTGATGATTTTTGGTCGCTCGACGCCGGTGGAGCTGGAGTTCAGCCAAGTTGAGAAGACCTGATGGCCCGCTGGCCCGCATAACCCCTAACCCCATAAGGTTGCAATGCAAAAAACCGCCTGTGAAGGCGGTTTTTTTATGGCTTGAACAAGAGGAAGGAATTTCTATATTTTACAAATCATGGTAAATTCTTTGTTAGTCTTATCATGCCAAAACAAGGCAATTTTGTTTCTTTTTGATTTGTAAATATAAGGCGTTCCAGATCAAGCCAAAGCCCGGTGTTCAGGTGCCGCTGGCCTTGCGGGCGAATTCTTCGCGCAGGGCGCGGAGTTTGGCGCGCGGGTCTTCGCGGGCGGTGTCGGGGGTGAGGTTCATTTCGGCAATGAAGCGGCTGGGTTTGCCGGCGACCCAATCGCGGCCTTTTTTGCGGCGGCGCGTCCAGCTCACGGCGAGGGTGCGTTGGGCGCGGGTGATGCCGACGTACATGAGGCGGCGCTCTTCTTCCAGGCGCGAGGCGGCGATGGGTTCGTCGCCTTGCTGGAAGGGCAACACGCCTTCGTTGACGCCCGCCATGATGACGTGGGGCCATTCCAGGCCTTTGGCGGCATGCAGGGTGGAGAGGGTGACGACGTTTTGCTCTTTTTCCTGCTCGCTCAAGGTGGAGAGCAGGGCGATGGTTTGGGCGACTTCAAGCAGGCTTTTGGGGGCGGACTGCGCTTGCTGGCTGGCCATCTCGGGGGCTTCGATGGCGCCGCCTGCGCGTTGGGCCATCCAGTCGCAAAACTCTTGCACGTTGTCCCAGCGGGCGGTGGCGGCGGCAGTGGTGTCGGAGTGGTCGAGCAAAAAGCTTTCAAAGCGGATGTCTTGGAGCCAGTCTTTGAGAAATTGGCGTGCGGCATCCTGCCCCGTGGCGTGGCGGGCGCGGTATTGCAAGTCGTTGATTTGGCGGCCAAATTCTTGCAGGCTGCCCAGGGCGCGGGCGCTCAGGCGGGTGCTGAGCATGGGGCTGAAGATGGCGGCGAACAGGCTGCATTGCATTTGCGTGGCGAATTCGCCCAATTGCGCCAGCGTCTGGTGGCCGATGCCGCGGCGCGGCGCGGTGATGGCGCGCAGAAAGGCGGGGTCGTCGTCTTCGTTGCTCCAGAGGCGAAACCAGGCGCACAGGTCGCGGATTTCGGCGCGATCAAAAAAGCTGGTGCCGCCGGAGACTTTGTAGGGGATTTGCGCTTTGCGCAGGGCTTTTTCCAGTGGCTTGGCCTGGTGGTTGGCGCGGTAGAGGATGGCGAAGTCGCGCCATTCGGGGATGGGGTTGGCGGCGCGCAGGCTTTGGATGCGGTGGACGATGCGATCGGCCTCATGCTCTTCGCTGTCGCAATCCATCACGCGCACGGGTTCGCCCTCGCCCAGCTCGGAGTACAGCGTTTTGGGGAACAGCTTGGGGTTGGGGCCGATGACGTGGTTGGCCGCGCGCAGGATGGCGCTGGTGGAGCGGTAGTTTTGCTCCAGCTTGATGACGCGCAGGGCGGGGAAGTCCACCGGCAGCTTTTTCAGATTCTCCAGCGTGGCGCCGCGCCAGCCGTAGATGGATTGGTCGTCGTCGCCCACGGCGGTGAAATACCCGCGCTCGCCCACCAGCAGTTTGAGCAGTTCGTACTGCGTGGCGTTGGTGTCCTGGTATTCGTCCACCAGCACATGGCCCAGGCGGGTTTGCCATTTCTCGCGCACCTCGGGGTGCTGGCGCAGCAGCGCCAGTGGCAGGCTGACCAAATCGTCGAAATCCACGCTTTGGTAGGCGCTCAGGCGCTCCTCATAGCGGGCCATGACCACGGCGGCCACTTTTTCGGCTTCGTTTTGGACGGCTTGCAAGGCGCTGGCGCTGCTAAGCCCTTCGTTTTTCCAGCGGCTGATGGTCCATTGCCACTGGCGCGCCAGGGCGGCATCAGTGGTGCCGCCGCATTCCTTGAGGATGGAGAGCACGTCGTCGCTGTCGAGGATGCTGAATTGGGGCTTGAGCCCCAGCGCCTGCCCGTCTTCGCGCACCATGCGCACGCCCAGGGCGTGGAAGGTGCAGATCAGCACATCCTTGGCGGGCTTGCCGATCAGCCCGCGGGTGCGCTCGCGCATTTCAGCGGCGGCTTTGTTGGTGAAGGTGATGGCGGCGATGCGGTGTGCGGGCAGGCCGCGTTCGATCAAATGGGCGATTTTGTGGGTGATGACGCGCGTTTTGCCGGAGCCTGCGCCCGCCAGCACTAAGGAGGGGCCGCTGATGTGGTGCACGGCTTGGGTTTGGGCGAGATTGAGTCCGGACATGGCAAGCGCAGGAGGGCAAAACGGTCAAGGGGCGCCATCATAGTCAGAGCTGGTTTGCAAAATCGCGGCGCTACACTGGCGGCTTGTTTTGCTTGCCGGGCGCCCGCCCGCGCCACTTTGACGCTCACACCATGCCAGATCAAAAACCACAAGATAAGAAAGTTCTGTTGCGCGAAGCCGCGCTGGAATACCACGAACACCCCGTGCCGGGCAAGATTTCCGTCACGCCCACCAAGCAGTTGATGAACCAGTACGAGCTGTCGCTGGCCTATTCGCCCGGCGTGGCCGCGCCCTGCGAGGAGATTCAGAAAGACCCGGCCGCCGCCGCGCGCTACACCAGCCGCGCCAATTTGGTGGGCGTCATCAGCAACGGCACGGCCGTGCTGGGCCTGGGCGATATTGGCGCGCTGGCCTCCAAGCCGGTGATGGAGGGCAAGGGCGTGCTGTTCAAGAAGTTCTCGGGTATTGATGTGTTCGACATCGAGATTGACGAGAAGGACCCGCAGAAGCTGGTGGACATCATCGCCGCGCTGGAGCCCACCTTTGGCGGCATCAACCTGGAGGACATCAAAGCCCCCGAGTGCTTCTTCGTCGAGCGCGAGCTGCGCAAGCGCATGAAAATCCCCGTGTTCCACGACGACCAGCACGGCACGGCCATCGTCGTAGGCGCGGCCGTGATCGGCGGCCTGCGCGTGGTGGGCAAGAAGATCGAGGACGTCAAACTGGTGACCTCTGGCGCAGGCGCGGCGGCGCTGGCCTGCCTGGGGTTGTTGCTCAAGCTGGGCTTGAAGAAGGAAAACGTCTGGGTCACCGATATCCACGGCCTGGTCTATGAAGGCCGCACCGAGCTGATGGACGAAATCAAGGCCCAGTACGCGCAAAAAACCGATCAGCGCACGCTGGCCGAAGCCATCGAAGGCGCAGACGTCTTTCTGGGCCTGTCCGCAGGCGGCGTGCTCAAGCCCGAAATGGTTGCGCGCATGGCCGACAAACCCCTGGTGCTGGCGCTGGCCAACCCCACGCCGGAGATTTTGCCCAGCGAAGTCAAGGCCGTGCGCAGCGATGC
The DNA here is from genome assembly GCA_030528485.1 of Comamonadaceae bacterium. GTDB lineage: Bacteria > Pseudomonadota > Gammaproteobacteria > Burkholderiales > Burkholderiaceae_C > Lampropedia. The sequence goes on from JAUMYU010000042.1 coordinate 4,601, forward strand.
CGTCATTGCCACGGGGCGCAGCGACTACCCCAACCAGGTTAACAACGTGCTGTGCTTTCCCTACCTGTTTCGTGGCGCGCTCGATTGCGGCGCCACCGCCATCACCGACGAGATGGAAGTGGCCGCCGTGCACGCCATCGTCGAACTGGCGCAGGCCGAGCAAAGCGAGGAAGTCGCACGCGCCTACGTAGGCGAAAAACTCATGTTCGGGGCCGAATACGTCATCCCCAAACCGTTCGATCCGCGCCTGATGATCCGCATCGCCCCGGCCGTGGCCAAAGCCGCGCAAGCCAGCGGCGTGGCCTCGCGCCCGATCGAGGACATGGATGCCTACGTGCAGCGGTTGCAAAACTTCGTTTACACCTCCGGCACCATGATGAAACCCATCATCCTGGCCGCCAAAGCCGCGCAGAACAAACGCATCGCCTACAGCGAGGGCGAGGAGGAGCGCGTGCTGCGTGCGGCGCAAATCGTGGTGGACGAAAAAATCGCCCGCCCTACGCTGATTGGCCGCCCCGAGGTCATCGCCCGGCGCATCGAAAAATTCGGTCTGCGCCTCAAGCAAGGGCGCGACTACGACATCGTCAACGTCGAGCAGGACGAGCGTTACCAGGACTTCTGGCGCACCTACCACCAGATGACCGAGCGCCGGGGCGTGACCATCCCCATCGCCAAAATCGAAATGCGCCGCCGCCTCTCCCTCATCGGCAGCATGCTGCTGCACAAAGGCGACGTGCACGGCCTGATCTGCGGCACCTGGGGCAGTTACGCCCATCACCTCAACTACGTTGACCAAGTCATCGGCAAACGCCCCGGCGCGCGCATCTACGCCGCGATGAACGCGCTGATGCTGCCCGAGCGCAGAGTCTTTCTGGTCGATACCCACGTCAACTACGACCCCAGCGCCGAACAACTGGCCGAAATCACCCTGGCCGCCGCCGAGGAAATGCAACGCTTTGGCATCCAGCCCAAGGTCGCGCTGCTCTCGCATTCCAGCTTTGGCAGCAGCGACGCGCCCAGCGCCATCAAAATGCGCCAAACCCTGGCCCTGCTGCGCGAACAAGCCCCCTGGCTGGACGTGGACGGCGAAATGCACGGCGACCTGGCGCTGGACGCCAACGCCCGCCAGGCCCTCATGCCCAACACCACGCTGCAAGGCGACGCCAACCTGCTGGTGCTGCCGGGCATCGACGCGGCCAACATCGCCTACAACCTGCTCAAAACCGCTGCCGGCCACAATATCGCCATCGGCCCCATGCTGCTGGGCGCGGCCAAGGCCGTGCACATCCTCACCCCCAGCACCACCGTGCGCCGCATCGTCAACATGACGGCGCTGTGCGTGGCTGATGCCAACTCGCGCCAGGGGTGAAAGCGCCAAGGTGGTCGGCACTGCCTTTTTTGGGGGGGCTATATTGAAATTTTGCCGATCAAAAAGAAATAAAAGTCCGTTTTTCTTAATGTTGTTGTTGAAATGTTTTTTCTTTTGATTGGCTAATTCAAGCCGCTGGTGTTAGAGCGTGTGATGCACTTTGCGCACCCCCGCGCTGGCCCCGAAACCGTGTAATCGCAAGGCGGCGCGCGCCGCCAAGGCTGGCTGCCTTGGCAAGCGTGGCTTGATTTCGAAAACACATGGGCAATGCGCTGTGCTGAAGCAGATCATGCAACCTACTTACATTCTGTAGAATTCCGCATTCCACACTTTCATATATGAGGGAATTCCCATGCCAACTATTCACGACTGTGGTCGTCACAAGCTCCCCCCGGTGTGCCTTGGCGCACTGTTTGCACTGACGGCCTTGATGCCCTTCGCCGCGCAAGCAGCGTGCGTGGAAACGACGGAGTCGCTGACCGCGGATGGCGGTGACGTCTGCACAACCAGCCACGACGCATATACGTACAACTTAAGTCAGCGTGCGTTGTTTGCCGACGGCTCAGGTTCCGTCATCACGGTGCCGAGCGCTGTCACCATCAGTCAAGGCGCCAACTGGCTCAATGGCAACTTTGGCGCAGTGGCGGTTGGCAATGGAGGCGCTGTGAATTTTCAGGGCCCACTGACATTGATCCAAAATGGTCGCGCCAACAGTTATGGATTGGCAGCGACAGATCGCGCTGGGGGTGGCGGGAGCATCAATGCGCAAAATGTGCATATCACCATGGCCAATGGGGGCCGGTGGCGCCGCGCCGTGGTGGCGCTGGGCACCGGTGGGGAGGTGGACATCATAGGCAAGGCCACGATTGTGGCCACCGGGGGCAGCGAACACCGGGGCTTGAGTGCCGAGGAGGGGGGCAGGATTACCTACGCAACCGCAGACATCGACTTCACCGGCTGGCCCGGATCGGCGGCGCTGCGCTCCATCAACGGCACGCCCTCCGATCCGACCCGGATCTTCGCCACCGGCGAAAGCGTTCTCAAGGTGTCTGGCATCGGCTCCGCTGCCGCGCTGCTGTCCAGTGGCTACATCGATTTGCAAGCCATCGACATCACGGCCGCTGACGGCGCGGATGCCGTCACGCTGGCAGGGGAGGATTCTTTATTTAGGGCCGAAGGCGGGACGGTGAGCGTTTCGGGCGGCGGCGACGCTTTTTCGTATCGGGCGGTGACGAATGAGTCAAGGGCCATCCTTAAAAACGTGAATGTGACGGTGACAGGCGGCGGTGCTTTATGGAACAGCAGTACCCCCGGAGCGGATTTCGTGGCCGGTGGCGGGGTTTATACGGGGCGCAGCCAGGTGCAGGCCGGGGGCGCCCTCCGGGTTGCGCTGGTGGGCGACGCGCTGTGGAACATGAACAGCGACTCCAGCCTGACCAGTCTGGAGATGGGTGGCACGGCGAAGACCCGAATCACCGACTCGCACACGCTCACAACGTCAGCTGGGGTGCATTCGCAGGGCGACAGCGCACTGGAATTGGACGACGGCGTTGCCGACGACACCCTGATCGTTGACGGCAATTACATGGGCTCCGGTTTCCTGAGGCTGGATACGGATCTGGGCACTGGTGCTGGCGGTGCCGATGTGCTGCACATTAAGGGCAACTACGACTACGGCGGCTTGCCCATGGAAACGACCCGTATCCAGATGAACCTGACGGGCGCTGCGGCAGGGGCGGCCACCACGGGCAACGGCATTTTAGTGGTGCAAGTCGATGGCAATTCGCCCGCCGGGGCCTTTGTGCTCGATGGCACGGTCTGGCATGGCGGCTACCTGTATGAGCTCAAGCAAGTGGGCAAGAACTGGTATTTGCAATCACGCGCAGCCCCCAACCCCGCCGCCAGCAGCAGCAGTGCCACGCCGGTGCCTGCGCTGCCCGGGGCGGGCCTGGCGTTGCTGGGCGCCGGGCTGGCCTTGAGCGCCGCTTTGACCCGCCGCCGCCGCCGGGGTGGGTAAGGGCCTGTTCAAAGCCTTCTGTCCCCAGCAGACAAAAAAGCCGCTTGCACAAGCCCCTCCGCAAGCGGCTTTTTGCTGCATCATGCCGATTTTTGCAAATCAATAGGAAAATAAATAGGCATATTTAGGCTTTATGGTTTTGAAATTGCATTTCCTTTGATTGGTTATGGTAGATCTGCGATGGCGGCGGGGGCGTCTGCGGGGCGCGGGCCGATGGACAGGCCCAGGCGACTGCCCAGCGATTGGGGCTGGCCGCTGAGGATGGCGCCGTACACCGTGGCGTTGGCCAGCACTTTCTGCACGTAATCGCGCGTTTCGTTGAAGGGCACGTTCTCGGCCCAGATGGCCGCTTCCAGTTCGGGGCCGTTGCGCCAGTTGCGCGGGCGGCCCGGGCCGGCGTTGTAGGCGGCGGCGGCCAGCGGCATGGAGCCGGCGAATTCGTCCAGCGCGAGCTTGAGGTAGGCGGTGCCGATGGCGATGTTGGTGTCCCTGTCGTTGAGGTCGCTGGTCTGGAAGCCCTCCAGCCCGATGCGCCTGGCCGTCCAGCGCGCCGTGGCGGGCATGACTTGCATCAGCCCCGATGCGCCGACGCTGGAGCGCGCGTCCATGATGAAGCGGCTTTCCTGCCGGATCAGGCCATAGACGTAGGCCGGATCCAGCCCGATTTCCGCTGTGCGCGTCACCACCGCGTCTTTGAAGGGCATGGGGTAACGCTGGCGAAAGCTCATGAAGCCTTTGGTGCGTTCGCTGGTGTTGATGCAGCGATCCCACACGTGGTAGCGGCAGGCGAATTCGGCGGCGGCCAGCAGGTCGCGGTCGTTCATGCCGCCTTTTTGGTGCAGGTTGGTGGTGTAGTTCCACTCGCGCACGCCTTCGCTGCGCAGGCCGATGTGGATGGCGTAAATGCTGCGGCGCAGGCCGGGGTTGTTGGTGGCGCGGGCTTGCTCGTCGGGCGTGAGCGCCGCTGGCTCAGGCGGGGCCATGACTTTGCCGCCAATGGCGTGGTAGGCCAGTTGCTCGTAAAAACCCGTCAGCCCGGCGATGGACTGCAACAGGCTTTGCGCGCGGGCCTGGTCGTCGGGCTTGCCGGTGGCTTGCAGCGCGCGGGCGCGCCAATACGTCCAGGTGGGCTTTTGCTGCTCGTCCATATCCATGGCGTCAATGGTCGAAGCCACTTGCGTCCACTGCCCGGCGCGCAGAGCCGCGCGCACCTTCCATTGCTGCTGCTCGGTCAGCAGATGGCGGTCGTTTTTGACCTGCGCGAAGTAGCCGCTGGCCTGCGGCGAGAGGCGGATGCCCGCCCAGCGCCCGATCGCGCCCCAGACGAAATCGCGCTCGGCTTGTGGCAGGCGCTTGGCCCAATCGGTTTGCATGTAGGCGGCGGCCGCGGCTTCGTCGCTGGCGGCCAGCCGCGCCAAAGCCACGTGCGCCAGCGCCAGGCGCGCGGCATCGGTGGCCAGCGCCTTGTGCTGCAAAAAAGCGGCGGGCTTGCCCATGGCCTGATCGACGTAGGGCAGCGATTGCGGGGCCGCCATCGTCACCGCCTGGCGCACGATGGCGGCGCGCCCCAGGTGCGCGCCAATGCGGGCGCGCTGCCAGATGTCGGCCGCCTGGATGCGGCCGTCGGCAAAAAACTCCTCCACCGCATGGTGGCAGCCGTCGTCGGCCTTGGTTTGCCCCCACCACAGCGAGAGGGCGCGCTGCGGCGCGGCAGGGGTGGCGCGGCCCTGGATGTCGTCAATCAGCAGCTCATAGCAGGCCACTTGCGGATCGTCCTGCATGCGAAAGCCCTTGGCGTAGTGGCTGAACTCGGCCCACTGGCGGCGCTGGCCCAGTTGCAGCAGCCAATCGTTGCGCAGGCGATCTTCCACATAACTGCCCCGGTAGCGTGCCAGAAAGGCATCGACCTCCTCGCGGCTGGCTTCTTTCAGGCGCACATTGAGCGCCCAATACGCGCCCCAGCCCTCCAGCGGGTGGCCTTGCACCAGCGGCAGCAATTGCGCCAGGCGGGCCTGGTTTTTGGCGGCATACGCCGCGCGCATTTGCACGATGACCTTGTCGCCCGCCGCATGCGAGGCGGCTTGCACAGCCGCAGCCAGCGGGCCGCTTGGGGCGGCGCTGGCTGCCTGCGGCTGCGCCTGCACGGCAGCGCCCAGCAGGGCAAAGGCGGCGCAAACTGATGTCAGAATGGGGGTTGATCGCGGGTCAGGTATTCGCATGCCGGGGATTATGAGATGGACAAAGCCACGCTGAGGAAAAGACTGGTACAGCAGCGCGTCAACATGGCCGAACGCGCGGTGAAAAACGCCCAATTGCAGCAAGTGATGCGTTTTTGGCTGGTGCATCGCCATGAAACCGTTATCGGCGCGTATTGGCCCATCAAGGGGGAATTCGATCCGCTGCCCGCGCTGCACCGCTGGAAGGAAGATGGCGAGCTGCTGGACGAGCCGCTGCGCCGCCGCATCGCCCTGCCGGTGGTGGACAAGGTGCACAAAACCTTGCGCTTTCACGCCTGGTACCCCGGCTGCCCGATGGAGGAGGACGCCTACGGCATCCCCAAACCCAAGGACACCGAAGTGCTGGAACCCGCCTTGCTGTTCGTGCCTTGCGTGGGCTACGGCCCCGGCGGCTACCGGCTGGGCTACGGCGGCGGCTTTTACGACCGCACGCTGGCCGAGCTGTCGCCGCGCCCCTATACCGTCGGCCTGGGCTATACGGAGGGCTTTATCGACGACTTCGAACCCGAGCCGCACGACCAGCCGCTGGACGCCATCCTCAACGACAACGGCGTGATCTGGCCCGTGCAATAGCGGCGGTGAACTGCGCTGTTCAAGCGCGCCCCGCCATTGCGTCGGCACATCGAAAGGGAAAAAACGCCATGCCCGCCTTAACGCTTTATATCGGCAACAAAAACTACTCCTCCTGGTCCATGCGGCCCTGGGTGATCTTGCGGGAAAAAGGTATTGCCTTTCGCGAAGTGCGCGTGCGTTTTGACAGCTTCGAGCGCGGTTCGGAATTCAAGAAAACCATCGGCGCCATCAGCCCCGCAGGCACCGTGCCCGTACTGGTGGATGGCAACCTGGTGGTGTGGGACTCGCTGGCCATTGCCGAGTATCTGGCCGAGAAATTCCCCGGGCAGCGTTTGTGGCCCGCCTCCATGCACGAAAGGGCGCGGGCGCGCAGCATCTGCGCGGAAATGCACACCGGTTTCAAGGCCCTGCGCCGCCTCTGCCCCATGAACATCGAGGCCCGTCTGCCCGAGGCTGGCGCGCTGGCCTGGCGCGACCATGAAGACCTGCGCCAGGACGTGGCCCGGCTGGACGCCATGTGGAGCGAGCTGCTGCGCCACCATGAAGGCGGCCTGCTGTTTGGCGATTTCACCCTGGCCGATGCCTTTTTTGCCCCCGTCGTCATGCGGCTTGAGACCTATGCCTTGCCCGTCAGCGCCACCGCCCGCCAATACATGCAGGCCGTGCAGGCGCTGCCCAGCGTGCAGCAATGGGTGCGCGAAGCCTGCGCCGAGCACGACTTCCGCCCCTTCGAGGAGCCTTACCGCCTCGGGCGCTGATGCTCCCTCTTGCAGGGCGCGCCACGGGCAAGCAGTGGAAACCGATGCAACAGCCGTCTTCCCCCATTCGGATTTACATGGTCGGCGGCGCAGTGCGCGACGCGCTGCTGGGCCTGCCCGTGCAAGACCGCGATTGGGTCGTTGTCGGCGCCACGCCCCAATGGATGCTGGAGCAAGGCTTCACCGCCGTGGGCAAGGACTTCCCCGTTTTCCTGCACCCGCAAACCCATGAGGAATACGCCTTGGCGCGCACCGAGCGCAAAAGCGGCGTGGGCTACAAAGGCTTTACCGTTTATGCCGCGCCGCACGTCACGCTGGAGCAAGACCTGGCGCGGCGCGACCTCACCATCAACGCCATTGCCCAGCGCCAGGGCGCAGACGGCGCGCCCCAATACATCGACCCCTTTGGCGGCCGCGCCGACCTGGCCGCCAAAGTGCTGCGCCACGTCAGCGACGCTTTTGCCGAAGACCCCTTGCGCATCCTGCGCCTGGCGCGCTTTGCCGCCCGCTTTGCCGATTTCGCCATCGCCAGCGAAACCATGCAGCTCATGCGCCGCATGGTGGATGCGGGTGAAGTCGCGCACCTGACCGCCGAGCGCGTCTGGCAGGAAATCGCCCGTGGCCTGATGGAGCCAGCCCCCCAGCGCATGCTCCACACCCTGCGCGCTTGCGGGGCGCTGGCCGTGGCCTTGCCCGAGCTGGAAGCCCTGTGGCAACGCGCCGCCCCGGGCCAGGGCGAGCATGCAGGCGAGCACGCCCTGGCCATGCTGGCGCTGGCATGCCAGGAGCGCGCCCCGCTGGCCGTGCGCTACGCCTGCCTGGCCCACGCCCTCAGCAGCGCCGAGCGCGACGCTCTGGCCCAGCGCATGAAAATCCCCGCCGATGTGCGCGACCTGGCCGATTTGGCCGCCCGGGAATGCGCTGCCTTCAGCGCCTGGAGCGACGTCAACGCTTTGGCCGCCAGCGCAGCGCCGATGGCCCCAAAGGGTGCCTGCGCCCAAGCCGCCCAAACCGACTCCGCCCAAACCATTGTGCAATTGCTGGAGCGTTGCGATGCCTTCCGCCGCCCCCAGCGCCTGGCGCTGGCCTTGCAAGTGTGCGCCTACGCCCACGGCCAGCCCGCGCCCGACTGGCTGGCGCGGCGCGTGCTGATGGGCGCGTGGCAGCAGGCCAAGCAGGTGGACACCGCCGCCATCGCCCGGCAAGCCGCCCGCCAAGGGTTGCGCGGCGAAGCCATCGGTCAGTGCATTCACCAGGCGCGGGTGGATGCGGTGCGGCGGGCGGCGGAGCGCCTGGCCGACTACACCCCTCAGGAGCACACCCCATAGGAACAGGCATCCCATTGCAGCGCCATGTGCGTTGGCGTTGTTTTATTTTTAAATCAAAGGAAAACAGCTACAATGCCTATCAAGCCGAAACTGGGTGATTTCTATTCCTTTGAATGGTAATTTCGGCAATGCGGCAACCAGCCAAAAGAAAACCCCGGCACGCCAGACGCGCCAGGGTTTGCTGTTTTCATGGTTTCCCTGCGCCATCCTCCGTCGCAGGCGGGGCGCGCCTTGCGGGGCGCGGCCGGGGGCGATCAGTAATACCAGCGCGCTGGATCGCGCCACGGCTGGTGCGCCGAGGGCACGCGCTCGTAAGTGGTCAGATTGGCCTTTCTGTCCCAAGTCATCAACACAGGCTTGCCCGCAGCGCTGGGCATGGCGTGCGGCGCCAGCAGGTTTTCCCGCAACAGCCCGCCGCCGCGCACGCTGCCCGTGATGCGCACATCCGCCCCGCCGCGCACGCGCGCCCGGCACATCGCATCGTGCTGCTGGTGGGCTTCGCAGCGTTTGTAGGCATTGGCCTCCAGACGGTTTTTCTGCGCTTGCGCCGCAGGGGCAAACGCCAGACTCAAGGCCAGGGCTGCGGCGCCCAGCAAGGGGGTTTTGTATTGCATGACATCCTCCGTTGGTGTGGTTGGTCGCCCCAAGCCTGCGCACGATGGCGGCCAGACTCCGAAAGGGCAACGCCATTCTAGGCCGTTCGTAACATGTGTTAGATCGTGTTGGCGGGCGTTTGACGGTCGCACCTGGGGTTGTTGGGGGCTGGCGGGGGCGGTATGTCGCGCCAGCAGGCCCAGCCGGTAGAGGCGTTTGTGTTTTGCTGATTGACGGCATCGGCAAACAGCAAGGCGACGCCGGCCTGGTTGCTGATGACGAGAAATGCGCCTGCGATGGCCGCCCCCAATGCCAGGCGCAGGCCGGTTTCTTCCATGGCGGAAAACACCATCCGCAGCAGCCACGGCGCATACAAAAACAGCAACTGAAACGCCGCGGCATTGCGCCAATGCGCCCAGTCAACGGGTGGGCTGGCGGGGCAGCGCAGCGCGTACAGGCCGCCATTGATGAGCACGATGCCCAGCAGCACGGCCAGTGCCCAGCGCCCAGGGCCATAGGGGGCGGTGTTCGTCTGTGGCCTGGTGCATGGCGGCCTCCTGTCATGGGCGATGGCGGGCAAGTGATCTTGCTTGTGCGCGGCGCGCCCAACGCATCGCCGCGCTCAATGCTCCAGCACGGGCGCGAGCAGGCGGCGCAGCTCGTCCTCGGGCATGGCGCGGCGCTGGGCCATGTCTTGCAGTTGGTCCTGGCCGATCTTGCCCAGGGTGAAGTAGCTGCTCTCGGGGTGGGCGATGTAAAAGCCGCTGACGCTGGAGGCGGGCCACATGGCCAGGCTTTCGGTCAGGCGCATGCCGATTTCGTCGGTGCGCAGGGTCTCGAACAGGGCGATTTTGGCGCTGTGGTCGGGGCAGGCGGGGTAGCCGGGCGCGGGGCGGATGCCCTGGTATTTCTCGGCGATCAGCTCCTCGTTGGAGAGCGCCTCCTGCGCGGCGTAGCCCCACAGGTCGGTGCGCACGCGCCAGTGCAGGTATTCGGCAAAGGCTTCGGCCAGGCGGTCGGCCAGGGCCTTGAGCATGATGGCGGAGTAGTCGTCCAGCGCGCGCTCGAATTCCTTTTCTTTTTTCTCGATGTCCAGCCCGGCGGTGACGGCGAACATGCCGGCGTAGTCGGCAATGCCGCTGCTTTTGGGCGCGACGAAGTCGGCCAGGCAGCGGCTGGGGCGCATGAGGCCGCCCACGGCCTGCTTGGGCGCTTGCTGGCGCAGGCCCCACCAGGTCATCAGCGGCTGGGTGCGGGCTTCGTCGCGGTAGAAAACGATGTCGTCGCCCACGCTGTTGGCTGGGTACAGGCCCATGACGCCGCTGGCCTTGAGCCAGCGCCCGTCGATGATCTTGCGCAGCATGGCCTGGCCGTCGGCATAGACGCGCCGCGCTTCGGCGCCGACGATCTCATCGTCCAGGATGGCGGGGAAGGGGCCGGCCAGATCCCAGGTCTGGAAGAACGGGCCCCAGTCGATGAAACGCTCCAGCTCGCGCAAGTCGATGTTGTGAAACACGCGCCGCCCCAGCGCGCGGGGCATGGCCGGGCGGTAATCGCGCCAGTCGATGGGGGTGGCGTTGGCGCGGGCCTTGTCCAGCGGCCAGAGCGCGGCGGGCTTTTTGTTGGCGTGCAATTGGCGCACGTGCTCGTAATCGGCCTGGGTTTCGGCGATGAAGGCGCTGGCGCTCTCGCCCAGCAGACTCTGGGCCACGCCCACGCTGCGCGAGGCATCGGGCACATAGACGACCGGGCCTTCGTAGTGCGGCGCGATCTTCACGGCGGTGTGCACGCGGCTGGTGGTGGCGCCGCCGATGAGCAGCGGGATGCCGCGCTCCTTGAACCAGTTGTCTTTTTGCATTTCCCCGGCCACGTATTGCATTTCCTCCAGGCTGGGGGTGATCAGGCCGGAGAGGCCGATGATGTCCGCGCCTTCTTCCTTGGCCTTGGCGAGGATTTCGTGGCAGGGCACCATCACGCCCATGTTGACGACCTCGAAGTTGTTGCACTCGAGCACGACGGAGACGATGTTCTTGCCAATGTCGTGCACATCGCCCTTGACGGTGGCCATGACGATCTTGCCGTTGCTCTTGACCTGTGCGCCGCTGGCCTGGAGCTGGCGCTTTTCCTCCTCGATGTAGGGCACCAGATGGGCCACGGCCTGCTTCATCACGCGCGCGGATTTGACGACTTGGGGCAAGAACATCTTGCCCTGGCCGAACAGGTCGCCCACGATGTTCATGCCGTCCATCAGCGGCCCTTCGATGACGTGCAGCGGCCGCCCGCCTTTGGCGCGAATGGCCTGCCAGGCTTCCTCCGTGTCCTGCACGATGAACTCGGTAATGCCTTGCACCAGCGCATGCGCCAGGCGCTTTTCCACCGGCACGGGGTTGTCGGGCGTGCCGCGCCATTCGAGCTTTTTGCTCTCGTCCTTGGCCTGGCCCTTGGCGCTTTCGGCAATTTCCACCAGGCGCTCGCCCGCATCGGGGCGGCGGTTGAGGATCACGTCCTCCACGCGCTCGCGCAAGGTCGGCTCCAGATCGTCGTACACGCCAATCATGCCGGCGTTGACGATGCCCATGTCCATGCCCGCCGCAATGGCGTGGTAGAGGAACACGGTGTGGATGGCCTCGCGCACCGGGTCGTTGCCGCGAAAGCTGAAGGAGACGTTGCTCACCCCGCCCGAGACCTTCGCGCCCGGCAGGTTGTGCTTGATCCAGCGCGTGGCTTCGATGAATTCGACGGCGTAGTTGTCGTGCTCCTCGATGCCGGTGGCCACGGCGAAGATGTTGGGGTCGAAGATGATGTCCTCGGGCGGGAAGCCCACCTCATCGACCAGGATGCGATAGGCGCGCTCGCAGATTTCGATCTTGCGCGCAAAGGTGTCGGCCTGGCCTTTTTCGTCAAAGGCCATCACCACGGCCGCCGCGCCGTAGTGCTTGATGAGCGTGGCCTGGCGCTTGAACTCCTGCACCCCCTCCTTCATCGAGATGGAGTTGACCACCCCCTTGCCCTGGATGCAGCGCAGCCCGGCCTCGATCACCTCCCACTTGGAGGAATCGACCATGATGGGCACGCGGGCGATGTCCGGCTCGCTGGCAATCAGGTTCAGAAAGCGCACCATCGCCGCTTTGGAGTCCAGCATGGCCTCGTCCATGTTCACGTCGATGATTTGCGCGCCGTTTTCCACCTGCTGGCGCGCCACGGCCAGGGCTTCTTCGTACTGGCCGTTGAGAATCATGCGCGCAAACGCCTTGGAGCCGGTGACGTTGGTGCGCTCGCCAATGTTGACGAACAGCGTGCCTTCGTCGATGGTCAAAGGCTCCAGCCCCGCCAGGCGCAGCGGCGGCAGGGCAGGGGGCGTGGCAGAAGATGCGGCAGGGGCGGCGGCGCGGGTCATGGGGCGTTCCAGAAGTGGGGGGTATGCGGGAAAGCCCGCGATTGTGCCAGCGCACCCAATCCCGCGCGCGACGCCCATGATGGCTGCTTGGCAAGCGTGGCAACGCAGCGAGTGCATGGTTTTGGGGCCAGCGCGAGGGAGTGCAAAGTGCATCACACGCTCTAGAATCGCCCGCCTTTCGTGCCGCCCACCCGCCTATGCCCACTGCCCCCATCCACATCCTGCCCTTTGCCGCCATAGATGGCATGCGGGACTTTTTTCAGGCCACGGGCGAGCGCCTGCACACCCCGCACTTGCAGGCGCTGCTGCCCCTGCTGCAACCCGTGCGCTGGCTGCGTGGCGCGGCGGCGGGCGAATGGGCCGAGGGTGACGATGGCCTGGCTGCGCACGAGCGCGCCTGGGTGCAGGCGGCGTTGGCAAGCTCTCCTGATGCGGACGGGGTTGCCAACGCCGATGCCCATCCCGCCCTCGCTGCCTTGCTGGCCGCGCAACACGGCCACGCCGTGCAGGCGGGCGATGGCTGGGCGCAGGTCACGCCCTGCCATGTGCACATCGCCACCGACAGCATTACCTTGGTCGATCCCGCCCTCTCGCCCCTGCCGCCCGAACAGTTGGAGGCCCTGCGCCACAGCCTGCAAACCCTCTGGGCCGAAGACGGCCTGAGCCTGCACCCCGGCCCGGCGGGCAGTTGGCTGGCGCAGGCGCCGTGGCTGCGCGGGCTGGCCCTGCCCTCCATCGACCGCGTGGCGCGGCAGGATGTGCGGCTGTACGCCCCCGCGCTGGCGCACGCGCCCATGCGCCAGTTGCAGCGCGCGCAGGCCGAGGCGCAAATGCTGTTGCACGATCACCCCGTCAACGACGCGCGCTCCGCCCAGGGCCTGCTGCCCATCAACACGCTGTGGTTTTCGGGCGCGGGCCATGCCCCGGCAGATGCGGGGGATGCGGCCCAGGCCGTGGCGCGGCTGGAGCGCCTGCATACCCATGCCGCGCTGCGCGCCCCCGCGCTGCAAGGCGACTTCCACGGCTGGGCGCAGGAGTGGCAGGCGCTGGATGCCCGCGTGCTGGCCGAGGTGCTGCGCCAGGTGCAAAGCGGCCAGCCCTGCGAGCTGGTGTTGTGCGGCCCGCAGCACGCCGTGGCGCTGGCCCCGGCGCGCAGCGGCTACCTCGCTCGCCTGGCCCGGCGCTGGCGGCAATGGCGCGGCGGGGCCGATCCCGTCACGGCGCTGCTGGCGCAGCTTTGAAATTTGCAAAACAAAGGAAAATTGAGCTGGCTTGTTATGGCAAGTCCCTATTTATTTTTTAAATTTAAAAATGCTCTTTGATTGGTAAATGATGCGGATTGGCTGCCTGTCTCAGCCCTCCCGTCTTGCCTTGGCCTGTGTTGTTTCATGCGTTTTCTGCCCCGCCCCATTCCCGCCCAAGCCGTGCACGCCTTGCAACAAGCGGGCACGCACCCTTTGCTGGCGCAACTGTTTGCCGCGCGCGGCGTAACCGGCGCTGAAGAACTCGACCAGCGCCTGCAAGCCCTGCTGCCGCCCACGCTGCTCAAAGGCGCGGATGCCGCCGCCGCCCTGCTGGCCGACGCCATTGCGCAGCAGCAGCGCATCGTCGTCGTGGCCGATTACGACTGCGATGGCGCTACCGCCTGCACCGTCGCCCTGCGCGGCCTGCGCATGCTGGGCGCGGCGCAAGTGGACTACCTCGTGCCCAACCGCATCGAGGACGGCTACGGCCTCACCCCGCGCCTGGCCGAGCGCGTGCACGCCCTGGGCGGCCAGCTTCTGGTGACGGTGGACAACGGCATCGCCAGCCTGGAGGGCGTGGCCCACGCGCGCGCGCTGGGCATGCAGGTGCTGGTGACCGACCACCACCTGCCCGCCGCCGCCCTGCCCGAGGCCGATGCGCTGGTCAACCCCAACCAGCCCGGTTGCGCCTTTGCCAGCAAAAACCTCGCCGGTGTGGGCGTGATGTTTTACGTCTTGCTCGCCCTGCGCGGCCTGCTGCGCGCGCGCGGCGCGTTCGATGCGCGCAGCCAGCCCCGGCTCGATGCCCTGCTGCCGCTGGTGGCGCTGGGCACCGTGGCCGACGTCGTGCCGCTGGACGCCAACAACCGCCTGCTGGCCAGCCAGGGCCTGGCGCGCATGCGCGCGGGCCACATGCCGCCGGGCATGCGCGCGCTGTTTGAACTCAGCCGCCGCAACGCCGCCCATGCCCACGCGGGCGATCTGGCCTTTGCGCTGGCGCCGCGCCTGAACGCCGCCGGGCGCCTGACGGACATGACGCTGGGCATCGAATGCCTGCTCACCGACGACCCCGCCCGCGCCGAGGAGCTGGCCCAGATCCTCGACGACATCAACCGCCAGCGCCGCAGCCTGGAGAGCGACATGAAGCAAGTGGCCATCGGCAGCGTGCTGCAACGCCTGGCGCGCAACGCCCGCATGCCTGCGGCCATCACCGTGGCCGATGGCGGCTTTCACGAAGGCGTGGTCGGCATCGTCGCCGCGCGCATCAAGGAGCAGTTTCACCGCCCCACCTTCGTCTTTGCGCCCAGCGCCGCGCAAGATGGCGGCGGGCTGCTCAAAGGCTCGGGCCGCTCCATCGCCGGCTTTCACCTGCGCGATGCGCTGGATTTGCTCGCCAAGCGCCACCCCCAGGTGCTGGAAAAATTCGGCGGCCATGCGATGGCCGCAGGCTGCACCTTGCGCGCCGAGCATCTGGAGACCTTCCAGAGCGCCCTGCAAACCATCGCCGAAGAATGGCTGGACGAGGCCGCGCTGACTGGCGCCACCTGGGTCGATGGCCCGCTGCCCGCGCACTACCGCAATGTGGAGACAGCCGATGCCCTGCAAAGCCAGGTCTGGGGTCAGGGCTTTGCCGCGCCGCTGTTCATGGAACCGCTGCATGTGCTGGAGCAGCGCGTGGTGGCGGGCAAGCACCTGAGCCTGCAACTGCTGCACCAGGGCCAGGTGGTCGAAGGCATCTGGTTTGGCCGCACCGAGCGCCTGCCCGCGCAGGCCCATCTGGCCTACCGGCTGGAAACCGACACCTGGATGGGCCGCAAGCGGCTGCGGTTTCTGGTGGAGGCGATGGGGTGACGCTTCAGGATGCGGATGCGTAACTGGCGCGCTTGCGGGCCTTGAACGCCTCGAAATCGAACGGGCGCGGCGCGCCCGATTGCTGACACGATTGCAGCCCCGCAAGCAGCGCCTCTCGCAATGCGCGCACCCGGCGCGCTTCCCGATCTTGGGCTTGGGCCTGGTCTTGTAACGACTTTCGCGCCTGTGCGGCATCGGCCAATTCCCGATCAAACGCAAAAAAATCACCCTGTTTCGGCATATTCATCAATCCGCCGTTTTTCCTTTGGTATGGAATTTCAAATAACCAATCAAAGGAAAATCCGCTTCAGCGCCATCAAGCCAAAACAAGGCGATTTTGTTTCCTTTTGAAATGTAAAACCCCCTCAATACACCGGCGGTTCGCCCGGAGGGCGGGTTTTGAAGCGTTTGTGCACCCAGAAATACTGCGCGGGCATGGTGCGAATCCAGGCTTCGACCTCCCGGTTCATGCGCACGGTATCGGCCACATCGTCGCCGCTGGGAAAGTCGCCCCAGGCCGGCAGCAGCTCAATGTCGTAGCCCTGGGGCGTCACGCGCGAGAGCAGCGGCAGCACGCGCGCGCCGCCCATGCTGGCAAAGCGCGGCAGCGAGGCCACGGTGGCCGCAGGCACGCCGAAAAACGGCACGAAGATCGACTCACGCGGGCCGAAGTTCATGTCCGGCAGCAAAAACAGCGCCCCGCCCTCGCGCAGCGCCTTGACCACGGGACGCAGCCCCTGGGCGCGGTTGAACAGCAGCACGCGGCCAAAGCGTGCGCGCCGCTGCCTGATCCAGGCGTTGAGCACCGGATTGGGCTGGGTGGTGTAAATGCTCACGGCGGTGCGCGTGTTCTCCAGCGCCATTGCCATGCCTGCTGCATCCAGCCCGTAGAAATGCGGCGCCAGCAGGATGACGGGGCCGGGCGCGTGCATGTGCTCGATGCCGCGCACATGCACGCGCTGGCGGATTTTGTCCGGCGAGGCCAGCCACAGCCAACTGCGATCGAGCCAGGTCTGGCAAAAGTACACGAAGCAGGCGCGCGCCCAGCGGCGGCGCTGGGCCTCGCTTTCTTCGGGGAAGCACAGGCGCAGGTTGATGAGGGTGACGCGCCGGCGCGGGCGCGCCAGCATGTAAAGCACCTGCCCCAGCGCCCAGCCCAGCGCCCGCAGCAGCGGCAGCGGCAAAAGGGCGAGCAGGTGCATTAGGCCGATGGTGGCCCAGCCGCCCAGGCGCTGGCCCAGGCTGGGCGGCGGCGGGGTCGATGGCGGCGGCGTTGCGGCGGCGGGCGCGGCGCTCATGGCTGCAATTCCTCCAGCCGCTGCGGGTGGGGTTGATCGGCGGGCATGCCGCGCGGCACTTTGTAGCGCGCATAGCCCCACATGTATTGCTCTGGGCAGGCGCGGATTTGCTGCTGCACGGCCTCGTTGATCTGGCGCACCAGCGCGTCCTGCCCGGCATCGGCGTCCAGCGCCAATTCCTGCAACAGCAGGCGGTAGCCGCCTTGCCACAGGCCAGGGCGCTCGCAGCGGGCGATGACGACGTGCGGGCGGGTTTGCGCAATCAGCCGCGCGGCAATCGTCATGGTGTAGGCGGGTTTGCCGAAAAAAGGGGCCCATTGCCCCATGCCCCAGGGCGGCGCCTGATCGGGCAGCAGGCCGACCGCGCCGCCTTTGCGCAAGGCTTTGAGCATGGCGCGCACACCGCCCATGTCGGTGGGTACGGCGATTTGGCCGTGGCGGTTGCGCGCCGTTTGCAGCAGCCGCGCCAGCGCGGCCTGGCGGGCGGGGCGGTAGAGCACCACCATCGGCCCGCGCCCGTCCTCACCTGCGTCCTCGCCCTTGCCTTGGCCCAATTGCAGGTATTGCGCCACGGTTTGCGAGGACAGTTCAAAGCAGCCCATGTGCGGCGTCATGAACAGCACGCCGCGCCCGCTGGCCCGGATGCGGTCGAGCAACTCGCGCTCGGCCTGCCCCAGCGCCACGGGCACGGGCGGGCCGCACCAGAGCTTGGGCAGCTCCGCCACCATGCGCCCGGCATGGCCGACGGCGGCGCGCACCTGCGCAAAGCGGTAGCCCGCCTGCGCCGCATTGGCCACAAAGCGCCGCCGCCACGTGGGCGAGAGCGCAAACACCAGCCAGCCCAGCGCCCAGCCCAGAAGCTGCAACAGCCGCATGGGCAGCAGGGAGAACAGGCGCAAAAGGAAGATCATGAAGAAGGGGGAGGATTAGAATCGACCGCTTTAGCCGCCGAGTTAACGGGCAACTTGCAGGGCGGCGGGGCGCAATGCTCCAGACAAATGCTGCTAAAGCGTTCGCCAGAGCTTCTTCTTCATCGAGATAAGGCAGCAGGCAACGCCAGTGACCCTTAACTTCTTGAGAAGGAGCTTTTTTATGGCTAATGATTTTCTGTTTACGTCGGAATCGGTCTCCGAAGGCCATCCCGACAAGGTGGCCGACCAGATTTCGGACGCCATTTTAGATGCGCTGCTCGCGCAAGACCCCCTGAGCCGCGTGGCCGCCGAGACGCTGACCAACACCGGCCTGGTGGTGCTGGCCGGTGAAATCACCTCCGGTGCCAGCGTCGATTACATCCAGATCGCGCGCGACACCATCAAGCGCATCGGCTACG
>JAUMYU010000043.1 GCA_030528485.1 Comamonadaceae bacterium
AGTCCGGCCAGCAGGACATGGCTTTTGTGGGCAGTATTTCAGCAGCCTGCTAAGCCGTGAATGCAAAGCCACGCTGCCCTGCATCCCCGCCAGCCAGCGGCGCGCTTCTGCCAGATAATCGCCGCTTTGCCAGCTCAATGGCGGTTTTTCTTGATGAGGTAAGCCCTGTGCCCGTGAATTTGAACGTTCCCCAGGCCGATGACTTGCTGGCCATTGCCGGCGTGCGCATTGCCGTGACCGAGGCCGGCATCCGCAAGGCGCAGCGCAAGGATTTGACGGCCTTCGTGCTGCACGAGGCCAGCAGCGTGGCCGGCGTGTTCACGCAAAACCGCTACTGCGCCGCGCCGGTGCAGGTCTGCCAGCA
This sequence comes from Comamonadaceae bacterium, assembly GCA_030528485.1. Taxonomy (GTDB): domain Bacteria; phylum Pseudomonadota; class Gammaproteobacteria; order Burkholderiales; family Burkholderiaceae_C; genus Lampropedia. The sequence goes on from JAUMYU010000043.1 coordinate 365, forward strand.
GCACCTGGGGGCGGGCCGGCCGATCCGCGCCTTCGTCATCAACACCGGCAATGCCAACGCCGGCACGGGCGCGCCCGGCCTGGCCGCGGCGCAGGCCACGGCGGCAGCGGCGGCGCAGCTGCTGGGCGTGGCGCCCGAGCAGGTGCTGCCGTTTTCCACCGGCGTCATCATGGAGCCGCTGCCGCTTGCGCGCATCGAGGCCGCGCTGCCGGCGCTGCTGGAAAAAACCCGCCAGCCCGAGGCCGCCACCCCTGCTGCCTGGCTGGAGGCCGCGCAAGGCATCATGACCACCGACACCGTGCCCAAGGCCGCCAGCGCCAAGGCGGTGGTGGGCGGCAAGACCATCCACGTCACCGGCATCAGCAAGGGCGCGGGCATGATCCGCCCGAACATGGCCACCATGCTGGGCTTCATCGCCACCGATGCCGCCATCGCCCCGGCGCTGCTACAGCCGCTGGCGCGGCAGTTGGCCGATGAGTCGTTCAACCGCATCAGCGTCGATGGCGACACCTCCACCAACGACAGCATGATGCTGGTGGCCACGCACCAGGCGGACAACACGCCGGTGCAGACGCTGGAGAGCGCCGACGGCCAGGCCCTGTATGCCGCGCTGCGCAGCGTGGCCCAGCATCTGGCGCAGGCCATCGTGCGCGATGGCGAGGGCGCCACCAAGTTCATCACCGTGCGCGTGAGCGGCGGCAAGAGCCGCGCCGAGTGCGCGCAGGTGGCCTATGCCATTGCCCATTCGCCGCTGGTGAAGACGGCCTTCTTCGCCAGCGACCCGAACCTGGGCCGCATCCTGGCGGCGGTGGGCTACGCCGGCATTGCCGACCTGGATCAGAGCCGCATTGCCATGCGCCTGGGCGATGTGCACGTGGTGCAGGACGGCGGGCGCCGCGCCGAATACCGCGAGGAGGACGGCCAGCGCGTCATGCAGCAAAGCGACATCACCGTGCACGTGGACCTGGGCCGCGGCCAGGCCGAGGACACGGTCTGGACCTGCGACCTCAGCCACGACTACGTCAGCATCAACGCCGACTACCGCTCATGAACGAACAATTGCTGCACGTGCTGCAAAAGGCCGAGCGCCTGCTCGACCGGCTCGACGCCATCCTGCCCCGCCCGCTGCAAGCGCCCGAGGACTGGGGCAGCGCCCTGGCCTGGCGCTACCGCCGCCAGGCCAGCGGCGCCGGCGCGCTCGAAGCCGTGCAGCACCTGGCGCTGATGCGCTTTGACGATTTGCTGCAAGTGGACGAGCAGAAAGAGCGCCTGCTGGCCAACACGCGCCAGTTCATGGCCGGCCAGCCGGCCAACAACGTCTTGCTCACCGGCGCGCGCGGCACCGGCAAATCCTCGCTGGTGCGCGCCTGCCTGGCGCAGTTTGCCCAGCAGGGGCTGCGCCTGGTCGAGGTGGACAAAAGCGATCTGGTCGATCTGCCCGACATCGTCGCCATCCTGGCTGCAGCGCCCTGGCGCTTCATCGTCTATTGCGACGACCTGAGCTTCGACGAAGGCGAGCGCGGCTACAAGGAGCTCAAATCCATCCTGGACGGCTCCATCGCCGCGGCCACGCCCAATGTGCTGGTCTACGCCACCAGCAACCGCCGCCACCTGCTGCCCGAGACCATGGCCGACAACCTGCGCGGCCAGCGCGGCGAGGACGGCGAGATCCACCCCGGCGAGGCCGTGGAGGAAAAAATCTCCCTGTCCGAGCGATTTGGCCTGTGGCTGAGCTTCTACCCCTTCAGCCAGGACGAATACCTGGCCATTGCCGAGTTGTGGCTGCGCCAGCTGGGCTGCCCGGCCAAGCAACTGCCCCAGGCGCGCCAGCAGGCCCTGGTCTGGGCGCTGGAGCGCGGCTCGCGCAGCGGCCGCGTGGCCTGGCAATTCGCCCGCGACTACGTCGGCCGCCACGGCCTGGCCAAGCCCCAGCGCAAAGCCGCCCCCAAAAACCAAAGCGCCCAACCCGCCCGGCGCGTCAACAGCAAAAAGCCACGCTAATGCACGACGAGCGCCCCACACACAACGCCACGCCTGCGCCCGCCGCCCGCGTCGAAGTGGCCGTCGGCATCCTGCTGCAAGGCCAGGGCGCCAGCCAACGCTTTCTGCTCGGCACCCGCCCGCCCGGCAAGCCCTACGCCGGATACTGGGAATTCCCCGGCGGCAAGATCGAGCCTGGCGAAAGCGTCGAGCAGGCGCTGCGGCGCGAATTCGAGGAAGAGCTGGGCATCCACATCGGCGCGGTGCAAATCTGGCGCACCACCGAGCACGACTACGAGCACGCGCAGGTGCGCCTGCACTGGTGCAAGGTGCGCCAATGGCGCGGCCAATTCCAGATGCGCGAAGGCCAGCAAATCGCCTGGCAATCGCTGCCGCCCAGCGTCGCGCCCATCCTGCCCGGCGCCTATCCGGTGCTCGAAGCCCTGGCGCAGGAAGCCAGCTGACAAGCTGCCACGACGCCACCCGCGCGCCAGGCCACATGACCCGCATGCCCGCCCCCAAGCCCTCGCCAGAGCACGGCAACGCGCCGCGCAGCAGCGCCCCGGCGCGGCTGCGGCCCTGGATGATTTGGCTGGCGTGGATGCTCGTCATCGGCGCCACGTACCTGCTGATGGACAGGCTGCTGGCGCCAGCGCCGGCCGTCCAGATCACAGGCGCCCACGGCGCGGCCCTGCAACTGCCGCGGCACCGCGACGGCCACTTCTACGTACAAGGCGCCATCAATGGCGTGCCGGCCCAGTTCATGGTCGATACCGGCGCCAGCCTGGTCTCGGTCAGCGACGCGCTGGCCCAAGCCGCGCAGCTGCACGGCGGGCGCCAGACCACCTTCAGCACCGCCAACGGCACCCGGCAAGGGCGCGTGGTGCGCGCCGCCAGCCTGCGCCTGGGCGAGTTCACGCTTGCGAACGTCGACATCGGCACCGGCCTGAACATGGGCCCCGGCGAGCCGGCCCTGCTCGGCCAGAACGTGCTGCGGCATTTCCACGTCACCATGGAGGGCAACACCATGGTGCTGCGCCCGCGCCAGCCGGCGCCTTGAGCCGCCCTGTGCGCAGCAGCCCGCGCCCAACTGGGTTCTACGGGGCTCTACGCCGCTGGCGGCGCCAGCAAAATGCGCTCCACCGCGCTGCGCCGCTCGGCCCGCACGCTCTCTGGCAGGTGCGCGCCCACATTCGATTCGGCCAGGATGTAGCTGTAGAGCATGAAGGCCCTGGCCTGGGCTTCGTGCAGGCTGAATTGCAAGGCCACAAAGCACTGGGCGATGTAGGACAGGCGGTGCGCATCGACGGCAGCCACCGCCTGGTAGGCCAATTCATCACGCCGCGCCCAGGCGCGGATGGCCAGCTCAATCGAGGCCGCGCGCTTGGCCGCCTGGCCGCGCTGCGGCAGTGACAGCAGCTCGGCAATCAGCTCCTTGGGCGAAGCCCCTTGGCGCTCGAAGCGCACGATGACCTGATGGGTGGACGCATCGCGCCAGCTCTCCAGCAGGCGCGCCAGCAAGTCCTCCCGATCCGTGAAGTGCCAATAAAAGCTGCCACGGGTAATGCCCAGGCGCTTGGCCAGCGCATCCACGTTCACGGCGTCAATGCTTTTCTGCACCAGCAGCTCCATGGCTGCGTCGATCCAGTCCTGGGGCGTGAGCTGGGCGCGCGCCGGACGCGAGGCTTTTTTTTGCGCCTGCTTCTGCGCGCGGGCGGCTGTGCGCGACAAAGCCGGTTGGGAGGGCGCGTCGGGTTTGGTGCTGCTGGGCATGAGGAACTCCTGGAGACGAAGCGAAGACAAGATCAAACATTCACATACATATGTGAATTGAATAGTGGTAAATACCTAGGTGTATTCCTCTATGAAAAATCACTGGCGCAACGGCTTGCCTCGCCAATACAATACACATACAAATCTGTATGGAGATAAAAATGGCCCACGATGGAATCGGCAAGACGCTGGTGGCTGCCGACCACCAGACCAATTATTTTGACCAGGGGCAAGGCAAGCCCTTGTTCCTGCTGCACGGCTCGGGGCCGGGCGTGTCGGGGTGGACGAACTGGAGCAAGGTCATGCCCGATCTGGCGCGCCAGTTCCGCGTGGTGGTGCCCGACATCGCTGGCTTTGGCTTTACCGAGTTCAAGGAAGGCAACCAGTACGACATCAAGCTCTGGACCCGGCACCTGCTGGGCATCATGGACGCGCTGGAGATCGAAAAAGCCTCGTTCGTTGGCAACTCCTTCGGCGGCGCGCTGGCCATTGGCCTGGCGCTGTTCAAGCCCGAGCGGGTGGACAAGCTGGTGCTGCTGGGCACGCCTGCGGGCGAATTCGAACAAACCCCCGGCCTGCGCTCGGCCTGGGAGTACGAGCCTTCGATGGAGAACATGGAGCGCACCATGCGCCTGTTTCCCTTCGATCAAAGCATCATCACCGAAGAGATGGTGCGCACCCGCTACGAGGCCAGCGCCCGCCCTGGCGCGCAGGACGCGCTGCGCAAGCTCATCCCCAAGCCGCGCACGGAAGGGGTGACAATGGTCAAAGGCTTTCCCGAGGCCTCGCTGGCGCAAATCCAGGCGCCGACACTGGTGCTGCATGGGCGCGAAGACCGCGTGGTGCCGCTGCAGTGCGGCCTGCTGCTGGGGCAGGCCATTCCAGCGGCCGATCTGCACGTCTTCGGGCGCTGCGGGCACTGGGTGCAAACCGAGCGCCGCGCGGACTTCCTCCAACTCGTTGCCAACTTCTGTGAGTGATGCCATGAGCCGCAATGTCATCGAGAGGGTGTTGCACCAATTGACCGTGGACCGAAGCGCCAAGCAGCGCTTTCGCGAGGATGCCGATGGCTATCTGGCGCGTTTTGCGCTGAGCGAGCACGAGCGCAGCTTGCTCAAGGGCTTTGACGTGGCCGCGTTGCAGCAAATAGGCGTCAACCCCATGCTGACCATGGGCTTCTGGCAAGAGCTGGCGCCAACGCGCGACATGCGCCAGTACATGCGGGCCTTGCGCCCCGTGGCCGATGGCGAGGCCGTGCACGTCGCCGCCATCAAGCAGTAAGCCCGCAACAAGCCCTTCCCCCATTTTTGTATTGCTCAATGCCAGCAGCGCCCCAAGGGGCGCTGCAAGGCAGGGGCGACTGTACCGTAAAAAAGGTGTGAACCATGGGAAAAATCGTAGGCGGCTTTCTGGTGCCGCATGACCCGGTGATGTTTGTCGCGCCGCAAGCGCCCGAGCAGGAAATCCGCGATCGCATGTGGGGCGCATTCGAGCAATGCGCGCAGCGTTTGGCCCAGCTCCAGGCCGATGCCGTCGTCGTGGTCGGCTCAGACCATTACATGCTGTTTGGCACTTCGTGCCTGCCGGCTTTTCTGATTGGCACGGGCGATGTGGATGGGCCGCTGGATCAGCTGCCCGGCCTGCGCCGCGAAACCATCCCCGCGCACGAGGCGCTGGCGGGCTTCATCGCCGCGCATGGCCGCGCCAACGGTCTGGATTGGGCCGTGGCGCGCGCGCTGACGGTCGATCACGCCATCGCCATTCCGGAGCAAAAAATCATCAAGCCCGCGCGTGATGCGGCAGGCCAGGCCATCGGCACCGTGCCTGTTTATCTGGCCTCTGGCGTCGACCCCTACATCACGCTGGCGCGCGCGGCCCAGGTCGGGCGCGGCATTCGCCAGGCCGTGCAGGCTTTCGAGCAAGACGTGCGGGTGGCCGTCATCGGCAGCGGCGGGCTGAGCCACTGGGTGGGCACGGCCGAGATGGGCCGCGTCAATGAAGACTTCGACCGCCGCATTCTGGACTTCGCCCTGCGCGGCGACGTGGACGGCATGGCCGCGCTGACGGACGAATACATCCTGGCCGAAGGCGGCAACGGCGGCATGGAAATCCGCAACTGGCTGTGCGCCATGGCCGCCGCAGGCCCTTACACGGGCGAGCTGATCGACTACGCGCCCGTGCCGCAGTGGGTCACCGGCCTGGGCTTCGTGCACATGCGCGCCCGCTGACCACGCATTGAAAGGAGAGCAAGCATGAGCCAAAAAGTGTTTCTGATGCGCCGCGACGAGCTGGAGGACGGGCAGGTGCGCAAGGTCGTCAGCCCCGGCGGCTGCCCCATTGCGGTGTACCGCGTCGAAGGGCAGTTCTACGCCACGCACGACATCTGCACCCACGCCACCGCCTCGCTGTCCGAGGGCGAGATCGTCGATGGCGACCTGATCGCCTGCCCGGTGCACGACGGCATGTTCCACATCCCCACCGGGCAGGCCGTGGGCTTTCCCTGCGAAGTGGATTTGCAGACCTACAAGATCATCGAAGAAGGCGACGAAATCCACGCCGATCTTTCCCAGCCTTCGGACGCCAGCCAGGCATCCATCTGACCCCCAGAAGAAGGAGACACCACGATGAGCGCCACCCACGACACAACTTGCAGCGGCAACTGCACGCACGATCGCCTGCTGCAACCGGCCTGCACGCCGCCGCTGCCCAACCTGGAGCAACTGGCCGATTTCGAACGCGGCACCCTCTCGCGGCGCGTGTACTGGGACGACCTGGTCTATCAGCAAGAGCTGGAGAAAATCTTTGGCCGCTGCTGGCTGTTTCTGGGCCATGAATCGCAACTGCCCAAGCCCGGCGACTTTCTCACCACCTACATGGCCGAAGACCACGTCATCCTGGTGCGCCAGCGCGACGGCAGCCTCAAGGCCTTTCTCAACACCTGCCCGCACCGGGGCAACCGCATCAGCTTCAGCGACTTTGGCAACGCCCGCAGCTTCGTGTGCAACTACCACGGCTGGAGCTTTGGCATCGACGGCGCGCTCAAGGGCATGGCCGGGCAGGAGCTGTTCGACGCCAGCGGCATGAAAAGCGCCGAGCACGGCCTGCACCCCGTGGCGCAAGTGGCCTCCTACAAGGGGCTGGTCTTTGGCAACATGGACCCCAACGCGCCGCCGCTGTCGGAGTACCTGGGCGACTTCCGCTACTACCTGGACGTGATGCTGGACATGGACGGCCAGGGCACGGAGTTCGTCGGCGGCCCGGTCAAATCGGTCATCCACTGCAACTGGAAGGTGCCCACGGAAAACTTCATCGGCGACATCTACCACGCGCTGTGGACGCACGACAGCGCCGCCCGCGCCGTGCTCGGCGGCGCCGTGGCCGAGGTCTACAAGGACGAGCACTCCTTTCACGTCAACCACAACGGCCACGGCTGGGAGTTCAACCTCGACACCGTGGGCAACTGCGCCACGCTGGGCGACAAGGAGCTGCGCAAATACCTCTACGGCATCCAGCCCACCGTGGCCGCGCGCCTGGGCGAGCTGCGCTCCAAGATGATTGGCGCCATCTCCTCGTGCAGCGTGTTTCCCAACATGTCGTTCCTGCCGGGGCAAAACACCTTCCGCGTCTGGCAGCCGCGCGGGCCGGGGCGCATCGAGCTGCATACCTGGACTCTGGTGAACAAATCCGCCCCGCAGGACATCAAGGAACGCTGGCGCAAAGGGGCCATGCTGACCTTCTCGCCCAGCGGCATTTTCGAGATGGACGATGGCGAGAACTTCGAGTTCTCCACCCGCACCAACGCCGGCTTTCTCACCCGCCAGCAAAACCTGTACATGGGCCTGGGGCTGGGCACGCGCTTGCAAGACACGGAGCTGCCCTGCAACGTCTATCGCAACCAGGTCAACGAGGCCAACCAGCGCGCCTTCTACCGCCGCTGGCTGGACTTGATGCAAGCGCAAAGCTGGGCCGAGGTGCCCGTGCGCGACCCCAACCGCCTGGACGAATCCGCCTTCCACCACGATGCCCCGCAGGAGGCCGCATGAACAAGCCCGCCACCAACACCCCCGGCACAGCCGCTGCCGCCCCCGCCGACATCCCCGTGGACGCCGAGCTGGCGCGCCGCATCGAGCAACTGCTCTACCGCGAAGCGCGCTTGCTGGACGAAGAAAAGTGGGATCAATGGCTGGCCCTGATGGCCGAGGACATCCACTACTGGATGCCCGCCGTGGAAAACCGCCGCCGCGCCGACAAGCTCGGCGCCTGGGAGCCTGGGCGCGGCGCGTACTACGACGACAGCCTGCGCGAGCTGAGCATCCGCGTCTCGCGCTTCAAGCAGCCATCGGCCTGGGCCGAGGACCCGGCCACGCGCTGCGTACACGTCATCAGCAACGTGGAGTGCTTTCGCACCGAAGTCGAGGGCGAGTACCGCGTGCACTCCAACTTCGTCAACTACCGCAGCCGGGGCGAGGCCGACAACGACATGCTGGTGGGCCGCCGCCAAGACCTCTGGCGCGACACCGAGGACGGCTGGCGGCTGGCGCGGCGCACCATCCTCATCACGCAATCGCTGTTCATGTCCAAAAACCTCAACACCTTCTTGTAAACGGAGGCGCGGCATGCAATGGCTTCAAGATGATGTGGCCCTCATCACGGGGGCTGGCTCGGGCATCGGACGCGCCGTGCTCAAGCGGTTTCTGGACGAAGGCGCGCGCGGCGTGGGCGCGCTGGTGCGCAGCGACGAGCACGTGGCCTCGCTCCAGCAGGAGTTTGGCCAGCGCGTCGTGGTCGTGCAGGGCGACGTGCGCAGCGGCAGCGACAACCAAAAGGCCGTGGACGCCACGCTGGCGCGCTTTGGCAAGCTCGACACCCTGGTGGCCAACGCTGGCGTGTGGGATTTTTTCGCCAGCCTGCAAAAACTCTCGCTTGAGGAGCTGGACCGGGCCTTTGACGAAATCTTCGCCGTCAACGTCAAGGGCTACGCGCTGGCTGCGCGGGCGGCCATGCAGGCACTGCGCGAAAGCCGCGGCAGCATGATCTTCACGCTCTCCAACGCGGCCTTCTACCCCGGCGGCGGCGGGCCGCTGTACGTGGCCTCCAAGCACGCGGGCGTCGGCCTGGTGCGCCAACTGGCCTACGAACTGGCGCCGCTGGTGCGCGTCAACGCCGTGGCCCCCGGCGGCACGCAAACGCCGCTGCGCGGCCCGGCCAGCCTGGGCAAGCACGACAAGCGCCTCTCGGCCCTGCCGGGCTTCGAGCAGGCCGTGGCCGATGCCATGCCGCTGGGCTTCATGGCCCAGCCGCAAGACCACGCCGGGCACTACGTGCTGCTGGCCTCGCGCACCAACTCACCAGCCACCACCGCCACCATCATCCACAGCGATGGCGGCTGGGAAATTCGCGGCACGGCCCGCGCCGGGAGTGCGCCATGACGCTCTACGCCCCCGAACGCCTGCAAACGCTCAGCGCGCCCCAGCGCCGCTTTCTGCAATGGGTGCAAAGCTGGCGCCTGCCGCTGATGGCCGCGCCCATGTTCCTGGTCTCCGGCCCCGAGCTGGTCATCGCCTGCGCGCAAGCGGGCGTGGCCGGCAGCTTTCCGGCCGCCAACGCGCGCACCATCGCGCAACTGGACGAGTGGATGGCGCGCACCGCCGCTGGCGTGGCGCAATGCGGCGCGGGCAGCGTGTTCTCCATGAACATGATCGTGCACCGCACCTACGACCGCTTCGAGCAGGAAATGGCCCTGGTGCAACGCTACCGGCCCGCCATCGTCTCCACCGCGCTGGGCAGCCCGGCGCGCGTGCTCGATGCCGTGCATGGCTACGGCGGCATCGTCGCCGCCGACGTCATCAGCCCCAAGCTGGCGCGCAAGGCCGCCGAGGCGGGCGCCGACGTGCTCATCCTCGTGGCCCAAGGCGCTGGCGGCCACACCGGGCAATACAACCCCTTTGCCTTCATCGCCGAAGTGCGCCAGTTCTGGCAAGGCCCGCTGGGCCTGGCCGGGGCCATCGGCTCCGGGCGCGAGATCCGCGCCGCCCAGTTGCTGGGGGCGGATTTCGTGCTGGCTGGCACGCGCTTCATCGCCGCCACCGAAAGCCTGGCCGAACCAGCCTACCGCGAGCTACTGGCGCAAAGCGGCATGGAAGACCTGGTGCTCTCCAGCGCCGTCTCGGGCGTGCCCGCCAACTGGCTGCGCCAGACGCTGCAAACCGCGGGCATCGCCAGCGAAGCAACTGAAGCGGCGCAAATCGACTCCGCCAGGATCGACTTCTCCGGCGACATCGCCGCTGGCAAAAAAGCCTGGAAGCACGTCTGGTCGGCCGGGCATGGCGTGGGCGCCGTGCGGCAGGCCCAGCCTGTGGCAGCCATCGTGCAAGAGCTGCATGCAGGCTATCTGCACACGCTGGCGCAGGAGTGCGAGCAGGCCAGCGCGCTGTACCAAAAAATGCATTCCCATCAAAACCATCAAGAGGCCAGGGCATGAATACCCCCACGAACACCCCCGACACGGCAATGGCCGCATCTCCAGCGGCCATCGCCCAGGCGGCTGACGCCTTGCACCAGGCGCGGCGCACGCGCACGCCGATTGAGCGCATCTCCGAGCAGTTCGGCATCCACAGCCTGCAAGACGCCTATGCCGTAGCGCGCCACAACACCGAGCGCGCCCGGGCTGAGGGGCGGCGCATCTGCGGCGGCAAAGTCGGCCTGACCTCGCGCGCCGTGCAGCAGCAACTGGGCGTGGACCAGCCCGACTACGGCGTGCTGTTTGCCGACATGGAATTGCTCGACGGCGACACGCTGGCGCTGGGCCGGCTCATCCAGCCCAAGGCTGAGGGCGAAATCGCCTTCGTCATGGGCCGCGATGCCAGTGGCGAGCGCCTGTCCTGGGGCCAGTTTCTGCACTGCGTGGAATACGCCCTGCCCGCGCTGGAAATCGTCGACAGCGCCATCCGCGACTGGCGCATCACCTTGGTGGACACGGTGGCCGACAACGCCTCCTGCGGGCTGTACGTGCTGGGCACGCAGCCGCGCGCGCTCACCGCGCTGGATTGGGCCAGCGCCGGCATGGAGCTGCGCGCGGGCGCGCACACCGTCAGCGTCGGCAGCGGCGCGGCCTGCATGCAACACCCGCTGCGCGCGGCCTACTGGCTGGCGCACACCCTGGCCGCGCTGGGCCAGCCGCTCAAGGCCGGCGACGTGGTGCTCTCCGGCGCGCTGGGGCCGATGACGCCCTTGCAGGCCGGCCAGCACCTGGATCTGGACATTGGCGGCCTGGGCCGCGTGCGCTGCTATCTGGAATAGGCAGGCCCTCGCCGCCGGGGCCAAGCCCCGAGAAATTACAAACCAAAAGGAAAACAAACAGGCTTGTTTTGGCAAGCGGGGCAAAGAACCTCTTTTCCTTTGGTTTGTATTGCAAGCGCCTGGAGGCCCTCCAGGCAACGACCTCTGAAAACCCCGCAGGAGACAACGATGAAACGTCGCACATGGATCGCGGCTGCGGCCGCCGCATGCCTGGCCGCTGGAGCGGCCCTGGCCCAGCAACCCGCTGGCAACGCCACCGTCACCGTAGGCGTGTCAGTCAGCAGCACCGGCCCAGCCGCCTCGCTGGGCATCCCGGAAAAGCAAAGCATCGAGCTGATGCCCGCCACCCTGGGCGGCCTGCCGGTGAAATACGTCGTGCTCGACGACGCCACCGACCCTTCGCAAGCGGCCAAGAACGCGCGCCGCCTGGTCGAGAGCGAGCGCGCCGACGTCATCATCGGCTCCTCGGCCGTGCCGCCCTCGCTGGCCATTGCCGAAGTGGCCGCGCAAAGCCAGACGCCGCAAATCGCCCTGGCCCCCTTTGAACCCAAGGCCGCGCAACTGCCCTGGGTGTTCCCGCTGCCGCAGTCGGTGGACGTGATGGGCGGCGCGGTGTTCGACGACATGAAAGCCAAAGGCGTGAAAACCGTGGCCTTCATCGGCTTTGCCGACGCCTGGGGCGAGGCCTGGCTCAAGGCCCTGCAAGCGCGCGAGAGCGCCGGCGAGTTCAAGATCACCGCCAGCGAACGCTATGGCCGCAACGACACCTCCGTGACCGCCCAGGCGCTCAAGATCAGCGCCGCGCGCCCCGATGCCGTGCTCATCGGCGCCAGCGGCAGCCCCGCCTCCCTGCCCATGCGCGCGCTGCACGAGCGCGGCTACAAGGGGCAGATCTACCAGACCCACGGCATTGCCAACAACGACTATCTGCGCGTGGCAGGCAAGGCCAGCCAAGGCGCCATCCTGCCCTCCGGCCCAGTGCTGGTGGTCGAGCAACTGGACGACGCCCACCCCAGCAAGGCCGCAGGCGCAGCCTACGTCAAGCTCTACGAGGACAAATACGGCGCTGGCAGCCGCAACAACTTCGGCGCCTATGCCTGGGACGCCTATTTGCTGCTCGAGCACGCCGTCGCCAAGGCCGCAGCCAGCGCCCAGCCTGGCACGCCGCAGTTTCGCCAGGCGCTGCGCGAGGCGCTGGAGCAAACCAGCGAGCTGCCCGTCACGCATGGCGTCATCAGCATGAGCGCAGAGCAGCACTCGGGCTTTGACGCGCGCTCGCGCGTGCTGCTGCAAGTCGATCAAGGCGGCTGGAAGCTGCTCAAGTAAAGGGGGAAAGCCATGCAACACCCACCCGCTGCAGGGCGCGATGTTTTCGCCGCCCAGGGCCAACTCGCCCCTCAAAACGTGCATGTGCAGGCCAAGGGCGCCGGATCGTTCGTGCTGCGCTCGCCCATGCCGCTGGCCGAGCCAGCGCGCTGCATTGGCGATTGGCTCGAACACTGGGCCAGCCAGCGCCCTGAGCACACTTTTCTGGCCGAGCGCGACGCCAGCGGCCAATGGCGACGCCTGAATTACCGCCAGGTGCGCCAAAGCGTGGGGGCCATTGCCCAGGCGCTGCTGGACATGGGCTTGCCCGCAGGCCAGCCGGTGGTGGCGCTGTCGGACAACAGCATCGACCACGCCCTGCTGATGCTGGCGGCCATGCACATTGGCAGGCCGTTTTGCACCATCTCCAGCGCCTACACCCGGCTGGCCAAAGACGCCTCTCGCCTGCGGCAAATGCTGGCGCTGGTGCGCCCGGCGCTGATTTACGCCGCCGATGCCAGCGTGTACGGCCCCCGGGCGGTAGAGGCCGCGCCCGATGTGCCCAAGGTCTTTACCACCGGCGCGGACGCCATCCCCGGCGCGCGCAGCTTCCAATCGCTGCTGGATACGCCCGAGACGCCCGCCGTGGCCCAGCACTTCGCGCGCATCCGCCCCGAAGACCACGCCAAATACCTGCTGACCTCGGGCTCCACCGGCATCCCCAAAGCCGTCATCAACACCCACCGCATGCTGTGCGCCAACCAGGCCGCCATTGCCCAGGTCTGGCCGTTTCTGCACGAGCAGCCGCCGCTGGTGGTGGACTGGCTGCCCTGGAGCCACACCTTTGGCACCAACCACAACTTCAACATGGTGCTGGCGCATGGCGGCTCGCTCTACATCGACGAGGGCCGCCCGCTGCCGGGCCTGCTGGAGAAATCGGTGCGCAACCTCTGCGATGTGCAGCCCACCATGTACTTCAACGTGCCGCGCGGCTTCGACGCTCTGGCGCCGCTGCTGGAGCAAGACGATGAGCTGGCGCGCCAGTTCTTCGAGCGGCTGCAAGTGATGTTCTACGCCGGCGCGGCGCTGTCGGCCTCGACCTGGGAGCGCATCGAGGCCGTGGCCCAGCGCGCCACCGGGCGGCGCGTGTGGTTCACCTCCGCCTGGGGCGCAACAGAAACCGCCCCCGTCATCACCACACTGCATTGGCGCACCGAGCAGGCCGGCTGCATCGGCCTGCCCGTGCCCGGCATGGAGCTGAAGTTCGTGCCCAACGGCAAGAAGATGGAAATGCGCGTGCGCGGCGCCTCGGTCTTCCCCGGCTACTTGCACGCGCCGGAGCTGACGCAGCAAGCCTTTGACGAAGAGGGCTTTTACAAGATCGGCGACGCCGGCCTGTTTGCCGAGCCGGGCAACCCCGCCAGCGGCATCGTGTTCGACGGGCGCGTGGCCGAGGACTTCAAGCTCTCCAGCGGCACCTGGGTTTCCGTCGGCCCCTTGCGCGTGCGCGCCATCGGCGCGATGGCCCCGCACGTGCAGGACGCGGTCGTCACCGGCCACAACCGCGAGGCCGTGGGGCTGATGGTCTTTCTCACCCCGGCGGCGCACAAGGTGCCGCGCGAGACGCTGGAGCGCGATTTGCGCGCCGGCTTGCAGCGCCTGCACGACGAAGGCGCAGGCAGCGCCCAGGCGCCCTCGCGGCTGCTGATCCTGGATGAGCCGCCCGATGTGGACGCGGGCGAGATCACCGACAAGGGCTACCTCAACCAGCGCGCCATCCTGGAGCGGCGCGCCAGCCAGGTAGAGCGGCTGTACGCCGGCAAGGCCGATCCCGACATTCTCATCATTGAAAAGGCAAGCAAAGCATGAGCCACACCACCTCCCCCACAGCGCCGCGCCCGCGCAAGGCGGCCATCATCGGCAGCGGCAACATCGGCACGGATTTGATGATCAAGATCCTGCGCCACGGCGGCCCCATTGAAATGGGCCTCATGGTGGGCATCGACCCGGCCTCCGACGGGCTGGCGCGCGCCGCGCGCATGGGCGTGGCCACCACGCACGAAGGCGTGCAGGGGCTGATCGAGCACCCGGCCTTTGCCGACATCGACTTCGTCTTCGACGCCACCAGCGCCGCCGCCCATGTGGAAAACGACGCCGCGCTGCGCCGCGCCAAGCCGGGCATTCGCGTCATCGACCTCACGCCAGCGGCCATCGGGCCGTACTGCGTGCCCGCCGTCAATGGCGATGCGCACCTGCAGGCGCCCAACGTCAACATGGTCACCTGCGGCGGCCAGGCCACCATCCCCATGGTCGCCGCCGTCAGCCGCGTGGCCCGCGTGCATTACGGCGAGATCGTGGCCTCCATCGCCAGCAAGAGCGCCGGGCCGGGCACGCGCGCCAACATCGACGAATTCACCGAAACCACCTCCCGCGCCATCGAAGCCGTGGGCGGCGCGGCCAAGGGCAAGGCCATCATCATCCTCAACCCGGCCGAGCCGCCGCTGATCATGCGCGACACGGTTTACACCTTGAGCGACGAGGCCGATGAAGAGCGCATCGCCGAATCTGTGCAGCAGCAGGTCGAGGCCATGCAGCAGTACGTGCCCGGCTACCGCCTCAAGCAGCGCGTGCAGTTCGACCGCGTCAAAGACCTGCGCATCCCCGGCGTGGGGCAGGCGCTCTCGGGCCTGAAAACCTCCATCTTCCTGGAAGTCGAGGGCGCGGCCCATTACCTGCCCGCCTACGCCGGCAACCTGGACATCATGACCAGCGCCGGGCTGAACATCGCCCAGCGCATGGCGCGGCAAATGGCCTGCGCGGCCTGAATGACCGCCCCCCCGTCAGCCCCCCCACACACAACAGGAGATCCGCCCCATGCACAGCGGCCAGAAAATCTACATTTCCGACGTGACCTTGCGCGATGGCAGCCACGCCATCCGCCACCAGTACAGCGTGGCGCAGGCCCAGCACATCGCCCGCGCGCTGGATGCGGCCAAGGTTGACTCCATCGAAGTCGCCCACGGCGACGGCCTGCAAGGCGGCAGCTTCAACTACGGCTTTGGCGCGCACACCGATCTGGAATGGATCGAGGCCGTTGCCAGCGTGGTGCAGCACGCCAAGATCGCCACCTTGCTGCTGCCGGGCATTGGCACCGTGCACGACCTCAAGGCCGCCTACGACGCGGGCGCGCGCATCGTGCGCGTGGCCACCCACTGCACCGAGGCCGACGTGGCGCGCCAGCACATCGAATACGCGCGCCACCTGGGCATGGAGGCCGTGGGCTTTCTGATGATGAGCCACATGCAAACGCCCCAGGGCCTGGCCGAACAGGCCAAGCTGATGGAGAGCTACGGCGCCACCGTGTGCTACGTGGTCGATTCCGGCGGCGCGCTGACCATGAACGGCGTGCGCGAGCGCATCCGCGCCTTCAAGGACACGCTGAAGCCCGAAACGCAAGTGGGCATCCACGCCCACCACAACCTCAGTCTGGGCGTGGCCAACTCCATCGTCGCCGTGGAAGAGGGCTGCGAGCGCGTGGACGCCAGCCTGGCAGGTATGGGCGCGGGCGCGGGCAATGCGCCGCTGGAAGTGTTCATCGCCGCTGCCGAGCGCATGGGCTGGCGTCACGGCTGCGACCTGTACCGCCTGATGGATGCCGCCGACGACATCGTGCGCCCGCTGCAAGACCGCCCCGTGCGCGTGGACCGCGAAACCCTGGCGCTGGGCTACGCGGGCGTGTACAGCTCCTTTTTGCGCCACAGCGAAGCAGCGGCGGCCAAATACGGCCTCAAGACCGTGGACATCCTGGTGGAGCTGGGCCGCCGCCGCATGGTGGGCGGCCAGGAGGACATGATCGTGGACGTGGCGCTGGACTTGCTCAAGCAGCAAGCCCACGACCGCGACCCCATCATCCCCGTCATGAGCGAAGCGGGGTAAGGCCATGAGCGAGGCACCCACCCATCACATCCGGCTGGAGCCAGCGGGCGGCCAGTTCACCTGCCGCGCAGACCAGACCGTGCTGGAGGCCGCCGCCGAGGCAGGCTACTGGCTGCCCCATAGCTGCCGCACGGGCAGTTGCGGCAGTTGCGCCATGCCGGTGCTGGACGGCCAGTTCCATTACCGCAGCGCGGACGAAGGCCAGGGCGAGGCCGCCAGCATCAGCGCCACCTTGCAAAGCCTGACGCCTGGGCAGTTCCTGGCCTGCCAGGCCGTGCCCGATTCGGACATGCGGCTGGACGCGCCCGGCGTGCCTGCTGAGCCGGGGCGGCGCATCGTCAAGGCGCTGGCGCGCGTGCAGCAGGTCGAGCGCGTCAGCGCCGATGTGGTCGTCGTCAAGGCCCAGGTGCCCCCGGCCACCGGCTGGGGCTTTGAGGCCGGGCAGTACGCCGACCTCATCCTCAAGGACGGCAGCCGCCGCTGCTACTCCATGGCCAACGCGCCCAACGACAAGGGCGAGATCGAATGGCACATCCGCCGCATCGAGGGCGGGCGCTTCTCGCCCCACGCCTACGACGCGCTCAAGCCCCGCGACATGCTGCGCATCGAGGGGCCGTATGGCTCCTTCACGCTGCAAGGCGGCGACGCGCCCGTGCTGCTGCTGGCCTCGGGCACGGGCTATGCGCCCATTGCCTCTTTCTTGCACACCCACCTAGGCGAGCTGGTCCGGCGCGGCGCCGTGCTGTATTGGGGCGGGCGCCAGCGCCAGGATTTGTACGCGCTGGGCGACGAGGCCAGTTGGCAGGCGCGCTACCCCGGCGTGCGCGTGGTGCCCGTGTTCTCCGACGCGCCGCCGCAAGAGAGCGGCCGCCGCGGCCTGGTGCACCAGGCGGTGCTGGAGGATTGGCCAGACCTCTCGCGCTTCGAGGTCTATGCCTGCGGCAACCCCTTGATGGTGGATGCCGCGCGCCAGAGCTTCGTGCAAGCCGGGCTGGCGCCCGAGCGTTTTTTCAGCGATGCCTTTGTTTTCCAGAACGCCTGAGCGCAGGCGGCAAGGAGCACCGATGGACTTTTCAATCGCATCCATTTTGTTGCAGGACGGGCTGACCAATGGCGCGGTGTACGCACTGGTGGGCATGGCCTTGATCCTGATTTTTTCCGTCACCCGCGTCATCTTCGTGGCGCATGGCGAGCTGATCGCCTTTGCCGCCATTGCCATGGCGCAATTGCAAGAAGGCGTGGTGCCTGGCGTGCTGTGGCTGCTGCTGGGCCTGGGCGCGCTGACCTTTGCCGTGGACGCCGCCGTGACCCTGTGGCGGCTGCATGCAGGCACGCAGCGCAGCGCAGCCAACCTGGGCCGCAGCGCCGCCTTCAACCTCGGCCTGCCGCTGCTGGCCTGGGCGCTGCTGGCGCACACCGGCCTGGGCCAGAGCGGCCTGCCGGCGCAACTGCTGCTGACGGCGCTGCTGGTCGTGCCCATGGGGCCGATGCTGTACCGGCTGGCCTTCCAGCCTGCGGCCGAGGCCTCCACCCTGGTGCTGCTCATCATTGCCGTGGGCGTGCACTTCATGCTGCTGGGCCTGGGCCTGCTGGTGCTTGGCCCCGAGGGCGCGCGCAGCGAGGCGCTGAGCCAGTGGCAGTGGCAACTGGGCGCGGTGAGCATTTCCGGCCAGGGCCTGCTGGTGATTGCCGCCTCCATGACGATGATCGTGGCGCTGTACTTGATTTTCGAGCACACCCTCACCGGCAAGGCGCTGCGCGCCACCGCCATCAACCGCACGGGCGCGCGGCTGATGGGCATTGCCCCGGCGCAATCGGGCGCCACCGCCTTCACGCTGGCCACGCTGATGGCCGTGCTGGCGGGCGTGCTGGCCGGGCCGCTGACCACGATGCAATACGACACGGGCTTTCTCATCGCCCTCAAAGGCTTTGTGGCGGCGATGGTGGGCGCGCTCTCCAGCTACCCGCTGGCCTGGGTTGGCTCGGTGCTGGTGGGGCTGGTGGAGAGCTTTGGCTCGTTCTGGGCCAGCGCGTACAAGGAGGTCATCGTCTTCACGCTGATCATTCCCGTGCTGCTCTGGCGCTCTTTGCAAAACCCGCATTCGGAGGAGCATTGAGATGGATCGCATGACCTCTTCCGCCCCCCCTTCTGCGCCTCAGAATCCGGCGCGCGGCATTGCCCGCATTGCTCGCATCGATCGCCTGGCCATCGCGGCCTTCTTCGGCTGGATTGCGCTGCTGCCCTGGCTGCCCGTGCCGCCTTACTGGTACACCATCGGCGGCTACGTCGGCATCGCCGCCCTGGTCGTGCTGGGGCTGGTGCTGCTCACCGGCATGGCGGGCATGACCTCCTTCGGCCAGGCCGCTTTCGTGGGCATTGGTGCTTACACCACCGCCGTGTTGAGCACGCATTACGCCCTCTCGCCCTGGCTGGGCTTGCTGGCGGGCATGGCCATTGCGGGCGTATCGGCCATTGCCATTGGCGCGCTGACGGTGCGCCTCTCGGGCCACTTCCTGCCCATTGCCACCATTGCCTGGGCGCTGTCGATCTACTACCTGTTCGGCACGCTGGAAATCCTGGGCAAGTACGACGGCATCAGCGGCATTCCCCCCATCGGCCTGCTGGGCGTGGCGCTGGATTCGCCGCGCGCCATGCTCATCCCCATCTGGCTGGTGGTGGCGCTGTTTTTGCTGCTGGTGAGCAACCTGCTCGATTCGCGCCCCGGGCGCATCATCCGCGCCCTCAACGGCGGCGCAGGCATGGCCGAGGCCATGGGCGCGAACACGCCCAGCTATCGGCTGTGGACCTTCGTCTGCGCCGCCTTGATGGCCGCCATTGCCGGCTGGCTCTACGCCCATTTGCAGCGCGCCATCAACGCCACGCCGTTCGGGCTGAACACCGGCATCGAGTACCTGTTCATGGCCGTGGTCGGCGGCCTCTCCAGCCTGTGGGGGGCCATCGTCGGGGCCACGGCGCTGACCATGCTCAAGAGCTTTTTGCAGGATTGGGCGCCCAAGCTCTTTGGCTCCGTGGGCAATCTGGAGCTGGTGGTCTTTGGCGCCATCATCGTGCTGGCGCTGCAACGCTCGGCGCGCGGCCTGTGGCCTGCGCTGGCGGGGTGGTTGCCCGCGCGCTGGCGGCCCGCCGCGCGCCTGGCGCGCGCCATCGGCCCGGTGCATGCCGAGCCAGCCCTGCCCTCGCGCAGCAAGCCCGCCGCCGGGCAGCCGCTGCTGTCGGTGCAGCAGGCGCGCAAGCAGTTTGGCGGGCTGGTGGCCGTCAACGACATGAGCTTCGAGGTGCGCGCCGGCGAGCTGGTGGCCCTCATTGGCCCCAATGGCGCGGGCAAATCCACCATGTTCAACCTCATCACCGGCGTGCTGCCTGCCACCAGCGGCGAAATCCGCTTGCTGGGCCAGCGCATCGACGCCCTGCCCGCGCGCGAAATCGTGCGCCACGGCATTGGCCGCACCTTCCAGCACGTGCGCCTGATGCCGGAGATGAGCGTGCTGGAAAACGTCGCCATCGGCGCCTATTTGCGCGGCAAAACCAGCATGCTGGGCGCTTCCATCCGGGCCGATCGGCATGAGGAAGCTGCCTTGCTGAGCCTGGCCGCCTGGCAAATCCAGCGCGTGGGCCTGCAAGACGTGATGCACCACAGCGCGGGCAGCCTGGCCCTGGGCCAGCAACGCATTGTGGAAATCGCCCGCGCCCTGTGCACCGACCCCATGCTGTTGCTGCTGGACGAGCCTGCCGCTGGCCTGCGCCTGCAAGAAAAGCAAGCCCTGGCACGGCTGCTGACGCAGTTGCGCAGCGAAGGCATGGCCGTGCTCATCGTCGAGCACGACATGGACTTCATCATGGGCCTGATGGACCGCATCGTCGTCATGGAATTCGGCAGCCGCATCGCCCAGGGCAAGCCCGAGGAGATCCGCAACGACCCCGCCGTGCTGCGCGCCTACCTGGGCGGCGTGGAGATCGACGGCGAAACCGCCCCGGACAGCCCAAAAGCAGATGCGGCAGACGCAGCAGCCACCGCCACCCCAACCGCCAGCCGCCCAGAAGGAGCCAGCGCATGAGCCACGCCCCCCAAGCCCCCGCAGCCGCCGCGCCCCAAGAGCCCTTGCTGGCCGTGCAGAACCTGCACGTGCGCTACGGCAAAAGCGCCGCCTTGCTCGGCGCCAACCTGCAACTGGGCCAGGGCGAGCTGGTGTGCGTCATCGGCCCCAACGGCGCGGGCAAATCCTCGCTGCTCAACGCCCTCATGGGCTGCCTGCCTGCCAACGGCAACGCCAGCGGCACGGTGCGCATGGCCGGGCAGGACGTCTCGGCCCTGCCGCTGGAGCAGCGCGTCAAGCGCGGCCTGGCGCTGGTGCCCGAGACGCGCGAGCTGTTTGCCAGCATGAGCGTGGAGGACAACCTCATCCTCGGCAGCTACCTGCTGCGCCACCAGGGCGCGGCCCAGCGCCAGGCCCTGCTGCACGAGATCTTCGCCCTGTTCCCGCGCCTGAAAGAGCGGCGCAAACAGCCCGCGGGCACCATGTCCGGCGGCGAGCGGCAAATGCTGGTCATCGGCCGCGCCCTCATGAGCCGCCCGCGCGCGCTCATGCTCGACGAGCCATCGCTGGGCCTGGCGCCCAAAATCATGAACGAAGTCTTTGCCATCATCGAAGACCTGCGCGCCCAGGGCCTGGGCATCTTGCTGGTGGAGCAAAACTCCCGCGCCGCCCTGCGCGCCGCCCGCTACGCCTACGTGCTGGAGCTGGGCGCCATCACCCTGCACGGCCCGGCGCAGGAAGTGGCCAACCACCCGCAAGTCATCGAAGCCTATCTGGGCAAAAAGCAGGCATCGGCTACCGCCAGCAGCGGCCAAGCTGCCACTCTTTGAGCCACACTGGCATGTGGGCCCAATATGTGACGGCCCACACAAAGATGGGCCAGCGCCATGCCCCACGAAAGCGGGGTTTGGTTACAACTCGTAATCACTCTCACGCCCGCTGAGGGCCAGCTGCACCTGCTCGCGGCTCAAACGCGGGCTGATGAGCTCTGCAAAATGGCAGACAAATTGGCGCAGATAAGCACCTCGCTTGAACGCCACCCGCGCCATGTTCATGCCAAACAAATCACCCATGGGCCGGGCCCGCAAGTGGCCCAATAACTCGCCCTGCACGGCCATTTCGGCCACGATGCCAACGCCCAAGCCCAGGCTGACATAGGTACGAATCACATCCGAGTCGATGGCCTCCAACACGATATTGGGCTTGAGATTGCGGCGCGCAAAAGCACGGTCAATGCGGCCACGCCCAGTAAATGACGGGTGATAAGTAATCAATGGCTCATTGACAATGTCTTCCAGCGTGATGCGCGGCTTGTGCGCCAGCGGGTGCTGCGGCGGAAAAATCAGTACATGCTGCCATTCATAACATGGCATGGTGACCAAATCCTCATAATCGGCCAGCGACTCGGTCGCCATACCGATATCCACAGCCTCACTCAACACCAAGCCGGCCACTTCATGCGGCGTGGCCTGATGCAAACTGATGCTGACTTTAGGAAACTGCGCACGAAAACGCGCCACCGGCTCAGGCAACACATAGCGTGCCTGCGTATGGGTAGTGGCAATGCGCAACGTGCCCGAATCCTGCGCGCTGAAATCCTGACCAATGCGTTTGAGATTGCCCACCTCACGCAAAATGATCTCGATGCTGGCAAGCACATGCCGCCCCGGCTCAGTCACACGCCTGAGCCGCTTACCATGGCGTGCAAATATCTCAACTCCCAACTCATCTTCCAACTCGATGATCGCCTTGGAAACTCCAGGCTGTGAAGTGTGCAGGGCCTTGGCCGCTTCGGTCAAATTCAAATTGCGCCGCACCGCTTCTTGAACGAAACGAAATTGGTGGAGATTCATA
>JAUMYU010000044.1 GCA_030528485.1 Comamonadaceae bacterium
TGACTTCGGGCGTTTCGTCAAAGCCGGTTTCGCTCATCGGGTTGGGCAGGCCGGCATTGGGGTAGCAACTGATGAAGGTGTCTTTGGCGACGCTGGCCAGCTCCTGGATGTAGGGGCGCATCAAGGCCGCGCCCAGCGCGCAGTTCAGCCCCACGGCCAGCGGCTGGGCATGGCGCACGCTGTGCCAGAAGGCCGTCACCGTCTGCCCCGAGAGGATGCGCCCGGAGGCGTCGGTGACGGTGCCGCTGATGAGAATGGGCAGGCATTGGCCCGTGGCGTCGAAGGCTTGCTGCACGGCAAACAGCGCGGCTTTGGCGTTGAGGGTGTCGAAAATCGTCTCCACCAAAATCACGTCCGCGCCGCCCTCGATCAGGGCCAGGGTTTGCTCCAGATAGCTTTGGCGCAGGGTTTCAAAATCCACATTGCGCGCGCCGGGGTCGTTCACATCCGGGCTGATGCTGGCCGTGCGCGGCGTCGGCCCCAGCGCCCCGGCCACATAGCGCGGCTGCTCGGGGGTGGAGAATTTGTCGCAGGCGGCGCGCGCCAACTGGGCCGAGCGCAGATTCATCTCGCGCGCCAGATCGGCCATGCCGTAGTCCTCCTGCGCCACGGCGGTGGCGCCAAAGGTGTTGGTCTCGATCAAATCCGCGCCTGCGGCCAGATAGCTTTCGTGAATGCTGGCGATCACGTCCGGGCGGGTCAGCGAGAGCAGCTCGTTGTTGCCCTTGACATCGCGCGGAAAGTCGGCAAAGCGCGCCCCGGCCGCGCCCGGCCCGTCGTAGCCCTGGCCACGGTATTGGGCCTCATCGAGTTTGAAACGCTGAATCATCGTGCCCATCGCCCCGTCAAGGATGATGATGCGCTGGCGCAAGAGCTGCGGCAGGGCCTGGGCGCGGGTGTAGTGTGGTGTGGACATGGGCGCTATTGTAGGTTTGCCCGCCGTCTGCATGCGGCTTGGGGGCTTTCTATTTACAAATCAATAAGAAACAAAATACACTGCTTATGGCATGATGGGTAATGTTTGATATTTTCTTTGAAATGTAATATATCAAGAGATCGCAAGGCGCAGCACATGGGCATGCACCGCCCCGGCCTTGAGGTAATGCAGACGCTGCCAGCCCAGGGGCTGGAGCACGGCATCGTCCCAGCACTGGCTGCTCTCCAGATACAGCAGGCCGTGCGGCGCCAGGCTTTGGCGCGCGTGCTGCAAGGCCGGGCGCTCCAGCCCGGCGGCGTAGGGCGGGTCGAGAAAAATCACATCCCAGCCCGCTGCGCCATCCGTCGTGGCCGCTGCTGGGCGGGTTTGCAAGGCGTGCAGGCCGTCGCCCTGGCGCACGGTGATGGTGCGGGCCTGGAGCTGGCGGGCATTGGCTTGCAGTTGCGCGCAAAGCTGGCGGTCGCGCTCGACCAGCGTGACGTGGGCAGCGTGGCGCGAAGCGGCCTCAAAGCCCAAAGCGCCGCTGCCTGCAAAGGCATCCAGGCAGTACAGGCCGCTCAAATCCTGCCCCAGCCAGTTGAACAGGGTTTCGCGCACGCGATCGGGCGTGGGGCGCAAACCCGGCTTGGGCGCAACAGCCAGGCGCGTGCGCTTCCACTGCCCGCCGATGATGCGCACATGGCCGGGGCCGCCTGCGCGGGTGCGGGCGGCATCGCGGGCGTTGCGCTCGGTGCGCACAGGCAAAGCGGGGGCAGCAGGGGCAACAGGGCGGCGTGCAGCCATCACAGCCCCATCAATCCCATTGCAAGGTTTGCACGCCCTCGGCCGTGCCCAGCAGGCACACGCTGGCGCGGTGGCGGGCAAAAATGCCCACCGTCACCACGCCGGGCCAGGCGCTGATGTCGTTTTCCAGCGCCAGCGGCTCGGTGATGCGCAGGCCGCGCACATCGACGATGTGCATGCCGTTGTCCGTCACCAGCGGCTGCCCGCCTCGCAGGCGCACGCTGGCCTGCCCGCCCAGCGCGGCAAAACGGCGCACGATTTGCGCTGCGGCCATGGGCACCACCTCCACCGGCAGCGGGAAGGCGCCCAATGTCTGCACACGTTTGCTGCCATCGGCAATGCAGAGAAAGCGCGCCGCCAGATCGGCCACGATTTTTTCGCGCGTCAGCGCCGCACCGCCGCCCTTGATCATGCAGCCGTTGGCGTCGATCTCGTCGGCGCCGTCGATGTACCAATCCAGCGCCTGCACCTCGCTGGCGGGCAGCACGGCAATGCCCGCCTGTTGCAGCAACGCGGTGCTGGCCTCGGAGCTGGACACCGCCCCCTGCAAGGGAATGGCCGCCCGGGCCAGTGCTTCGATGAATTTGTTGACGGTTGAGCCAGTGCCCACGCCAAGAATGCTGTGGGGTTTGACGTAAGCGAGAGCGGCTTGGCCGACGAGGGCTTTGAGAGCGTCCTGATCCATGATCGGGTGAAGGCGAGCGGGTAAAAAAAGAGAAAACGGGGCGGGCGCACTTGGCCCCCGCACCTTGGGGACAATGAATAGCCGCGCATTATCCCTGCTGCCCCAGGCAGGGCATGTGGGGCGCTTGCCGCCCCCGCGCCTGCGTGCTTGGGGGCGTGCAACGTTCCTTTACACTCGCGCCCCATGGATTTCTACCCGCTGATACGCCCGTTTCTGTTCGCCATGGATGCCGAGAAGGCGCATGAATTCGCCTTGGATTGGATCAAGAGAACGCAATCGAGCGGCTGGCTGCGCCGCCTGTACGCGCAGCGCCGCGTGGACGACCCCGTGACCGTGGCGGGGCTGCAATTTCCCAATCGCGTGGGGCTGGCCGCCGGGCTGGACAAAAACGCGCGCTGCATCGACGGGCTGGCGGCCATGGGCTTTGGCTTTGTCGAAGTGGGCACCGTCACGCCCTTGGCGCAGGGCGGCAACTCCAGGCCGCGCATGTTCCGCATCCGCGAAGCCGGCGCCATCATCAACCGCATGGGCTTTAACAACCAGGGGCTGGAGGCATTTTTGAAGAACGTGCAAAAGTCCACCGCCCGCCAGGGCCAGCACCCCATGCGGCTGGGCCTGAACATCGGCAAAAACGCGGCCACGCCCATTGAGCGCGCCGCCGATGACTATGTGAGCTGCCTGCGCGCGGTCTATCCGCATGCCGATTACGTCACCATCAACATCAGCTCGCCCAACACCAAAAACCTGCGCGATTTGCAGTCCAACACCTCGCTCGACGCCTTGCTCAAGGCGCTGACCGATTGCCGCGAGGAACTCAAGCAAACGCATCCGCACAAGCCCATGTTCCTCAAGATCGCGCCCGATCTCTCCACCGACCAGGTGGCATTGATTGCCCACATCGTGCAGCAGCACCAGGTGGACGGGGTGATTGCCACCAACACCACCATCAACCACGACGGCGTGGCCCCGTATCCGCACGGCGATGAGGTCGGCGGCGTCAGCGGCGCGCCGGTGCGTCAGGTCAGCACGGAGGTGATTGGCCAGTTGCGCCAGGCCGTTGGCCCCGCCCTGCCCATCATTGGCGCAGGCGGCATCATGGATGCGGAGGACGCGCTCGAGAAAATCGACGCAGGCGCCGATCTGGTGCAGATCTACACCGGCCTGATTTACCGGGGCCCGGCGCTGGTGCCCCAAGTGGCGCAGGCGATCAAAGAGTACAAGGCCAAGGCCTGCCACCAGGCCCAGCCGCCCCGGACCGCCGCGGGATGAAGTGGCGGCCCCAATGGCCTGAACCAATGGCCTGAAGCCTTGCGTTTTTTGCGCTTTTCTTTTTGTGCGTGGAGCCGCCCATGTCCGACATTCTGGAAAAAATCATTGCCGTCAAGCGCGAAGAAATCGCCGCAGCGCAGAAAAAAGCCCCGCTTGCAGCCGTGCGCGCCGATGCCGAGAGCCGCGTGCTCACGCGCGATTTCGAAGCCGCCTTGCGCGCCAAAATCGCCCGTGGCCAGGCCGCAGTGATTGCCGAGGTGAAAAAAGCCAGCCCCAGCAAGGGCCTGTTGCGCGAGCCGTTTTACCCCGCCGACATCGCGCAAAGCTATGCCGAAGGCGACGGCCAGACCAGCGCGGCGTGCCTGTCGGTGCTGACCGACAGGCAATTCTTCCAGGGCAGCGTCGATTACCTCAAACAAGCGCGCGCCAGTGTGGATTTGCCCGTGCTGCGCAAAGACTTCATGGTGGACCCCTACCACATCTACGAATCGCGCGCGATGGGGGCGGATGCCGTGCTGCTCATCGCCGCCGCGCTGGACGATGCGCAAATGGCCGATTTCGAGGCCATCGCCCACGCGCTGGATATGGCGGTGCTGGTGGAAGTGCACGACCGGGCCGAGCTGGAGCGCGCCCTGCGGCTGAAAACCCCGCTGCTGGGCATCAACAACCGCAACCTGCGCACCTTTGAAACCCGCTTGCAGACAACGCTGGACTTGCAACGCGAAGCGCCCGCCGACCGCCTGCTGGTGACCGAATCGGGCATTGCCACGCCGCAGGACGTGCAGCGCCTGCGCGATGCGGGCGTGCATGCCTTTTTGGTGGGCGAGGCCTTCATGCGCGCCCAAGAGCCGGGGCTGGCGCTGGCGCAATTGTTTGGCTGAAAGCCAGAACTGAAAGACTGGCCTGAAGTGCGCGGGCGTCAGCGCAAACACGCCTGCGCCCCGGAGCGTTTATGCACTTTCCGCCCCCCGCAAGATCGCGAAGTGCATGGCACGCCCTCGGCGAGAAAGTGCGTCCGGGGCGCCGGAGCGGCGGGCCTTTCCTGCTATGCTTGCCGGCCCTTTTGACGGAGACAATCCCGTTGGGCCAGGCCAAGTGGCCTGACGGCTCGACACAACAATGAAGGACATTCCATGAGATTGATTTTGCTCGGCGCTCCCGGCGCAGGAAAAGGCACGCAAGCGGCGTTTATTTGCGAGAAGTTCGGTATTCCGCAAATCTCCACCGGCGACATGCTGCGCGCGGCCGTCAAGGCAGGCACTCCGCTGGGCTTGCAGGCCAAGGCCGTGATGGATGCGGGACAGTTGGTGAGCGACGACATCATCATCGGCTTGGTGAAGGAGCGCATCGCGCAGCCCGATTGCGCCAAGGGCTTTTTGTTTGACGGCTTCCCGCGCACCATCGTGCAGGCCGATGCCCTCAAGGACGCTGGCGTGGCGCTGGATTACGTGCTGGAGATTGACGTGCCTTTTGGCGACATCCTGGAGCGCGCGACGGGCCGCCGCCAGCACCCCGGCAGCGGGCGCACTTACCACGTCAAATTCAACCCGCCCAAGGTGGAAGGGGTGGACGATGTCACGGGCGAGCCGCTGATCCAGCGCGATGACGACAAAGAAGAAACGGTGCGCAAACGCCTGGAGGTGTATGACGCGCAAACGCGCCCGCTGATTCAATACTATTCCGAATGGGCCGCCCAGGCGCCGGAGAGTGCACCGCAATACCGCAAGATCAGCGGCGTGGGCGCGGTGGATGAAATCACCGGGCGTGTGTTCGAAGCCCTGGGCGCGTAAAGCGCGAGCCAGGGCGGCGGCTGCGAACCTGTGAAAGAGCGCCTTCTTGCAAGTTGGCCCGTGCGGGGCCTGAATCTTTGGCTGGAAATCGACGGCATGCGCCAAAGCGCCGCCGTCGCTTTTTATGCCATGTTGAGCCTGGCGCCGCTGCTGGTGCTGGTGGTGGCCGGGCTGGGCTGGTGGCTTGACCGCTCGGTGGTGGAAGAAACCCTGTTGCAGCAAATTCGGGATGTGACAGGCGAGAAAGCCGCCGCCGTGGTGCAGCATGCGCTGCAAAGCGCGACCGCGCCCGAGCAGGGTGCGATTGCGACGGTGATCGCCTTTGGCGTTTTGATGTCGGCGGCCACGGGCGTATTCGTGGCGTTGCAAGATGCGCTGGCCGATATTTGGGGCGTGAAGCACAGCGCGCACAAGCGCGCGCCAATGTGGCAATTGCTGGTGCTGCGCTTGCGCGGCATGGGGTATGTGCTGGCCTTGGGCGGGGCGCTCATGCTTTCGCTGGTGGTCTCGGCGGTGCTGCGGGTGCTGACGCGCATGCTCGATGACGTCATTGCCAACCCGTGGTTCTGGGGCACGTTCAACGAAGTCGTGGGCCTGCTGTTTGTCACGCTGCTGTTCGTGGGCATGATGCGCATCAGCGATGGGCGCAAGCCGTCGCTGCGCTATCTGGTGTGGGGTTCGCTGATTGGCGCGGTGCTGTTCACGCTGGGCAAGCACGCCATGACGCTGTATCTGTCGGAGGCGGCGGTGGTGTCCGCTTACGGCGCGGCAGGCTCGCTGGTGGCGTTGCTGATGTGGCTGTATTTCTCCAGCGCCATCTTGCTGCTGGCCGCCAGTTTGGCCAAAGCCATGTCGCAGTCAGGCGCTCCACAAGTGACAGAGGCTGGGGCAGCGCCCGAACAAGTTTAATTTACAAATCAAAAGGAAAATAAATCAACCCGTTTCGGCAATTCTGCATTGAAACGGTTTTTCCTTTGATTTGTATTTTTGGTTTTAGATTCTCAGGAACGGTAATCGGCGTTGATGCTGACGTAGTCGTGGCTGAGGTCGCACGTCCACACCGTCTCTTGCGCCTGACCGCGGCCCAGGTCGATACGGATGGTGATGTCGCTTTGCTGCATGACGCGCTGGCCGTCTTCCTCGCGGTATTGGGGGCGGCGGCCGCCGTCTTGCACGACGTGCACATCGTCCAGGTACATGGCGATGCGGTTTTGATCCAGATCGGCAATGCCGGCATAGCCCACGGCGGCCAGGATGCGCCCCAGATTGGGGTCGCTGGCGAAAAACGCGGTTTTGACCAGCGGCGAATGGGCGATGGCGTACGCGGCTTGCGCGCATTCGGCCGTATCGCGCCCGCCGGTGACGTGGATGGTGATGAATTTGCTCGCGCCTTCGCCATCGCGCACGATGGCTTGCGCCAGTTGCTGGGCCACGCTGCGCAAGGCGGCGTAGAGCGCCTGGCTGTCGGGGCTGTCGAGCTCGTCGATGGGGGCGTTGCCCGCCTGGTGGGTGGCGATCAGCACGAAGGAGTCGTTGGTGGAGGTATCGCCATCGACGGTGATGCGGTTGAACGATTCATCGGCCAGGCGTTTGACCAGCTCGGGCAGCAGGCGGGGGGCGATGGCGGCGTCGGTGGCGACGAAGCCGAGCATGGTGGCCATGTTGGGGCGAATCATGCCTGCGCCTTTGGTGATGCCGGTGACGTGCACGGTCTGGCCGCCCACAACGGCGCTGGCGCTGGCAGCTTTGGCGATGGTGTCCGTGGTCATGATGCCGTGGGCGGCATCCAGCCAGGCCTGGGGCGTGGCGGCCTCGGGCTGGCGGGTGCGCTCCAGCAGCGCGGGCAGGGCGGCCTCGATGCGCTCGATGGGCAGCGGCTCCATGATGACGCCGGTGGAAAACGGCAGCACCTGTTGCGGTTGCAGCGTGCCCAGCCAGGCCAGTGCTTGTGCGGCGGCGGTGCAGGTCGTCCGCGCATGGGCCAGGCCGCTGGCGCCTGTGCCCGCATTGGCGTTGCCGGTGTTGATGATGAGGGCGCGAATGCCTGCGCCGCCCCGCCCTGCTTCGCCTTGCGCTGCCAGGTGCTCCTGGCAGATTTGCACAGGCGCGGCGCAGTAGCGGTTTTGCGTAAAAACACCGGCCACGCTGGCGCCTTCGTCAAGCACGAAGGCGGTCAAATCCTTGCGCTGGGCTTTGCGGATGCCGGCCTCGGCAACGGCGATGCGCACGCCTGCAATGGGCTGCAAGTCGGTGGCTTGGGGGGGATTGAGGTTGACGGGCACGGTGGCGTTCTCCGGCAAGGGCGTTGAAGGGTGTTGGTAAGGAATGGGAGCGCGAAGGTTTGGCGTTTGGCAAGCACGGAGGGCCGCTCTGGTTGCGCCGCCGCACCAAGCCATTGCGCGCGTGCGAGGCGCTAGGAAGCGGGTTGACCCAATTCGATCAGCACGGGCGCATGGTCGCTGGGCTTGGGCCATTTGCGCGGGGTGCGGTCGATCCAGCAGCGGCGCAGCAGCGGGCGCAGCGCATCGCTGATGAGGATGTAGTCGATGCGCAAACCCCGGTTTTTCTGAAAGCCGAGCATGCGGTAATCCCACCAGGAGAAGGTTTTGTCCGGCTGCGGGAATTGCCGGAACGCATCTACCAGGCCCAGCTCCAGCAGGCGCGCGAAGGCTTGGCGCTCCTCGGGCGTGTGGTGGATGGTGCCGCGCAAGCCATCGGGATCCCAGGAGTCGGCATCCTCGGCGGTGATGTTGAAATCGCCCATGAGCACGACCTGCGCGTGCACCTGCATTTGCGCCTGCACATGGGCGTGCAGGTGCGCCAGCCATTCGTTTTTGTAGGCGAATTTGTCGGTGCCGGGCGCTTGGCCGTTGACGAAATAGGCGTTGATGAGGCGGATATCGCCCAGCGGCGTCGCCACGGTGGCGGTGATGACGCGCGATTGCGCATCGGCGTAGCCGGGCAGGTTGCGCACCACGTCGCGCGCCTGGCTGCGGTGCAGCAGGGCCACGCCGTTGTAGGTAGCCTGGCCAAACACTTCGGCCTCATAGCCTTGTTCGCGCAAGGCATCGGCGGGGAAGCGTTCATCGGGCAGCTTCAGCTCTTGCATGCCCAGCACGTCCACCGGGTTGGCTTGCAGCCATTGCTGCACCTGCGGCAGGCGCACGTTCAGGGAATTGACATTCCAGGTCGCCAATGTGACGGACATAGCGGGTGTTACGGCTGGGGGGGCGAGGAGGGCTGAGGGGGCTGGGCGGGCTGCGCAGGCGCGGCGGCTTCGCCGGTGATGGCAGTAGCACTGGCGGCTGCGGCGACCTCCTCGGGCGCAGCTTCGGCTGTGCTGGTGGCATTGCTTGCCGCGTCGGGCACGGCTGGCGCGGCTTCGGCCACCGGGGTTGCAGGCGATTCGGCCTGGCCGGTGCTGGCCTGGTGGGTGAGGATGGCCAGGTTGCGGGCAATCACTTCACGCAGTTGGCGCCGGTCCACAATCATGTCCACCGCGCCTTTGCCAAGCAGGAATTCGGCGCGTTGAAAGCCCTCGGGCAAGGTCACGCGCACGGTGGACTCGATCACGCGCGGCCCGGCAAAGCCGATCAGGGCCTTGGGCTCGGCAATCACCAAATCGCCCATGAAGGCAAAGCTGGCGCTCACCCCGCCCATGGTCGGGTCGGTCAGCACGCTGACAAAGGGCAGGCGTTGCTGTGCGAATTGGGCCAGCACGGCGTTGGTTTTGGCCATTTGCATGAGCGAGAGCAGCCCCTCCTGCATGCGCGCGCCGCCCGTGGCGGTAAAGCAGATGAAAGGCACCTTCTTTTGCAGCGCGGCCTGCACGGCGCGCACAAAACGCTCGCCCACCACGCTGCCCATGCTGCCGCCCATGAAGTCGAACTCGAAACAGGCCACCACCACAGGCAAGCCATGCAAGGTGCCGCCCATGGCGATGAGCGCGTCCGTCTCGCCCGTGGCCTTGCCTGCTTCTTTCAGGCGTTCGGGGTACTTGCGACTGTCCTTGAACTTCAGCGCATCGGTCGGCGTGACTTCCTGCCCGATCTCGTAGCGCCCGGCCTCGTCCAGAAACGCCGCCAGCCGTGCGCGCGCGCCAATGCGCTGGTGGGCATTGCAATGCGGGCACACGTTGAGGTTTTTTTCCAGATCGGCGCGGTAAAGCACCGTTTCGCACTCCGGGCATTTGGACCACAGGCCTTCTGGAATCTGATGGCGCGCCGTGTTTTCGGCACTGCGAATCAAGCGGGAGGGGATGATTTTGTCAAGCCAGGACATGCGGGAAAACGTGCAATGAAATGGGAGGACGATTGTATCTGTGCCCAAGAATGCGCGATGGCCCGCCCCTGGGCATGGCCCCATTGCCCATCGGCGGAAACACGGCAACCCGCTTGCGGCAGCGAGGAGCGGCAAAAAATTACGCTACAATCTCGCGCTTGCCTTAAGCCGTCGTGGTGGAATTGGTAGACACGCTATCTTGAGGGGGTAGTGGCCCATGGCTGTGCGAGTTCGAGTCTCGCCGACGGCACCATGATTTTATAAATCAAAAGAAATAAAACAACCTTGTTTTGGCATGATGTGTCTCAAACAGGTTTTCTTTTGAATTGAAAAACAAAACCCGCATGTCCTGGGCCATGCGGGTTTTTTCATGCAGTTTTGCTGCGCCTGCCATGTACCTTTCCGCTTTTCTCGATATTCCCGCCCTGCAATCGGCCCACGGGGTGGTGCGCTTGCCCGGCTCCAAGAGCATCTCCAATCGCGTGTTGCTGCTGGCGGCGCTGTGCGAGGGGGAGACCACCACCTTGCACGACGTGCTGGCTTCGGACGATACCGAGGCCATGCTCTCGGCATTGCAAACGCTGGGCTGCGCCATTGCGCACCCTGGCCCGGGGCAGGTGCGCATCACGGGGCTGGACCGCCAGCGCCTGCCTGCGCAGGCGGTGCTGCACCTGGGCAATGCGGGCACGGCCATGCGGCCTTTGACGGCGGCGCTGGCGCTGCTGGCCCAGGACGGGCAATGTTTTGAATTAACGGGCGTGGCGCGCATGCAAGAGCGCCCCATTGGCGATTTGGTCGATGCGCTGCGCCAGCTCGGCTGTGCCATCGCCTATGGCAAGAACGAGGGTTTCCCGCCCTTGCACGTCACGGCAGCGGGGGCGGCGCCCATGGCGGCGGACGAGGTCATCCGGATCCGGGGCGATGTCTCCAGCCAGTTCCTCACCGCCTTGCTGATGGCCTTGCCGCTGCTGGCCAGCCGTCCGGGGCAAGAGCGCGATTACGTCATCGAGGTGCAGGGCGAGCTGATTTCCAAGCCCTATATCGCCATCACGCTGAATTTGATGCAACGCTTTGGCGTGACCGTGCAGCGCGAGGGCTGGCAACGTTTCACCATCGCGGCGGGCAGCCGTTACCGCTCGCCCGGCGCGCTGCATGTGGAGGCCGATGCCTCCTCGGCCAGCTACTTCGTCGCGCTGGGCGGCCTGGCCAGCGATGCGGCCCTGGGCCATAGCCTGACCATCCAGGGCGTAGGGGAAGATTCGATTCAGGGCGATATCCGCTTCATCGACGCCGCCCGCCAAATGGGCGTGCAGGTGGAGGCAGGCCCCAACTGGCTGAAGGTGCAGCGTGGGCAATGGCCGCTGCACCCCATCGATATCGATGCCAACCACATCCCCGACGCGGCGATGACGCTGGCCGTGATGGCCTTGTACGCCCAGGGCGCCAGCCGCATCCGCAATATCGCCAGTTGGCGCGTGAAAGAAACCGATCGCATTGAGGCCATGGCCACTGAATTGCGCAAGCTGGGCGCGCAGGTGGAAAGCGGGCCGGATTGGATTGCCATCACCCCACCCGAAGCTCAGGCGTGGAGCGCGGCCTCCATCGCCACCTACGACGACCACCGCATGGCCATGTGCTTCTCCCTGGCGGCCTTCAACCCGGCCGGGCGCATGGTGCGCATTGAAGACCCGCGCTGCGTGGGCAAAACCTTCCCCGAATATTTCGAAACCCTGTGGACTGTCGTGCGCCCGCGCCAGGCCGTGCCCGTCATCTGCATTGATGGGCCAAGCGCGTCCGGCAAAGGCACCCTGGCCGAAGCGGTGGCGCAGCAATTGGGTTTTGCCACGCTCGACTCCGGCGCGCTCTACCGCGCCGCCGGGCTGGCCGCACGCAACCGTGGCATAGAGATCGCGCCTGAACAGGCGCAAGCCCTGGCCGATGTGGCGCGCACGCTACGTTTGCATTTCGAAGAAGGGCAGGTGTGGCTGGACGGCCAGGACGTGACGCTGGCGCTGCGCACCGAAACCGCCAGCCGCGACGCCTCGCTCATCTCCGCCCTGCCCGCCGTGCGCGAGGCCCTGCTGGACTGGCAGCGCCAGGCCGCCCGCTTGCCCGGCCTGGTGGCCGATGGCCGCGACATGGGGACGGTGGTGTTCGCCGGTGCGCCGCTGAAAGTCTTTCTCACCGCCAGCGCCGGCAAAAGGGCCGAGCGGCGCTATAAGCAATTGATTTCCAAAGGGGTCGCCGCTACACTTGCGACCCTTCGCGAAGAGCTGGAGGCGCGGGACTTGCGGGATGCAACGCGCAGCGTCGCCCCATTGACGCCAGCGGCGGATGCACATCGGCTGGATAACTCCGATCTCAGTGTTGAAGCCGCCCGGGATCAAGTCTTGCAATGGTGGGCCGCCCGAAACGGGCTGTCCCCAGCGCAAACCGCCACGGCCAGCTCCTGACACCTTGCCCAGTGGCGCACAGCGGCCGGCCCGCTTGCGCCACTGTTGCATGTGTGCTGCCTGCCTTGCCTGCCGGTGGCGCGCGAAGTTCGCCCGGTCGTCTGGCACTGCCAGCGCCGACCGTTTGTCAACTCTCAACCCCAGGGCCGCAGCGCCCGCACTGCCTGACTGTCAGGGGAAAAACGTCCAGCAATGGTGCTGGCGGAAGCTGGCAGCACAGGCCAAGGAAACACATGTCTGAATCTTTTGCCGCCTTATTCGAAGAATCTCTGCAACGCACCGAAATGCGTCCGGGGGAAGTGATTACTGCTGAAGTCGTGCGTATCGAGCACAACGTGGTGGTGGTCAATGCGGGTCTGAAGTCCGAATCGCTCATTCCGCTGGAAGAGTTCAAGAACGATCAAGGCGAGGTCGAAGTCCAGGTGGGCGACTTCGTCTCCGTGGCCATTGGCTCCATCGAAAACGGCTATGGCGACACCATCCTCTCGCGCGACACAGCCAAGCGCCTGGCCTCCTGGCTGGCGCTGGAAAAGGCGCTGGAATCGGGCGAATTCGTCACCGGCACCACCTCCGGCCGCGTCAAGGGCGGCCTGACCGTGCTGGTCAACGGCATCCGCGCCTTCCTGCCCGGTTCGCTGGTGGACACCCGCCCCGTCAAGGATCTGACGCCTTACGAAAACAAAACGCTGGAGTTCAAGGTCATCAAGCTCGACCGCAAGCGCAACAACGTGGTGCTCTCGCACCGCGCGGTGGTGGAAGCCTCCATGGGCGAGGAGCGCGAAAAACTGCTGGCGACCCTGCACGAGGGCGCCATCGTCAACGGCGTGGTCAAGAACATCACCGAATACGGCGCATTCGTGGATCTGGGCGGCATCGACGGCCTGCTGCACATCACCGACATGGCCTGGCGCCGCGTGCGCCATCCTTCCGAGGTGGTGCAGGCCGGCCAGGAAATCACGGCCAAAGTGCTCAAGTTCGACGCCGAGAAAAGCCGCGTTTCCCTGGGCCTCAAGCAAATGGGCGAAGACCCCTGGATCGGCGTGGCCCGTCGCTACCCGGCCAACACTCGCCTGTTCGGCAAGGTCACCAACATCGCCGACTACGGCGCCTTTGTCGAGCTGGAGCCTGGCATCGAAGGTCTGGTGCACGTCTCTGAAATGGACTGGACCAACAAGAACATCGCCCCCTCCAAAGTGGTGTCGCTGGGCGACGAGGTCGAAGTCATGGTGCTGGACATCGACGAAGACAAGCGCCGCATCAGCCTGGGCATGAAACAAACCAAGATCAACCCCTGGCAAGACTTCGCGCAAAACACCAACCGTGGCGACAAGGTCAAAGGCCCCATCAAGTCCATCACCGACTTCGGCGTGTTCGTGGGCCTGGCCTCGGGCATCGACGGCCTGGTGCACTTGTCCGATCTTTCCTGGAACGAGCCGGGCGAGTCCGCCGTGCGCAATTACAAGAAGGGCCAGGAAGTGGAAGCCATCGTGCTGGCCGTGGACGTGGAGCGCGAGCGCATCAGCCTGGGCATCAAGCAGCTCGACGCCGATCCGTTCACGACCTTTGTTTCCGTCAACGACAAAGGCCAGAGCGTGACGGGCAAGGTCAAGAGCGTGGATGCCAAGGGCGCTGAAATCGAACTGGGCGAAGACGTGATGGGCTATTTGCGCGCCTCCGACATCTCCGCCGATCGCGTGGAAGATGCCCGCAATGCGCTCAAGGAAGGCGACGAAATCACCGCCGTCATCACCAACATCGACCGCAAGAACCGCAGCATCCAACTCTCGATCAAGGCCAAGGACGCCGCCGATCAGCAAGAGGCGCTGGATCACCTGAACCAGCAAGCCGTGGGCAACGCCGGCACCACCAACCTGGGCGCCTTGCTCAAGGCCAAGCTCGATAGCGCTGAAGAAAAGTGATGCCACAGTGATGCCGGCGGGCAAGCCGGGGCTGGCGGCAAAGCCGCCCCGCTTGTCTGCCTGAGCCGATGAAGCCATGACCCGATCCGATCTTGTCGAAGAACTCGCTGCGCATTTCAACCAGCTCAGCCAGGCCGATGCCGAGTACGCCGTGAAGGTGTTGCTCGAATCCATGGGCGATGCGCTGGAGCAGGGGCACCGCATTGAAATTCGTGGCTTCGGCAGCTTCACCGTCAACCGCCGCGCCCCGCGCACTGCGCGCAACCCGCGCAATGGCGAGGCGGTGCAGGTGCCGGAGAAGCGGGTGCTTCACTTCAAGCCAGGCAAAGCCTTGCGCGAAGCGGTGGATCGGGGGGGGGCGGCTGCCAGCGCCAGCGACTGAATGGTTGCGCGGCCGCCGCGCGGCGCTTCTTCCGTGCTGCAACACGCACTTGTTTGGCCCACGGTTTTCCGTGGGCTTTTTTATGCATGGGTGGAGGGCGCCTTTGCGCACAACGCAACGCCATGCCCTCGGGATGCCCCGTGCCAGCCGCCTGCGCCGGGCAGCAGATGGGGCCTGCGGATGGATGGCGCACACTCGCCCGTTTCCGCTGCGCCCATACGGGATTTCCAATCATCGGAAACGGCGCATTCCGCCCCTGTTGCCGAAAAAAGGCGTTTTCATTTCCTTTTGATTGGTAAAATTTTTCCAGAATTCCAATTCAAAGGAAACAAAATCCGCCATTTTCGGCATGATGGGCATACCATTTGTTTTCCTTTGAATGGCACTGCGTGCAAACCGTCCCGGCAGGTGGCTATTCGCTGCTGCCGCCCAGGCGGGCGGCGGGGTCTTGCCGGTAAAACGCGGCCAGTAGCGCGTACCACTGGGGCTGCCATTGGCGCAGGCGCAGCGGATCGACGAAAAAGGTTTCCGAGCTGACGGCGAAAAACTCCGCCTCATCGCTGGCTGCGTAAGGATCGAGCGGCAAGCCGTCGTACAGGGCTTGCACTTGGGGCGGATAGGGCGGGTAGCCGGGCCAGCTTGGCGCGTGGCTGGCTGGGGTTGGAGCCTCAGCCTCTGCAATGGCCTCATCGGGCATGGCCGATTCCAGCAGCTCGATGGCCCGCGCCAGCCGCCGCCATGCCTGCTCCAGCGTGGCCCTCCAGCGCCCGGGCGCGATGCCGCTACCGCCCAGGTGGGGCATGCCATCGGCCTCGCCGTGGGCCATGTCGAGCTTGTGTGCAAATTCGTGGATGACAACATTCATCGCCCCCTGCCCGGGTTGCGATTGCGGCCACGACAGCAGCACGGGGCCGCCGTCGATGGCCAGGCCCAGAGTGGGTTCGTCGCTTTGGTGTACCAAGCCGGCCTCGTCTTGCATCCGCTCGTGGGTGATAAAGACTTCGGGATAGACCACGATGCCGCTCCAGCCTTCATACCAGGCCGTGCCCAGGTGCAAGATGGGCAGGCAGGCTTGCAGTGCGATGGTCAGCGCCATGCCGTCGTCCACCTGCAAGCCATGCGCGCCGTGAAAGGATTTGCTGGCGAGAAACCAGGCGCAATGCTGGCGCAGCGTCGCCAGTTCCTGGCTGGTGAGGCCACGCAAAAACGGCAGCGCGGCGATGTGCTGCTGCCACAGGGTTTCGTCGATGGCGGCGGCGACTTTGGCCACTGCACGGCGGGAGGCGCCACGGCCCCAGATCCAGGAAAACATGGTGTGGTGGGTGTTGGAAAAAAGTCGGGCGCAGTCCCCGCCCAGCGGGCAGGCCAGCGCAAGCTGCGCCCCCCAATTGGAGCGCATCGTTAACGAACAAAGCGCGCAGGGCTGTAGGGTTGCGGATCGACTTCGGGCGGCTCGCCTTCCATCAACTGCGCCAGCAGCCGCGCGGTCATGGGGCCGAGGGTAAAGCCCTGGTGGGCATGGCCGAAGTGAAACCACAGCCCGAGATGGCGCGGCGCAGCGCCGATCACGGGTTTCATGTCCACCGTGCAAGGGCGTGATCCCATCCAGGGCGCGGCATCCAGCGGTTCGCCCAGATCGACGATGCGCCGCGCCGCGCGCTCGGCCTGGGCCAATTGCACGGGGGTGGCGGGCGCGCCCAGGCGGGCAAATTCGGCCCCCGTGGTCAGGCGCAGGCCGCGCGCCATGGGCGCCAGCATGTAGCCGTTGTCCGCATCCAGCACGGGGCGCGTCAGCGGCTGGCCGCTGTAGTGCATGTGGTAGCCGCGCTTGATGAACAGGGGGAGCCGATAGCCCAAGGCGCGCGTCAAGGGGGCCGACCATGGCCCCAGGGCGATCACGGCCTGCCCGGCTTGCACCAGGCCGCCGTCGGTTTGCACGGCCCAGCCTGCACCACGGGCGTGCAGGGTTTGCGCATCGCCTTGGAGCAGCCGCCCGCCCAGGCGCTGGAAATACCAGGCATAGCCTTGCACCAAAGCGCCGGGATCGCGCACCGCCCAGGGGTCAAGCCAATGCACGCCCCCGGCAAAGCCGCGCAAGCCAGGCTCCAGCGCGGCCAGCGCCGCCGCATCCAGAATGGTGGAGGGCACGCCATGGTTTTGCTCCAGCCAGCGGGCTTGCTGGGCGAACTGGGCCACGTCTTGTTCCTGGCGAAAGGCTTTGATCCAGCCGGTTTTGCGCACCAGATGTTCGCCACCGGCCAGCGCCATCAACTCGGCATGGGCGTCGATGGCCCGCGCAATCAAGCGGCTGAAGGCATCGACGATGGGTACATAACGCCGGGGCGAGGAGTGCCACCAGTATCGCGCCAGCAAAGCGCCCAACTGCGGCAGCGCCTGGGGGTGGTAATGCACGTCTACCCCGGCTTGGCGCATGGCGCGCCAAATCAGGCCCCAGCCTTGCGGAAAGCCGTAGGGCTGCACCGCTTCGCTTTGGATCAGGCCCGCGTTGCCGAAGGAGGTTTCCTGCCCTGGCCCGCGCCGATCCACCAGCGTGACGTCCCAGCCGCGCCGCGCCAACTGCACGGCTGTGCACACCCCCACCATGCCTGCGCCCAATACCAGGGCTGTTTTGGCCAATGCTGTTTGGGTCATTGCCTTTGCCTCCTTTGTGCCGATGGCATTGCGCCCCCATGGCGCACTGCCTGGCTGGATCAGAGGCCGATTGGGTCAGAAAAAGCCGCCTTTTTGCGCTGTGTGGATGACGGAACGGGGCGTGCAGCGCCGCGCGCACTGCATGCTTTTTTGGGGTATTTGACGCTGGGTTACTTGGCGCCGGGCTGCTTTTCCGCCTTGGCCGCATCCGCCTTGGGCGCTGGCGTTTTTTGCGCAGGCGCTTGCGCTTCTTTCGCCGCTGCCGGGGTTGCTGCGGCAGCGGGGGCGTATGCCGCTTCGCCCACGGTCAAGCCCGCTTCGGAGAGTTTTTGGGCCTTGGCCTGTCCCACGCCTTTGACGCGGTGGATGAAGTCGCCCCAGTCCTTGAATGGCTCTTTGGCGCGTTCTTCCACAATGCGCTGGGCAGTGGCTTGGCCTATCCCTTTGATTTCCACCAGCTCTTGCGCGGTGGCTTTGTTTACGTCCACGGCCCAGGCGGACAGCGCGCAAAGCCAGCCTCCCACGAGCAGCAAGCCTTTTTTCCACATCGTGCATTCCTCCATCGGTGCAAGTTAAGGAGTGGGCATGCTAGGGCTGCGCCCGTGACGCGGGCAGCGGCGAAACCCCAATTGCGTGCGGCCTGCGCTTGGATGAGGATGCACGGTTTTTGCGCAAGCGATTGCGCCAGCGCCAACATGGCTTTTTACCAAAGCATCTTTATTTCAATCAAAGGAAAATAAACTTCATATCCATCATGCCATAAAAAGGTTATTTTTATTCTTTTGATTTGTAATCAAAGCAGCCATTCAATCGGCAGCAGGCCGCACAACCACACGGCGAAGCGTTGCAGCCAGCCGCTTTGGGGTTCGCTGTCGTAGGCGACGGTCTTGCCGCCTTCCTGGGTTTGCCATTGCAAATCGCCACGCGGGGTTTGCGCCACGCTGTAGGTGTGCTGGGCCGCGTGGCGCGCGAGGCCATCGGCAAGCTGCCCGGCCAGCTCGGGGCTGTGGAGGATGAAGCCCATTTCCGTGTTGAGCTGGGCCGAGCGCGGGTCCATGTTGAAGGAGCCGACGAACAGCTTTTGCCGGTCCACCGCAAAGGTTTTGGCGTGCAGGCTGGCCCCGCTGCTGCCGGTGAGGCCGCCGTGGCTTTCGGCGACGACGGTGGCGTCGGGCTTGAGCTCGAGCAACTGCACGCCCGCTTGCAGCAAGTCCTTGCGGTACTTGGCGTAACCGGCATGCACCGGGGCGACGTCGGTGGCGGAAAGCGCATTGGTCAGCACGGTGACTTTTTTCCCGCTGCGGGCAACCTGGCCCAGCAAATCCGTGCCGCGCTGCGTGGGCACGAAGTAGGGGGAGACGATCAGCAACTCGTTTTGCGCCGCAGCCAGCACCGGGCCGATGTGGGCCAGCACGGTGTTGTCCGGCAGCGCCTGGCCCAGGCCCTTGGCCGGATCGTCGCTGACCAGTGTGGCCTGCGCCCACTCCAGCGGCAGGGTGCCAGCCTGCAAATGCCGGGCAAAGGCCGACTGGCTCAAGGCGTGCAGATAGGCGCGCGTTTGTGCATTGGCGGCGGGGGTGGTGTCAAAGGCAGCCGGCGCAACGCGGCCGATGATGTTCTCCACGGGATAGGCCGATTCGCTGGCCCAGTAGCGGTCGAAATCCTGCTCCACCGCCAGCGCAGCGGGGCCGATGGCGGCCACGTCCAGGTCGGCAAACATCACGCCCGTGCCTGCGCCGAAGTATTCATCGCCCACATTGCGCCCGC
This sequence comes from Comamonadaceae bacterium, assembly GCA_030528485.1. Taxonomy (GTDB): domain Bacteria; phylum Pseudomonadota; class Gammaproteobacteria; order Burkholderiales; family Burkholderiaceae_C; genus Lampropedia. The sequence continues at coordinate 18,919 of JAUMYU010000044.1, forward strand.
CCACGATGGTGACCAGACCATCGGCCGTGAACGATTTGTTGTGCATACGGCGGTTGAGCCGGAAAAAGTCGCTGAGATAGCCCAGCGGGCGAAACCCGCGCTGCATAAAGGGGTTGAACAGGCGCACTTCGATGCGGGGATGGGCGTTGACCGCGGCCAACAGGCCATCCATGCCGCTGGTGTTGTTGTCGTCGAGCAAAAGCCGCACGCGCACGCCGCGCTCGGCGGCTTTGTAAAGGCTTTGCAGCAGCAGGCGGCCAGAAATGTCGTCGTGCCAGATGTAGTACTGCACATCCAGCGTGTATTGCGCGCTTTCGGCCAGCGCCAACCGCGCCACAAACGCATCGCGCCCTTCGCGCAAGGGATAGATGCCCGAAAGGCCGGGGCGCTCGGCCATGCGCGGCAGCAAGTGCCGCGCAAACTGCCCTTCGGGGTGAATGGGCAGACGCTGCGAAGACGGGCGTTGGCTGTTGTCCGGCAGGGCCTGGCGCGTCAGCAGCGCAAGCGCCGCCACCAGCGCCGCCGCGATGAGCGCGAAAAGAATGGATTTTTTCAGCATGTTTTTTGGATGAAAAAGCAATGGCGAGGGCCCGGTGCAAAGGCTTTTGCAAAAACCTTTGGCGCACTGCGTCAAAACAGCGTGGCGCTGGCCCCGCTTTCCAAATCCAGCAGGGCTTTTTTGCGCTCCAGGCCGCCAGCGTAGCCGGTCAAGCGGCCATCGCTGCCAATCACCCGGTGGCAGGGGATGAGAATGGCGATCTTGTTTTGCCCGTTGGCCGCGGCCGCGGCGCGCACGGCCTGCGGTTTGCCAATGGCTTGGGCTTGCTGGCGATAGCTGCGCGTCTGCCCGTAGGGGATGGTTTGCAATTGCTGCCAGACCTGTTGCTGAAATGGCGTGCCCACAGGGGCCAAGGCGGTGGCAAAGGTTTGGCGCGCGCCTGCGAAGTATTCGGCCAGCTCCTGCTGCAAGGCGCGGCTGCGCGCGGTTTCGCGCCAGATAAAGCCGCTGCCGAAGGCTTTTTGCAATGCCAGCAATTCGGTTTCCAGCATTTTCCGTTCGGGAAACTCCAGCAGGCTCAAGCCTGGCGGGGAAAAAACGGCCAGCATCGGCCCCAGGGGCGTTTGCAGCAAGGCCGCCTCCAGTGCTTGCTGGCCTTCGGGCGGGCGCGGCGCCAGCAAATAGGCGATGCGTTGGAGGCGGATATAGCGCCCCAGCGTGATGCCAACGGTTTTTTCAAAATCCTTTTTCAGCGCCTGCAATTCGGCCTCCGATGCCAGCGGGTGCGCGCGGCAGGACTTGGGCGGGTTGACCTGTTGCGCCAGCCACTGGGCATAAGGCTGCCAGTGTGTAGCCTGCAAAGGGGCAAGGCTGGGCAGGAGTGCGGAAAGCGGGGCGGCGATGGCCGGCATATTCAAGTCCCACAAAAAGTCTGGTAGCCCGGTTGCGGCGCATCGGGCAGGCGTTGCCAATGGCGCTCGGCGCTGTAGTCAAACGGTTTTTGCAAGGCGGCCAGCAGTGCGTTGAATGGCTGCATATCGCCTGCTTCGGCAGCGGCAAGCGCCGCTTCCACGCGGTGGTTGCGCGGGATGACAAACGGGTTGGCCGACTGCATCAAGGCGGTAATCTCCGCCCTGCCCTGCGCTTGCTCGGCCAGCCGCGCCTGCCAGCGAGTGTGCCATTGGGCGAAGGCTGGGTCGGCAAACAAAGCCTGAGTGCCGTCCAGATAGCTGCCATCGGCATCAAGCATGTCCAGCGTCAGCCGTACAAAGGTATGGGTGTAATCGGCGGCCTTGGCCTGCATGAATTGCAGCAAGTCATCCAACAAGGCGGTATCGGTTTCTTGCGGCTGAAAAATGCCGAGCTTGCGCGCCATGCCCTGCTGGTAATGCTGGTTGAAAAGCGGCGCAAATTGCCGCAACTCTGCATTGGCGATGTCGATGGCGGTCTTTTCATCCGCATCCAGCAAGGGCAGCAGCGCCTCGGCCAGCCGCGCCAGATTCCATTGCGCGATGGGCGGCTGGTTTTCATAGCGGTAGCGGCCGTCGCGGTCGATGGAGCTGAACACCGTGGCCGGGTCGTAGGCATCCATGAAGGCGCAGGGGCCGTAGTCGATGGTGTCGCCGGGGATGGACATATTGTCGGTATTCATCACGCCGTGGATGAAGCCGACGGTTTGCCAGCGGGCAATCAGCGCCGCCTGCCGGGCGATGACCGCACGCAGCAGGCCCGGATAGGGATGCGCCGGGTTTTCCACCAACACTTCGGGGAAATGCCGCTGCAAGGCGTAATCGGCCAGCGCGCGCAGATTCGCCACTTCACCACTGGCCGCAGCCAATTCAAACGTGCCCACACGAATATGGCTTTGCGCCGTGCGCGTCAGCACTGCGCCGGGCAGCAGGCGATCGCGCCAGATGGGCTCGCCCGTCGTCACTACCGCCAGGCTGCGCGTGGTCGGGATGCCCAGCGCGTGCATGGCCTCGCTGATGAGGTATTCGCGCAGCATCGGCCCCAGCGCCGCCTTGCCATCGCCGCGGCGTGAATACGGCGTGGGGCCGCTGCCCTTGAGCTGGATGTCGATGCGCTGCCCATCGGGCGTGCTCTGCTCGCCCAGCAGCAGCGCGCGGCCATCGCCCAGCAGCGTGAAGTGCCCGAACTGGTGACCGGCATAGGCTTGGGCGATGGGCTGGACGCCTGCGGGAAAGCGGTTGCCGGACAACACCTCCGCCAACGCCTGCGGCTCGATAGCCGCATCGGCCGCGGGCAGCAACCCCAACTCCGCAGCCAGCACGGCATTGAACAGCACGGTTTGGGGCGCAGGAAAATCAGCCGTCTCCCCAGCCGAATAAAACAGCGGCGGCAGACTGCGGTAAGACTGGCTCAAACGCCAGTTCAGCGGCTCGTACTGCATAAAGGCTCTCAAAAATCCATCATCTTGCACAGCGTATTGCCATTGCACGTGGTCAGCACCTGGCCGAGCTTCCTTTCCAAAAACGCATTACTTAAGCGACTGCGCGAAGCATCACCGGGGATATACAGATAAGCGGCCTGCGGCAGAATCACCAGTTGCTCCTCGCCATAATCCTGCCCGCTCAAATCCAGCGGGTCAGCCAGCGGCGTATTGCACAGCGCGTAAAACACCCGGCTTTCATCACAGGCGCTGCCTGAAAACGGGTGTTTCTCCAGTATCTCCTGCAATTGCGCCGGTGTTTTCACGATGGCGGGCAAATCCACCTGCAAATGCTCGCGCAAAAACGCCTGCTGCAAAGTGTTGCTGCTAGCCTGGGAGCCCGGCGAAATGGGCAAGCTGGTCTTGGCGCGCTTTGGCAAACGCCGGGCGGGCGCTGGCGCGTTGCACATAGGCGCGGCAGGCGGGATGGTTTTTCAAGCCGCCCAAATGGCCGACCAGGCGCAGCACGTCGCTCATGGCGA
>JAUMYU010000045.1:0-12746 GCA_030528485.1 Comamonadaceae bacterium
GGGTCTTTGTCGCCCGTGGGCAGGTTGCCGATGCCGAACATGCCCACCAGGGTTTCCAGCTTGTCGGCCAGGGCGACGACGGCTCCGACCTCGCCGCGCGGCAGTTCGTCGCCGGCGAAGCGGGGCTTGTAGTGGTCTTCAATGGCTTGGGCGATGTCTTCGCTCAGGCCGTCGTGGCGGGCGTAGTAGCCGCCCATGATGCCTTGCAGCTCGGGGAATTCGCCCACCATGTCGGTGAGCAGATCGGTTTTGGCCAGGCGGGCGGCTTCTTGCGCCTTGCTGTCGAGCGCCTCGAAGCGCGCCTTGTCTTCAGCCGTGAAGGGCAAGGTCGCCAGGCTGAGTTGCTGCACGATGGCGTGGGCGATTTGGCGCACGCGCTCGCTGCGTTCGGCCTGGGTGCCGAGCTTGTTGTGATAGACCACTTTGCCCAGGCCATCCACGCGGCTGGCGAGTGTTTTCTTGCGATCCTGGTCGAAGAAGAATTTGGCATCGGCCAGGCGCGGGCGCACCACGCGCTCGTTGCCGTCGATGACGGCGCTGGCGTCCGCGGGGCTGATGTTGCTGACCACCAGAAACTGGTGCGTGAGCTTGCCCTGCGCATCCAGCAGCGGAAAGTATTTCTGGTTGGCCTTCATGGTCAGGATCAGGCACTCCTGCGGCACTTGCAGAAACTCTTTTTCAAATTGGCACACCAGCACGTTGGGGCGCTCGACCAGCGCGGTGACTTCGTCCAGCAGGGCCTCGTCCTGCACCGGCTGGCTGCCCTGGCCGATGCGCGCGGCAGCGGCCTGCAATTGTTCGGCAATGGCCTGGCGGCGCTGGGCGTAGCTGGCGATGACGGCGCCCTCATCGCGCAATTGCTCGGCGTAGCTGTCGGCGCTGCGCAGTTCGATCGGGTCGCGCGCGGCCTCGAAGCGGTGGCCGCGCGTGCTGCGCCCGCTTTGCAGGCCCAGCGCGGCCACTGGCACTACCTCGCTGCCATGCAGGGCCACCAGGCCATGCGCGGGGCGCACGAAGTGCACGCTGTCCCAGCCGGGCAAGTCCACGCCGGTTTCCAACTGGTAGGCCATGACTTTGGGGATGGGCAGGTGGCGCAGCGTGTCGTCCAGCGCCTTTTGCAGCCCCTGCGCCAGCGTGGCGCCCGGCTGCACGCTGTCGAGGTACAGCGCCTCGTTCTTGCCTTCGCCTTCGCGACGCAACCGGGCCACGGCTTGCGCGTCCAGCCCCAGGCTGGCGAGCTTTTTCAGCAGCGCGGGCGTGGGCGCGCCTTCTTGCAGGCCGACGGAGACGGGCATGAGCTTTTGCGTGACCGGCTTGTCCGCCGCCCTGGCCGCCACATCCGCCACATGCACGGCCAGGCGGCGTGGCGTGGCATAGGCCGTCACGCCCGCGCTGGCATCGGCCAGCAGGCCCTGCTGCTGCAAGCTGCGGGCAATGCCCTGGGCAAAGGCATCGCCCAGCTTGCGCAGGGCTTTGGGCGGGAGTTCTTCAACAAAGAGTTCGACGAGCAGATTCTGGTTAACAGTCATGGCGACTCGGGCCGCGCTGCGCCAAGGGCTGCGCGGCGTGTGCGTGAGGTTGGAAGGGGGGAAATGCAGCCAAGGCGCTGGCAAAGCGGCTATTGTCTGGCAATTTGAGGGCATGGCGGTCGCTGTGGATGGGCCGCAGGCAGCCGCAGCGGGGGGCTGGTTCAGAACAGGCTCTAACATGCGCACACTCCCCGAGCATGCCTTTGATGGCGTGGCTTTGCTGGTTGTTTTTCAAATCAATGAAAAATTGATTTTATGCCTGTCATGCCAAAATGCGGGTATTTTTTATCCTTTGTTTTGTAAATCAATTCCGGGGCCGTTTGCAGCGGCCTTGTCCCCACCGTGCGCAATCAACCTATTGACCAAACCCGGCTTCAGCGTTTCATGGGCTACCGCCTCACCCGCATCAAGCTCAGCGTTCACAAGCGATTTCTTCAGGCCCTGGCGGATTTGGAGCTAGGCCCCAGCGAGTTTTCGCTGTTGGTGCTGGTGGATGCCAACCCGGGCATTTTCCAGCGCCAGATCAGCCAGGCGCTGGATATTTCTCCGCCCAATTTGGTGCCGCTGGTCGAGCGGCTGGTGGAGCGCGGCTTGATCGAGCGGCGCGCTAGCGCCGAGGATCGCCGCTTGCAGCAGCTCGTGCTCACCCCGGCGGGCAAGCGCCTGCAAACCCGGGCCGAGCAAGCGGTGGAGTGTTTCGAGCGTGATTTGGAGCAGGCCCTCAGCGCCGCCGAGCGCCAATGCCTGAGCGTGGCGCTGGACAAGCTGCAAGCGCGCCTGGGCGAGCGCGCCCAGGACGGGTGATGGGGCGGCGTCATGCCCGGCCCATGACCTGCTCCACCAGCGCCACCAGTTCGGCCTTGGTGCGCTGGATCAGCAGGCTTTCGCGGTAGTGCGCGCGCTGGGCCAGGCACAGCGTGCAGGGGATTTCGGGCGAGTGGATCAGGCGCGCATCCAGCGTGCCCGCGCCGTGTTTCTGGTGGCTCTCCAGCGCGTTTTCCGTCAGCACGGCAAAGCCGTGGCCGGCTTCGAGCAGATCGAAAATCACCGGCAGGCTGCTCACTTCCCAGGCCACGTTCAGTTGCGTGCCGTGCAGCAGGGCCTGGGCCTGCATCAGGCTGCGAAAGATTTGCCCTTTTTGCGCCATCACCAGCGGGTAGCGGGGCAAATCGCCAAAGGCCACGGGGCCTTCGGGCAGGCTGTCCTTGCGGCCGATCAGGCACAGGCGCTCGCGCGCCAGCGGCGTGATGGACAGGCTCAAATGCGGCTGCGGGTTGTAGAGCAAGGCCATGTCCATCTGGCCGTCGATCAGCCAACCCGTCATGTGGCTGGACAGGCCCTCCACCACCTCCAGCCGCGCCCGGGGCATGTGCGCCTTGAAACGCTGGATCAGCGGCACGGTGATGCGCCGCGCCATGCTCGGCGGCAGGCCGATGGTGGCGCGGCCCACGGGCTGCTGGCGGTGGGCGCCGAAATCGGCGCGGGCGTTTGCCACCGTTTGCAAGATGGTGCGGCCGTGCAAAAGCATGCGCTGGCCCGCCTCGGTCAGCTCCACGCCGCGGCCATTGCGCGCAAACAGGTGCTCGTGCAACGCCACTTCCAGTTGCCGCACCTGGCGGCTGAGCGCGGGCTGCGCCGTGCCCAGCACCTGCGCGGCTTTGCTGAAGCTGCCCAGTTCGGCCACGGTGACGAAGATTTCGATTTGCTTGAGGTTCATAAAGCACAGGCCAACAGGCCAACAGGCCAATAGGGCGACGAGCTATGCCATTTTGCAATAGCAGTTAGCCAGGTTAGAACATGGACGGCATGTGTGCGCGCCGTGAGAATGCTGCCAAGAAGGTCGCTAAAGGCGCTTTGCGCAGAGCATCCCCCCAGAACAAACAGGCACGGAGACTTGGCATGACAGGCACGCCCCGGCACGACAGCCCCGCCCCGCAACCCCAGCGCGCGCCGCTGGTGATCGACGTTCACGGCCACTACACCACCGCCCCCGCCGCGCTGGGCCAGTGGCGCGAGCGGCAGATTGCCGCCTTGCAAGGCGGCCCCGCCCCGGCGGCCAGCGAGCTGCACATCAGCGACGACGCCATCCGCGAGAGCATCGAGGCCAACCAGTTGCGCCTGATGCGCGAGCGCGGTTCGGACCTGACCATCTTCAGCCCGCGCGCCAGCTTCATGGCGCACCACATCGGCGATTTCCAGACCTCCTCGACCTGGGCGGCCATTTGCAACACGCTGTGCTACCGCGTCAGCCAGTTGTTCCCCGGGCACTTCATCCCCGCGGCCATGCTGCCGCAATCGCCCGGCGTGCCGGTCGAGACCTGCATCCCCGAGCTGGATCGCTGCGTGAAGGAATACGGCGCGGTGGGCATCAACCTCAACCCCGATCCTTCCGGCGGCCACTGGAACAGCCCGCCGCTGTCCGACCCGTACTGGTTCCCCATCTACGAGAAGATGGTGGAGTACGACATCCCCGCCATGATCCACGTCAGCACCTCGTGCAACGCCTGCTTTCACACCACCGGCGCGCATTACCTCAACGCCGACACCACCGCCTTCATGCAGTGCCTGACCAGCGATTTGTTCACGCGCTTTCCCACCCTGCGCTTTCTCATCCCCCACGGCGGCGGCGCCGTGCCCTACCACTGGGGGCGTTTTCGCGGGCTGGCGCAAGAGCTGAAAAAGCCCCCGCTGGACGAGCATTTGCTGAACAACATCTTTTTCGATACCTGCGTCTATCACCAGCCCGGCATCGACTTGCTGGCGCAGGTGGTGCCCGTCAAGAACATCCTCTTTGCCAGCGAAATGATTGGCGCCGTGCGCGGCATCGACCCCTACAGCGGCCATTACTACGACGACACGCGCCGCTACATCGAAGCCACGCCCCACCTCACGCCAGGCGAGCGTTTTGCCGTCTATGAGGGCAACGCCCGCCGCGTCTTTCCGCGCCTGGATGCGGCGCTGCGCGCACGCGGGCTCTGAAGGCTTATATTCAAATCAAAGGAAAATTGATTTGAATACCATCATGCCGAAAAATGGTTATTTTATTTCTTTTTGATTTGCAAAAAATAGAAAGAAGCAGCCATGTTTGAACTGGGAGTCGTCTATCGCAACATCGAGCGCGCCGGGCGCGAGGTGGCCGATCAACTGGCCCGCTACGGCAGCGCCACCGTGCACGAAGCCATGGGCCGCGTGGGCCTGCTCAAGCCCTACATGCGCCCCATCTACCCCGGCGCGCAAGTCAGCGGCACCGCCGTCACCGTGCTGCTGCAACCGGGCGACAACTGGATGATGCACGTCGTGGCCGAGCAGATTCAGCCCGGCGACATCGTCGTGGCCGCCGTCACCGCCGAATGCACCGACGGTTTTTTCGGCGACCTGCTCGCCACCAGCTTCCAGGCGCGCGGCGCGCGTGCATTGGTGATTGATGCAGGCGTGCGCGACGTACGCACCTTGCAGGACATGGGCTTTCCCGTCTGGAGCCGCGCCATCTCCGCCAAAGGCACGATCAAGGCCACGCTCGGTTCGGTCAACATCCCCGTGGTCTGCGCGGGCATGCTGGTCACCCCCGGCGATGTCATCGTGGCCGATGACGACGGCGTCGTCTGCGTGCCGCGCGCGCAAGCGGCCGCCACCTTGCAAGCGGCCGCCAAACGCGAAAGCCTGGAAGGCGAAAAACGCGCCAAGCTCGCCAGCGGCGTGCTGGGGCTGGACATGTACCAAATGCGCGAGCCGCTGGCCAAGGCCGGCTTGCGCTACATCGACTAAGCCGCCATGCCAGCCCCCGCCGCCCCCATCCCCGCCAACCCCGGCGATGCCCGGCGCTGGCGCATCGGCCTGCTCGGCTATGGCGAAGTGGGCCGCATCCTGGCCGAAGACCTGCGCGCCCAGGGCATCGCCGTCAGCACTTACGACCGCCAGCTCCACCACCCGCGCACCGAAGCACAGGCCCAGGCCATGCGCCTGCACGCCGATGCCCAAGGCGTTGCGCTGATGGACAGCGCCCCCGCGCTGGCGGCGGATTGCGACTGCCTCATCAGCGCCGTCACCGCCAGCCAGACGCAAGCGGCCATCGAAGCCGCCGCGCCCGGCCTGCGCCCCGGCGCGTGGGTGCTGGATCTCAACTCCGCCTCCCCCGGCGCCAAACAGGCCGCAGCCGCCATCGCGCACGCCCGGGGCGGGCGGTATGTGGAAGCCGCCGTCATGAGCAGCGTGCCCCCGCAGCGCCTCCGCGTCCCCATGCTGCTGGGCGGGCCGGACGCCGCCGAACTCGCCGCCCTGCTGGCCCCGCTGGGCTTTGCCTGCCAGGCCATCAGCGCGCAACTGGGCGTGGCCTCGGCCACCAAAATGTGCCGCAGCGTGCTCATCAAAGGGCTGGAGGCGCTGTGCATCGAAAGCCTGAGCGCCGCGCGCCATTTCGGCGTGGAGGACGCCGTGCTGGCATCGCTGCAAGACACCTTCCCCGGCGTGGACTGGCAGGCGCAGGCCAGCTACTTCTTCCAGCGCGTCATCGCCCACGGCCAGCGCCGCAGCGAGGAGATGCAGGAGTCGGCCCGCACCGTGGCCGAAGCTGGATTGGCTACCGGCATGGCCCAGGCCGCCGCACAAGCCCAGGGCTGGCTGGCGCAGCAGGCGGCTGCTGGCGTATTCGGCGCGCCCGATGCCCCCGGCTTTGCCCGCAGCGCCGACTGGCGCACCGAGGCCGACCGCCTGCTGGCCGCGCTGGAGCAGCCCGCGCACCCCGCCCCAAACCCCGCCCCGTGATCCCCCCAACGCCCCCAACACGCCGCTATGAGCACCTTTGAAAAAACCCCGGGCTGGCTGGACTGGCACCCCCACCCCAGCAAGCCCCGCCTGCCACTGCCGCCCGGCAGCGTCGATGCGCACTGCCACGTCTTTGGCCCCGGCGAGCAATTCCCCTACGCGCCCGAGCGCAAATACACCCCCTGCGATGCCGGCAAGGCGCAGCTTTTCGCCCTGCGCGACCATCTGGGCCTGGCGCGCAACGTCATCGTGCAGGCCACCTGCCACGGCGCGGACAACCGCGCCCTGGTCGATGCCCTGCAAGCCGCGGGCGGCACCGCGCGCGGCGTGGCCACGGTGCGCCGCGACATCAGCGACGCGCAATTGCAGGCCCTGCATGCCGCAGGCGTGCGCGGCGTGCGCTTCAACTTCGTCAAGCGGCTGGTGGACTTCACGCCGCAGGACGAGCTGATGGAAATCGCCCGGCGCATCGCCCCGCTGGGCTGGCATGTGGTGATTTACTTCGAGGCCGCCGACCTGCCCGAACTGTGGGATTTCTTCACCCGCCTGCCCACCACGGTGGTGGTCGATCACATGGGCCGCCCCGACGTCAGCCAAAGCGTGGACGGCCCCGAATTCGGCCTGTTTCTGCGCTTCATGCAAGAGCACGGCAACGTCTGGAGCAAAGTCAGTTGCCCCGAGCGCCTCTCCATCAGCGGCCCGCCCGCGCTGGATGGCGAGGCCGCGCCCTACCGCGACGTCGTGCCCTTCGCCCGCCGCGTGGTCGAGCAATTCCCCGACCGCGTGCTCTGGGGCACCGACTGGCCCCACCCCAACCTCAAGCACCACATGCCCGACGACGGCCTGCTGGTGGACTTCATCGCCCACATCGCCCCCACGCCCGAGTTGCAGCGCAAGCTGCTGGTGGACAACCCCATGCGCCTGTACTGGCCCGAAGAAGCCTGAAGCGCCGCCGCCATTTCGCCATCCTAAAAGGAGAAAGGAGACACCCCCGTGGCCCTCGACAAACCCTATCTCGACATCCCCGGCACCATCATTTTCGATGCCGAGCAAAGCCGCAAAGGCTATTGGCTCAACCAGTTTTGCGTCAGCCTGATGAAGGCCGAAAACCGCGCCCGCTTCAAAGCCGACGAGCGCGCCTATCTGGACGAATGGCCCATGACGGAGGAGCAAAAGCAAGCCGTGCTGGCGCGCGACCTCAACTGGTGCATGCGCACGGGCGGCAACATCTACTTCCTGGCCCGCATCGGCGCGACCGACGGCCTGAGCTTTCAGCAAATGGCCGGTTCCATGACCGGCATGAGCGAGCAGGAGTACCGCGACATGATGCTCGGCGGCGGCCGCAGCATCGAAGGCAACCGCTACCTTGGCGAAGACGGCGACGCCCAGCCGCACCGCCAGCCCCAGGGCGCACACCACCACAAGGAGGCATGAACATGGCCCGCATCACCGCAACGGTATTCACCTCGCACGTGCCCGCCATTGGCGCGGCGATGGACTTGGGCAAAACGGGCGAGCCGTACTGGCAGCCGCTGTTTGCCGGCTACGAGTTCTCGCGCCAGTGGATGAAGGACAACAAGCCCGATGTCATCTTCCTGGTTTACAACGACCACGCCACCGCCTTCAGCCTGGAGCTGATCCCCACCTTTGCCATTGGCGTCGGGGCGCAATTCATGCCCGCCGACGAGGGCTGGGGGCCGCGCCCCGTGCCGCCGGTCATCGGCCACCCCGAGCTGGCCAGCCATATTGCGCAAAGCGTCATCCAGCAGGACTTCGACCTGACCATCGTCAACCAGATGGAAGTCGATCACGGCCTGACCGTGCCCTTGTCGCTGATGTGCGGCGAGCAAGACCCGCAGCGCGGCGCCTGGCCCTGCCCCGTCATCCCCTTTGCCGTCAACGTCGTGCAATACCCCGTGCCCAGCGGCCAGCGTTGCTTCAACCTCGGCCGCGCGCTGCGCAAGGCCATCGAGAGCTACGACGAAGACCTCAACGTCCACATCTGGGGCACGGGCGGCATGAGCCACCAGCTTCAGGGCGCGCGCGCGGGCCTGATCAACGCCGAGTGGGATAACCGCTTTCTCGACCGCCTCATCGCCGAGCCGGCCGAGCTGGCCAAAGTGCCGCACATCGACTACGTGCGCGAGGCCGGCAGCGAAGGCATCGAACTGGTGATGTGGCTGATTGCGCGCGGCGCGATGGCCGACGCGGCCGCCGATGCCAGCGGGGCCAGCGCCCCTCCGCCCCGCGTGGCGCACCGCTTCTACCACGTGCCCGCCTCCAACACCGCCGTGGGGCATTTGATTCTGGAAGAAGCCAGATAAGACAACCCGACCAACCACCCCAAGGAGTCCAAACCATGACGATCAAAGTCGCGCTGGCAGGCGCAGGCGCTTTCGGCATCAAGCATCTGGATGGCATCAAAAACATCCCCGATGTGCAAGTGGTGTCCCTCATCGGCCGCGAGCGGGAGAAAACCCAGGCCGTGGCCGACAAATACGGCATCGGCCACGTCACCACCAATCTGGACGAGGCCCTGGCCCTGCCGGGGCTGGATGCCGTCATCCTCTGCACGCCCACGCAAATGCACGCCGCGCAGGCGCAGGCCGCGCTCAAGGCGGGTAAACACGTGCAGGTGGAAATCCCCCTGGCCGACAGCCTGGCCGACGCCGAGGCCGTGGCCGCGCTGCAAAAGCAAACCGGGCTGGTGGCCATGTGCGGCCACACCCGCCGCTTCAACCCCAGCCACCAGTTCGTGCACCGGCAAATCAAGGCCGGGCAATTCAACATCCAGCAAATGGATGTGCAGACCTACTTTTTCCGCCGCACCAACACCAACGCGCTGGGCCAGCCGCGTAGCTGGACGGACCACCTGCTCTGGCACCACGCCGCGCACACGGTGGATTTGTTCGCCTGGCAGGCGGGCGAAATCGTGCAGGCGCACGCCATGCAAGGGCCTATCCACCCCACGCTGGGCATTGCCATGGACATGTCCATCCAGCTCAAAAGCGCCAGCGGCGCGATTTGCACCCTCTCGCTGAGCTTCAACAACGACGGCCCGCTGGGCACGTTCTTCCGCTACATCGGCGACAGCGCCACCTACATCGCCCGCTACGACGATCTGGTCAACGGCAAGGAGGAGCCTATCGACGTGTCCCAAGTCGATGTCTCCATGAACGGCATCGAGCTGCAAGACCGCGAGTTCTTTGCCGCCATTCGCGAAGGGCGCGAGCCCAATGCCAGCGTGCACCAGGTGCTGCCCTGCTATCGCGTGCTGCACCAGTTGGAGCAGCAATTGCAGCAGCAACCTGCATAAGCCGCACAGAAATCGCGCACAGCCCGCGCAATGCCCCGCGCCGCCGCCCGCAAGCGGCGGCACGGCCCCCTCACTACAAAAACACACCGACAAGGAGACACACCATGCGTTTGAACCGCAAACAATTTCTCGGCGCCCTCGCCGCCGCCACGCTGGCCGCCGCTGCCTTGACCAGCGGCGCGGCCCACGCACAAGAACGCTACACCCTGCGCCTGCACCATTTCCTGCCGCCGCAAGCGCCCATCCCCAAGCAAGCCCTGACCCAGTGGGCGGAAAAAATCCGGCAAGAAAGTGGCGGCCGCCTGCGCATCCAGCTCTTTCCCGCCATGCAACTGGGCGGCAAGCCCTCGGACTTGTTCGACCAGGCGCGCAATGGCGTGGTGGACTTCTCCTGGACGGTGCTGGGCTACACGCCGGGGCGCTTCCCCAAAACGGAGGTGTTCGAGCTGCCTTTCTCCACCGGCGCGGCGGCCCAGGCTTCGCCCGCCATCCACGAATATGTGCAAACCCATGCCGCGGACGAATTCAAGGACGTCAAGCTCATCGCCGTGCATACCCACAGCCCCGGCCTGTTTCACACCCGCAAGCCCATCGCCAGGCTGGAGGACTTGCGCGGCATGAAGATCCGCGGCGGCTCGCGCATCATCAACATCATGCTCGAGCAGCTCGGGGCCGTGCCGGTGGGCATGCCGGTGCCGCAAGTGGGCGAGGCCATCTCCAAAGGCGTGCTCGACGGCACCACCGTGCCCTGGGAGGTGGTGCCCGCGCTGCGCGTGCAGCAACTGGTCAAGAACCACACCGGCTTTACCGGCCCCAAGGGCCTTTACACCCAGACCTTTGCGCTGTCGATGAACCAGGCCAGCTACGACAAGCTGCCCGATGACCTCAAGCGCGTGATCGACGCCAACTCCGGCATTGAAGTGGCGCGCGCCTTCGGCCAGGTGATGGACGGCGCCGATCAGGCCGGCATCGATTTGGCGCAGCAAGCGCGCAACCACATCGTCACGCTGGACGAGGCCGAAACCCGGCGCTGGCAAGAGGTCGCCCAGGCCACGCGCCAGAGCTGGTTCAAGGAAGTGCAGCAGCGCGGCATCGACGGCCCCAGGCTGGCCGAAGAAGCCCGGCGCCTGATCGACAAGCACGCCAGCGCCGCGCAATAACGCCCGCGCCATGACGCCGCACCGCCGCGCCGCCCCGGCATGCGGCGGCGCGGCGCGAGCCGGCAGGCAACCTCAGCAATTACCGATCAACAGGAAAACACAATTCAACAAAATAAAGCCGTAAATAGGTTATTTTGTTTCCTATTGATTTGTAAAAACAATCGCCCAACCGCCTGCCACCCTTGAACTTTCTGACCCACAAGGAGGCCACACCGTGCAACACCTGATTTACGGCGGCAGCCGCGCGCTGGCCTGGCTGGGCGCGGCCGTGCTGATGGCGCTGGCGCTGCTGAGCGTCGTCAGCATCGGCGGGCGCGCCCTGAGCCGCTGGGGCCTGGGGCCTGTGCCCGGGGATTTCGAACTGGTGGAAGTGGGCACGGCCTTTGCCGTTTTCTGCTTTCTGCCCTGGACGCACCTCACCCGCAGCCACGCCGTGGTGGATTTGCTCTGGGGCCGCTACCCCGGCTGGCTGCAAAAGCTGCTCACCATCGCCAGCGACGCGCTGATGCTGCTGTTGTGGGCGCTGCTGGCCTGGCGGCTGGCCGTCGGCATGCTCGACTACCGCGCCACGCAGGAGCTGACCTTCATCCTGCAATTTCCCGTCTGGTGGGGCTACGCCGCCTGCCTGCTGCCCGGCGCATTGGGCTGCCTGGCCTACCTCTGGCGCTTGCTGGAAGACCTGGGCCTGGCGCGCCCGCCACTGCGCTTTGTCGCGCCGCAAGGAGGGCACTGATGGATCCGTTGCTGCTGGCAGCCTGGTCGCTGCCCGTGCTGATGCTGCTGATATTCCTGCGCGTGCCCATTGGCCTGTCCATGCTGCTGATGGGGCTGGGCGGCTCGTGGTGGATTTTCGGCAGCCTCGCGCCCCTGCTCAGCCAGATGCAAACCCTGGCCTACGGGCAGTTCTCCAGCCATTCGCTGTCCATCATTCCGCTGTTTTTGCTCATGGGGCAACTGGCCAGCCAGGGCGGCATGTCGCGCGCGCTGTTCAAGGCGGCCGAAGCCTTCATCGGCCACCGCAAGGGCGGCGCGGCGATGGCGGCGGTAGGCGCCTGCGCGGGCTTTGGGGCCATTTGCGGCTCCTCGCTGGCCACCGCCGCCACCATGGGGCAAGTGGCCCTGCCCGAGCTGCGCCGCGCCGGCTACGCCAACAGCATCTCCGTCGGCGCGCTGGCCGCAGGCGGCACGCTGGGCATTTTGATTCCGCCCTCCATCGTGCTGGTCATCTACGCCATCCTGGCCGAGCAGAACATCGCCAAGATGTTTGCCGCCGCCTTCGTCCCCGGCATCGTGGCGGCGCTGGGCTACATGCTCACCATCGCCATCATGGTGCGCATCAGGCCCGCCCTGGCAGGCACGGTGCAGCCGCTGCCCTGGGGCCGGCGCTGGCGCGCGCTGGGCCAGGTCTGGCCCGTGCTGCTGATTTTTGCCCTGGTGCTCGGCGGCATGTACAGCGGCCTGTTCACCCCCACCGAGGGCGCCGCCGTGGGCGTGGCCGGCACCGCCGTGCTGGCCTGGTGGCGCGGCGGCTTGCGCATGGCCAGCCTCAAAGGCATCGTCGAAAGCACCGCCGCCAGCACCGGCATGCTGTTCATGATCGTGCTGGGCGCGGCGGCCTACAACACCTTTCTGGCCCTGTCCATGCTGCCGCAGGAGCTGGCGATGTGGGTCGGCACGCTGGGCCTCTCGCCCTATGAAATCCTCTGGGCGATCTTGCTGTTCTACGTTGTCTTTGGCTGCGTGATGGACTCCATGTCCATGATTTTGCTGACCATTCCCATCTTCTACCCGATGGTTTCCGGGCTGGATTTCGGCCTCACGCCCGAGGAGCTGGGCATCTGGTTCGGCATTCTGGTGCTGGTGGTGGCCGAAGTGGGCCTGATTACGCCGCCGGTGGGCATGAACTTGTTTGTCATCCAGTCCATGTCGGAGGACATCACCATCGGCCAGGCCTACCGGGGGGTCATCCCTTTTGTCATC
>JAUMYU010000045.1:12756-22154 GCA_030528485.1 Comamonadaceae bacterium
GATCTGGTGCGCGTGGTGATTCTGGTGGCGTTCCCGGCGCTGTCGCTGTTTGTCTTGAGGCTGTAGCCATGTCCCCTGTTTGCCCTACCAAAGACCGCCCCCCGCCATCGGCGCTGCAATTCGCGCAGGGCAATCCCCGGCCCCTGAACCGGCGTGCGCTGCTGCTGGCCGGCGCGTCTGCATGCCTGTGCGCCCCCTGGCCGGGCGCGCTCGCGCAAACCGCCCCAGCAGGGCAAGGGCGTGCAGCCTGGCCGCACAAGCCCTTGAGCCTGATCGTGCCCTTTGGCGCGGGCGGCGTGGCCGATGTGACGGCGCGCACCGTCGCGCGGGCGATGGAGGCCGACCTGGGCCAGCCGCTGGTAATCGACAACCGCCCCGGCGCAGGCGGCATCACCGCCACCAGTGCGGCGGTGCGCGCCCAGCCCGACGGGCACACGCTGCTGCTCGTCAGCAACGCCACCGCCATCAGCGCCACCTTGTTCCCCAAACAGCCGTTCGATGCGCGGCGCGATTTGCAGGCGGTGAGCACGCTGGGGCATTTCGACCTGGCCGTGTGCGTGCGCCAGGATGCCCCCTGGCGCGATTTGGCCGGGATGCTGCGCTTTGCCAGGGAGCAGCCCGGCAAGCTCAGCATCGGCACGATTGCCGTGGGTTCAACGCAAAATTTGACGGCGCAAATGCTCAAGGCCCAGGCCGGTGTGGATGCTTTGGTCGTGCCCTACAAAAGCTCGCCAGAAGTCGTCACGGCCTTGCGCAGCGGCCAGATCGACGCGGCGGTGGACATC
Source organism: Comamonadaceae bacterium (assembly GCA_030528485.1). Classification (GTDB taxonomy): domain Bacteria; phylum Pseudomonadota; class Gammaproteobacteria; order Burkholderiales; family Burkholderiaceae_C; genus Lampropedia. The sequence continues at coordinate 13,542 of JAUMYU010000045.1, forward strand.
CTCAGCCCGCTGCTGGCGCATGTGGCGGCTGGCAGCATTCGCGCGCTGGCTGTGACGGCGGCCGCGCGCCATCCGCTGTTGCCCGATACGCCCACGGTCGCAGAGGCGGGGCTGGCCGATTGCGTGGTCAGCTCCTGGAACGGTTTGGCCGTGCCCCGGCGCACGCCGCCCGCCGTCGTGCAGCGGCTCAATGCCGCCGTGCATCACGCGCTGGCACAGGCCGAGGTGCAGCAGCAACTCACCGGCCTGGGGGTGCGCCCGGCGGCCAGCACGACCGAGGCTCTGGCGCAACTGCTGGAGAGCGATACCTTGCGCTGGCGCAAGGTGATCGAAGCGGCAGGCATTGCGCCCGCCGCCTGATGCGGTGGCCGATGGTCAAGCCATCGGCAGGCCCACGTAGTTTTCGGCCAGGGCGGTCGATGCGGCCTGGGAGTGGATCAGGTAATCCAGCTCCGCCTCTTGCACGCGCTGGCCAAAGCCGCCTTCGGCGGGGAAGCGGTGCATCAAATTGGTGAACCACCAGGAGAATCGCTCGGCCTTCCAGATGCGCGCCAGGCTGCGGCGGGAGTAGTGGTCGATGCCCGCATGGCTGCGCTCCTGATAGAACTCGATCAACGCTGTGGAGAGGTAATGCACGTCCGAAGCCGCCAGATTCAACCCCTTGGCCCCCGTGGGCGGCACGATGTGCCCGGCGTCGCCCGCGAGGAACAGCCGCCCGAAGCGCAGCGGCTCGGCCACGAAGCTGCGCAGCGGGGCAATGCTTTTCTCCAGCGAGGGGCCGGTCACCAGCCGCTCGCGCGCGGTTTCGTCCAGGCGCAGGCGCAGCTCGTTCCAGAAGGCTTCGTCGCTCCAGTCCTCCACCTTGTCGGTCAGCGGCACTTGCAGGTAATAGCGGCTGCGCGAGAGGCTGCGCTGCGAGCACAGGGCAAAGCCGCGCGGTGTGTTGGCGTAAATCAGCTCCTCGGAAACCGGCGGCGTGTCCGCCAGCAGGCCCAGCCAGCCAAAGGGATAGACCTTTTCATACTCGGTGATGGCCCCGCTGGGCACGCTGGCGCGGCACACGCCGTGAAAACCGTCGCAACCGGCGATGAAGTCGCACTCGATGGTTTCGCTGCGGCCATCGCGCTGGAAGCTCACGCGCGGGCGCTCGCCGTCGAAGTCGTGCACGGCCACGTCGGCAGCCGAGTACACCGTGGGCAGGCCCAGCGCCTGGCGGGCGTCCATCAAATCGCGGGTGAGTTCGGTCTGGCCATAAACCATCACCTTTTTGCCGCCGGTGAGCGCCTGCAAATCGATGCGGTGGCGCTGGCCGTCAAACAGCAATTCGATGCCCGTGTGCGGCAGCCCTTCGGCGTGCATGCGCTGGCCCACGCCGGCCTCGTCCATCAAATCGATGGTCACCTGCTCCAGAATCCCGGCGCGGATGCGGCCCAGCACGTATTCGGCGCTTTGCCGCTCCACGATGATGTTGTCGATGCCTGCCTTGTGCAGCAATTGGCCGAGCAGCAGGCCGGAGGGGCCTGCTCCAATGATGGCAACCTGGGTGCGCATGGGAAAGTCTCCTGGTGTGTTGTGAACAGTGAAAAGTCCAGCTTAGGGCGCAGCAGCGCCAGGTTCCACGGGCGGCGGCGGTCGTTGCGCGCTATGCGCGCAGGCTGTGCGCACAGCGCGCAAAACACCCCCTTGGCAAGGGAGGCGGCATGAGCCAGGAGCCGGTTGTCAAAACACAGGATTTCATCGACGCCCTGGCGCGCGGCCTGGCGATTCTGGAGAGCTTCGACACCCAGCGCCAACGCCTCAACGCCACCCAGGCAGCCGAGCGTGCGGGCCTGACCCGCGCCGCCGCACGTCGGCATTTGTTGACCCTGGCTGCGCTGGGCTATCTGGAAACCGATGGCAGCGGAGCCTTTTGGCTGGCGCCCAAAGTGCTGCGCTTTTCCGGCAGCTATCTGGCGTCGGCGCGGCTGCCTAGGCTGGTGCAGCCGGTGCTCAACCGGCTTGGCCTGCGCTCGCAGGCGGCCCATTCCGTGGTGGTGCGCGACCAGCACGAGGGCGTCATCGTCGCGCGCAGCGGGCCGCTGGAGCGCGTTGGCCCCATGCTGCCGCACGGCCTGCATTTGGGCGCGCGCCTGCCGCTGCATGCCACTTCCACCGGGCAGGTGCTGCTGGCCGCCTTGCCGCAGGGCGAGCTGCATGCCTGGCTGGCGCAGCAGGCGCTATTGCCCGCCGGGCTGGCGCGGTTGACGGCCAACACCCACACCCGGGCGGACGCGCTGCATGCCGCCATCGCCCAGGCGCGCAGCCAGGGCTACGCCTTGGCCAGCGAACAGCACGAATGCGGCGTGTGCGCCCTGGCTGTGCCGCTGCTGGATATGCAAGGCCGCACCCATGCCGCGCTCAATGTGGTGGTGCGCACCGCGGGCGATAGCGCCGCGCAGTTGCAGCGCGTGTATTTGCCGCTGTTGCAAGAGGCGGCGCACGAGCTGCGCGCGGTGCTGTAGCGCAAAGTGCATCACACGCTCTAAGCCAATAGGTAATTTCATCTATTCCGACTGCCGATGTTCTGATTTTCAACGGGCGAGCGGCTCTCTACGCTTCGTGTGTCGTCCTTGCAGGGCGATGCGTACAAAGCAAAAAGAAACAGAGAAGCCCCCTATGCGCTACATCCCCAACCCTTTCCGTCGCTGTGGTAACGCCCCCGAGAGCGAGGGCTGTGCCAAGCCAGCCGCTGCGCCTGCGCCGGGCGGCAAGCGCGGCTTTCTCAAGGGCCTGCTGGGCCTGAGCGCCACGGCCACGGTGATCCCCATCCTGCCCGCGCGCGCTGGCATCAACGACCAGCCGCCGCGCCGCCCCGGCATGCAAGGCAAGCGTTTTGGCATGCTGATCGACATGCGCAAGTGCATCGGCTGCCAGGCTTGCACGGTCAGTTGTTCGGCCGAGAACCAGCCGCCCATTGGGCAGTTCCGCACCACGGTGTTGCAGTACGAGATCGACCGCAACGATGGCACGGCCCCGGCAATGGTGAGCCTGCCGCGCCTGTGCAACCACTGCGACAACCCGCCCTGCGTGCCGGTCTGCCCCGTGCAGGCGACGTTTCAGCGCGAGGACGGCGTGGTGCTGGTGGACAACACCCGTTGCGTGGGCTGCGGCTATTGCGTGCAGGCCTGCCCCTACGACGCGCGCTTCATCAACCACGAGACGCAAACGGCGGACAAATGCACCTTCTGCGAGCACCGGCTGGAGGCGGGCTTGCTGCCCGCCTGCGTGGAGAGCTGCGTGGGCGGCGCGCGCGTGATGGGCGATTTGATGGACCCGAACAGCGAGATCAACCGCCGCATGGCCGAGTCCAGGGAGGAGATCAAAGTCCTCAAGCCCGGCATGAACACCGCCCCCCGGGTGTTCTACATCGGCCTGCCCGATGAGTTCGTCAACGGCGTCGATGGGCAAGCCAGCGTGCGCCTGATTGCCGAGCATTGAGCGCGCCACCCGATCCAGAGCACACATGAACAGGCAAGGAGAAGCGTCATGGACATCATCGAGTTGTTGACCCCCTATTACGAAGCGGCCTGGCTGCCCTGGGCCGTGCAGTACTTCTTCCTCATCGGCATGGCCACCGGCGCGGCCATGCTGGCAGCGTGGGGCGTGTGGGCGCACGAGCGGCGCCCGGCGGCCAAAGCCTTGCCGCTGGCGATGGTGCTGCTGGCGGTCACGGCCATCAGCGCCCCGGTGGCCCTGCTGGCCGATTTGCACCAGCCCGCGCGCTTTTGGCACTTTTATGCGTATCTGACGCCGTGGTCGTGGATGTCGCTGGGCGCGTTGCTGCTGCCCGTGTTCGTCATCCTCTCGCTGGCGTTGTGCGCCGCCTGGTGGCTGGGCTGGCAGCGTTGGATGCGCACGCTTTCGCTGGCTTTGGTGGTGTCGGCCATCACCATTGCCGTTTACACCGGCGCGGAAGTGGCCATCGTGCGCTCGCGCCCCTTGTGGAACAACCCCTGGGTGCCGCTGAATTTGACGCTGACGGCCTGGCTGGCCGCCGTGGGCTGCATGCTGGGGCTGACGCTGTGGATGGAGTCGGGGCGGGACGTGGCCGTGCGCGCCTGGCTGGGCAAGCTGGGCCTGGCCCTGAGCGTGGCCCTGCTGGCGGTGGCCTGCGCCTGGGCCGCCAGCGGCTACGTGTGGCAAATGCCCTCCTTTTTGGCTGCGCAGCAGCTCTATACGCACTTTCCCATCTGGCGCATCAGCCTGTGGCTCTCCGTCATCCTGGGCGCGCTGGTCATGCTGCTGTGGCTGCGCCCGGCCTGGTGGCTGCACTCCACCCCCATGATCGTGCTGCTGGGCACGGCGGTATGTGCGGCGGCCTGGGGCTTTCGCTGGGCCTTGTTCATGGGCGTGCAGGGCGTGCCCAAATACGGCGCGGGGCTGTACGTCTATCACATGCCCCTGGGCGGTGATGGGCTGATGGGCATCCTGGGCGTGTTCGGCTTGTGCATTGCGGTGCTGACGCTGGCGCTATGGGCGCTGGAGCTGTGGCCGCAGCGCGATGGCCGCTCTGCCTTGACAGCTACCATGCCTTGACATTCAAAAAATTACAAATCAAAAGGAAATAAAACAACCTTGTTTTGGCATGATTGGTAATAAATTCAATTTCCTTTGATTTGTAATTGGAAAAATGAACCAGACGCCCGAGAACAAGAGGACGATCCCCATGACAGACAAACCCCAACACCCTATCGCCCCTGTACCCCCCGCCCATGCGGCCCCGGCGGCCAGCCCTGCGCCATCGGCCCTGCCCAATGCCACGCGCCGCAACCTGCTGCGCGGCGGCCTGGTCGCAGGCGGCGCGGCGGCCTTTGCCGCAGGCTATGGCGAAACCCTGGTCAAGGGCGCCAAGGGCCTGCTGACCGGTACCTCGGGCGCGCCCACGGCCAATGCCACGCGCGGCAATTCGCTGCTGCCCGAGTTCCGCATCAACCCCACCACCGGCCTGCTGGACACCCAGCCCGGCCAAGTCGTCAGCCCCTCGAGCTGCCTGGGCTGCTGGACGCAGTGCGGCATCCGCGTGCGCGTGGATACGGAGCGCAACCAAATCCTGCGCGTGGCCGGCAACCCCTACCACCCGCTGGCCACCACCCGCCACGCGCCGATGGAAACGCCCGTGCGCGAGGTGTACGCCATGCTCGGCGGCGACAACGGCCTGGAGGGGCGCGCCACCTCCTGCGCGCGCGGCTCGGCCATGTTCGAGCACCAAAGCGCCCCCCACCGCGTGCTCGCGCCGCTCAAGCGCGTGGGCCCACGCGGCTCGGGCAAGTGGCAGACGATTTCCTTTGAGCAACTGATTGAAGAAGTCTGCGAAGGCGGCGACCTGTTCGGCGAAGGCCATGTGGAGGGCTTGCGCGCCATCCGCGATGTGCAAACGCCCATCGACCCCGACAACCCCGAATACGGCCCCAAGGCCAACCAGCTTTTGTTCACTGACGCCTCCAACGAGGGCCGCCGCCCGCTCATCAACCGCTTTGCCAAGCAATCATTTGGCACCAACAACCTGGCCAACCACGGCGCGTACTGCGGCCAGTCCTACCGCGTGGGCACGGCCGCGGCGCTGGGCGACATCCCGGCCATGAAGCACGGCAAGCCCGATTGGAAAAACTCGCGCTTTGGCCTGTTTCTGGGCACCGCGCCCGCGCAGGCGGGCAACCCCTTCCAGCGCATGGGCCGCGAGCTGGCCGAGGCGCGCTCGCGCGATGAGAAGACTTACCAGTACGTGGTCGTCTCGCCGCTGCTGCCCACCTCATCGAGCCACGCCGCAGGCGACAACAACCGCTGGCTGCCCATCAAGCCCGCCACCGATCTGGCCTTTGCCATGGGCCTGATCCGCTGGATCATCGACAACGCGCGCTACGACGCGAAATTCCTCGCCCAGCCCGGCCCAGCGGCCATGACTGCGGCGGGCGAAGCCTCGTGGAGCAATGCCACGCACTTGCTCATCAACGATGCCAAGCACCCGCGTTACGGCCAGTTCCTGCGCGGCGCCGACATGGGCTGGCCCATGCCCGAGGCCAAGGACGAGAAAACCCCGGCCGAGGACGTGTACGTCGTGCAACTGGCCGATGGCACGCTGGCGCCGCACACCGTGGCCCAAGCTGCCGAGCTGTTCGTCGAGCGCATGGTGGAAATCCTGCCGCCTACTCCTGCGCCAGCCCCTGCCGCCGAGGGGCAGGCTGCCGCACCCGCCGCAACACAGGCTGCTGCCGCGCCCCTGCCGCCCGTGCCTGTGGCCGTGTGCAGCTCGCTGTCCAAACTGCGCGAGCAGGCCCGGCGCAAAACCTTGCAGGAGTATTCCGGCCTCTGCGGCGTGCCCGTGCAGGAGATCGAAAAACTCGCGCACGAATTCACCAGCCACGGCAAGCGCGCCGTCGCCAACTCCCACGGCGGCACCATGAGCGGCGCGGGCTTTTACACCGCCTACGCCATTGCCATGCTCAACAACCTGATCGGCAACCTCAACGTCAAAGGCGGCTGGGTGCTCGATGCCGGCCCGTTTGGCCCCTTCGGCCCCGGCCCGCGCTACAACTTCGCCAAGTTCGACGGCATGGTCGCCGCCAAGGGCGTGACCCTCTCGCGCACGCGCTTTCCGTACGAGAAAACCAGCGAATTCAAGCGCAAGAAAGAAGCGGGCGAAAACCCCTATCCGGCCAAGGCTCCCTGGTATCCCGCGCCCGGCCCCATGAGCAGCGAAATGCTGGCCGCCGGCCTGATGGGCTACCCCTACGGCATCAAGGCCTGGATCAACCACATGAGCAACCCGGTGTACGCGATCTGCGGCTTCGAGCAAGCCCTGGTCGAAGGCGTCAAGGACACCAAGAAACTGCCGCTGTTCATCTCCATCGACCCCTTCATCAACGAAACCACTGCGCTGGCCGACTACATCGTGCCCGACACCGTCACCTACGAAAGCTGGGGCATCGGCGCGCCCTGGGCCGACGTGATCGCCAAAACCTCCACCGTGCGCTGGCCGGTGGTCGAGCCTGCCACCGCCAAAACCGCCGAAGGCCGCCCCATCAACTGCGAAACCTTCCTCTTTGCCGTGGCGAAAAAGCTTGGCCTGCCCGGCTTTGGCAAAAACGGCATGTCCACCAAGGACGGCCAGCCGCTGGATCTGGACACGCCCGAGCAGTTCTTCCTGCGCGGCATGGGCAACATCGCCTACCAGGCCGGCAAGCCCGTGCCCGAGGCCAGCGACGACGACATCGCCATCACCGGCCTGACGCGCTGGATGCCCGCTCTGGAGCAAAGCCTCGCGCCCGAGGAAGTGCGCCGCGTGGCCATGGTCATGAGCCGTGGCGGGCGCTTTGACAGCATCGACGCGGCCTGGAAGGGCGAGCACATCAAGGCCGCCTACCCCAAGCCCGTGCAAATCTGGCACGAGCCGCTGGCCAAGATGCGCCACTCCATGACCGGCGAACGCTACAGCGGCTGCCCCACCTGGTACCCGACCCGCTTTGCCGACGGCAGCGCCATGCGCGAGCACTACCCGGAAAAGGACTGGCCGCTGACCATGAGCTCCTACAAATCCAACCTGATGAGCTCCATGTCCATCGCCGCCTCGCGCCTGCGCCAGGTGCACCCGCACAACCCCATCTCCATCAACCGCGAGGACGCGCAGGCCCTGGGCATTGCCAATGGCGACCGCATCCGCGTCACCACCCCCGGCGGCTCGCTGCAAGGCGTGGCGCTGGTGCGCGGCGGCATCGCCAAAGGCGCCATCGCCATCGAGTACGGCTACGGCCACACCCAACTGGGCACAGTGGCGCACCTGGTCGATGGCAAGCCCACGGCGCACAACCCGCAGCATGGCCGGGGCGTGAACCTCAACCGCCTGGGTTTTGCCGACCCCACCCGCCCGGCGCAGGACAACGTCTGGATCGATTGGGTCTCCGGCGCCGTCGTGCGCCAGGGCCTGCCAGTGCGGGTGGAGAAAATCGCATAGAGCGCATTCAATACCTTGCACAGGCACCATCGCCACACTGGCCGCTGGTGGTTCGGCAGGCACCCTCAACGTGCTACCTTGTATGTATCACGTAACACATCAACGCCCCGACATGAGCGAAGCCACTTGGACATTCCGGGTCGATGAGTCCCTGAAAAACGACTTTGCGCGCGCCGCCAAGGCCCGTGATCGCACCGGCGCGCAGCTCCTGCGCGACTTCATGTGGCAGTTCGTGCAGAGCCAGCGGGACGCGGCAGCGCATGACGCATGGTTGCGCGAGCAAGTGCAGATCGGCATCGACGCGGCCAACGCTGGTGAGCTGCTATCCGCCGATGAAGTGGAAGCAAAGGCCCAGGCTGGCGGGCTGAAACACGCTGGAAGATTGCCCGCAAGCATGGCGTGAACGTCGAGGACTTCAGCAAATGACCACGCACCGAGCCGAGCTGCGCGCCCGCTATCCGGCCATCCTTGAACATGCATCCCTCAACTACGGGCCGGGTTGGGCGGGATTGATGGAGGCCCTTTGCGAGCGCCTACAGTTCCACGCCGACCACAACCGCATGCCGCCCGTTAGAGCGTGTTATGCACTTTGCGCTCCCCCGCGCTGGCCCCAAAACCGTGTGATC
>JAUMYU010000046.1:0-561 GCA_030528485.1 Comamonadaceae bacterium
ATGTGGCTGACGAAGCTGAAATACGGGTGCAGCGTGATGCCCACGCGCATGGGCTGGTCTGCGCCGACCGCGCGCGCCGGCAGGCAGGCGCTGGCGGCCAGCGCGGCCAGGCTGGCGGCGGCGCGGCGGCGGGTGATGGCAGGCGCGCCTGCCTGCGGCGCGCGGGGGGTGGAGTGGGGTGGCAAAGCGTTCATGCCCGTGTCGGAAAAAGAGCAACAGAAAAGGGAAAGCGCCGCGTCATGCCGCCAGCGCCAGGGCGCGCCTCAATACCTGCGCGCGCCAGACGGCGCGGGCTGGGGCTGCCCATGCAAATGCGCATGCAGGTGCGCGGCCACCTGCCGCCAGCCTTGCTCGATCAGGCTGGCATCGTCCAGCCCGGCGGGTCTGAGCGCGGCAGGCGAAGGGTGGGCGGGCATGGGCAGCAGCCACACATCGACCACGTTGGCCCCGGCCTCGGCCCCGGCTGGGGGCAGGCGCCAAAGCCAGGCGCGCGCCGCCGCGTGGGCGGCACCGGCGGCGCTGGCGGCGCTGGCTGCACTGGCAGTGTTGGCAGTGTTGGCA
>JAUMYU010000046.1:575-22103 GCA_030528485.1 Comamonadaceae bacterium
GATAGGCATAGCGGCCCTGGCTGTGCAGCAGCGCCCATTCGCGCAGGCCGCGCTGCTGGGCCGTCAAATCATTGGCAAAGGGCGCCCAGCCTTCACCCGCCCAATGCGCGGGCTCGGGCGGGGGCAGCGCAGCGCCTGCGGCCAGCCATTCATCGAGCACAGCCTGCAAATCGGTGTAAGCGCCCTGCTCGGCGGCGGAGAGATCCAGCGCCAGATCCACCCGATGGGCCTGCAAAGGCGTGTGGCCGGGGCCGTGCCGGTGGTGCCACAGCACCACCAGGGCGCTGCACGCCACCACCAGGGCGGCGGTGGCCAGCACCCAGCGCGCCTCGCGGCGCGCATTGGCCGGCGGCACCTGCTGCACGCAGCCGCCGGGCAGCGCCGCGCAGGCTTCAGCGGATGTCATCCTGATCGACTTCCAGCGTATGGCCTTCGCCGCCTTCAAAACGCACGTAGAAATCCTGCTTGGGGCGCTCGAAACGCACGCGCGATTGGGCGTCCAGCGCGCCTTTCCACAGCGGCTTGTCCTCGTAGGAGAGCACGGAGATTTCCACGCCCTTGGCATCGCTGCCGTCGGAGAAGCCGCCCTCGCACTGCACGTGCGTGCTGCCATCGGGCTGGCACTTCAGGCGCGGCGCGTGGGCCAGCGCCGGCGCAGCGCCCAGCAGCAAGGCCAGCGAAAGGCCCCAGGCCAGTGGGCGCAGCGGCCCTGAGCGGAAAGATGTGAGCATGGTGTGGGCGTCCTCAATGCAATCAAAAAAGTCCGCAGGAGCGCGGAGCGATGGAATTTTTCAGGCATTATTATGGATGAAAGTGATTCTCATCTGTCGTTGTTCACTGAAGAAAAGGAGTTTTTGCATGATTCATTTCCCGTTGCGCCGCCTTCCTTTGGCATTGGCACTGGCTGGGGCGGGCTTGCTGGCCGGCGCTGCGCATGCGCATGGCACCTGGCTGGCCCACATCCACGGGGAAAGTACCGTGATGTACGGCCACGAGCCGACGGACACCGATGCCTACGATCCGGCCAAGGTGGCCGATGTCCGCGCGCTCAAGAATGGCAATGCGGTAGCAGCCAAGGTCGTGCCACAAGGCAAACGTTACGCCACGCTGGAGGCCGACAAGCCTGGTGTGCTGGGCTATACGCTGCGCAGCGGCTTCTGGCACAAGGGCCAGGATGGCAAGTGGCACAACCAGCCGCGCAGCGCCGCCGCCGATCCGGCCAAGGTGGAAAAAGCCGTGCTGGGGGTGATGTACTCGGTCAGCTACCAGAACGCGCGCGAGCCGGTCAAGCCCCTGGGCTATGCGCTGGAGATCGTGCCCGCCGTCAACCCTGCCAAGCTGGAGGAGGGCGACAAGCTGGCCGTGCAGGTGCTCTACGAAGGCAAGCCGCTGGCCGGCGCCAAGGTCAGCACCGACTTCTTCGATCACGATGCAGCCGAAGTCACCACTGATGCCGAAGGCCGCGCCGAGCTGAAGGTGGCGCGCGAAGGCTTCAATGCGTTGGCTGTTGAGCATAGCGTGGCGCATACCGACAAGAGCCAGGCCGATACGGTGAACTTGTTTTCCTCGCTGACTTTCGAGTCCAAGCACGATCACGACCACTGATGGCGCACTGATCCGACACGTGCCGGGGGGGCGCTGCCGCCTCCGGCGCGTTGCCTTTGAACAGGCGCTTGGCCTGGCGTTTGCATTTGCGAGCGCCGGGTTTTTTTGCGGCCTTTGGGCACACTGCCAGCGCAAGTCAGCCGCTCAGCCGCGCGCAGAGGGCAGATAGGGTTGCAGGCGCGTGAGCAAGCCTTCGCAGGCATCCTCGGCCAAATCCAGCACGTATTCAAACCCCGTGGCGCCGCCGTAGTACGGATCGGGCACTTCGCCCGCGCGGTGCCGGGTGGCGAAATCGGTCAGGCGGTGCAGCCGCTGGCGCAGCTCTGGCGGGCACAGCGCGGCGGCGGCTTGTTCATTGGCCGCATCCATGACCAGCACCACATCGAATCGCTCGAAATCCTGCGCCTGCAAATGCCGCGCGCGCTGGGCGCTGAGGTCGTAGCCGCGCAGGGCGGCGTGGCGCTGGGCGCGGCCATCGGGCGGCTCGCCCACGTGGTAATCGTGCGTTCCGGCCGAGTCCACTTCAATCTGCCCGCGCAGGCCCGCGCGCTCAATCAGGGCTTGCAGCACGCCATGCGCCGTGGGGCTGCGGCAGATGTTGCCCATGCACACCATCAAGACCCGAATGGGGCGATGGGAACGCTGGCTGAGCCAGGAAAGGTCGGGGCTGGCTGGCATGGAAGGCATCTCCTGTAAATTATAAATCAAAGGAAAATCAAATCATTGATTGAATTGCCGAAATTGGGTGATTTCATTTCCTTTGATTGGTTTTTTGGTGTGTTGCAAGTGCTCAGCGGTGCCAAATGAGCGTGACCAGCAACAGCAGTGGCGCCAGAAAGCCGAACGACCAGGCCATGTAGCCGAAAAAGCTGGGCATGGGCACGCCCTGGTTTTCGGCAATGGCCTTGACCATCAGATTGGGTGCGTTGCCGATGTAGCTGAGCGCGCCCATGAACACCGCGCCGGCGGAGATGGCCCCCAGCGTAGCTGCCTGCGGCCCCATCAGCGCAGCGGCATCGCCGCCTGCGGTGTTGAAAAACACCAGATACGTCGGCGCGTTATCCAGAAAGCCGCTGAGCAGGCCCGTGGCCCAGAAATACATGCCTGCAATGGGCTGACCGCTGCTATCCGTGACGGCGTTGATGACCACCGAAAACGGCCCCAGCACGCCCGCCTGCAACATGGCGATGACGGGGATGATGGTGATGAAAATGCCTGCAAACAGCTTGGCGACCTCCAGAATCGGCTCCCAGTTGAACTGGTTGGCCTGGTGGATGGCGCGCGGCGTCAGCCACAGCGACAGCAGGCTGATGGCGACAAAGCCGGCATCGCGCAGCACGCTTTGCAGCGGCACCTCGGTGCCCATCACATTCCAGGCAATGCCGGGCTTGTAAAGCCCGCTCATCAGCACCAGCGCCACCACGCCGCCCAGCAGCAGGAAGTTCCAGCCGCCTTCGATGCGCAGGCTTTCGGCATCGGTGGGCGTGGGGTCGAAGCGGCTGCGGCCCTCGTTGCGGTAGAACCAGCTATCGAGCGCGTAAAACACCGCCAGCAGCGCGGCGCTGAGCAGCAGTGTTTGCGACCACAAATGCTCCAGCGTCCAGAAAAACGACACGCCTTTGAGAAAGCCCAGAAACAGCGGCGGATCGCCCAGCGGCGTCAGCGCGCCGCCGATGTTGGAGACCAGAAAGATGAAAAACACCACCACATGGGCGCGGTGGGCGCGATCGTCGTTGGCGCGCAGCAGCGGGCGAATCAGCAGCATGGAGGCGCCCGTCGTGCCCATCACGCTCGCCAGCAGCGCGCCCAGCGCCAGCATGGCGGTATTCAGCGCAGGCGTGCCGCGCAAGTTGCCGCGCAGGAAAATCCCGCCCGAAACCGTGAACAGCGCCACCAGCAGCAGCACGAAGGGGATGTATTCGGCCAGCAAGGCATGCACCACGCCAACGGCTGCCGCATGCCAGCCAAACGTCAGTGCAAACGGCACCAGAAACGCCAGCGCCCAGGCCGCCGTGATCTTGCCGTAATGGTGGTGCCAGGCTTGGGCGGCCAGCAGCGGCATCAAGGCGATGGAAAGCAAAATCCCCGCAAACGGCACGCCCCACCACAGCGCCAGCTCCGCGCCATTGAGACTGGCGGCCTGGGCCTGGCCGGGCCATAGCGCCAAAGCCAGCAGCGCCAGCAGCATGAGTGCAGCGGGGCGCTGTATCGGGAAGGGCCGCGCCAAGTGCGCCCTGGCGGGGTGGGAGTCGGGCAGGGAAGGGAACAATAAAGCCATTGTGAGGGTGGAGTTCGCCCCCGGCGCAGCCACCGCGCGCCGGGCAAAAAGCGCGCATTATTCCATCGGCGCTGCGGCCCCTGTGGCGCGCGCAGTGAACGGGAGGTTTCCGGAATGGTTTTATATTTACAAATCAAAGGAAACAAAACAATGTTATTTTGGCTTGGTGGATAATAATTTGATTTTTCTTTGATGTGTATTTATTGGTGTTTTGCCTGTTTGTTTTGATGCCGCGGGCCAAGCTCTGGGCATCAAAAAACCTGCCCTGCGCCAGGGCGCAGGGCAGGTTGCGTGAGGGGGATTCAGCCTGATGGCCCAGGCATGGGCGCCGGGCCTCAGGTGTTCAAACGCTGGCTGACCAGGGAATCGACCACCGAAGGATCGGCCAGCGTGCTGGTGTCGCCCAGTTGCTCGGGCGCGTTTTCGGCGATCTTGCGCAGGATGCGGCGCATGATCTTGCCCGAGCGCGTCTTGGGCAGGGCCGGCGCCCATTGCAGGTGGTCGGGCGTGGCAATGGGGCCGATGACCTTGCGCACGTGGGCGACGAGTTCTTTTTTCAGCTCATCCGTGCCTTCCACGCCCGCCACCAGGGTGACGTACACGTAAATGCCCTGGCCCTTGAGGTCGTGCGGATAGCCCACGGCGGCGGCTTCGGCCACCTTGTCGTGCAGCACCAGGGCGCTTTCCAGCTCGGCGGTGCCGATGCGGTGGCCGCTGACGTTGATGACGTCATCCACCCGGCCGGTGATCCAGTAGTAGCCATCGGCGTCGCGGCGGCAGCCGTCGCCGGTGAAGTACATGCCGGGGTAGGCTTTGAAGTAGGTGTCGATGAAGCGTTGGTGGTCGCCAAACACGGTGCGCGCCTGGCCGGGCCAGGAGTCGAGGATGACCAGGTTGCCCTCGCCCTCGCCTTCGATGAACTGGCCTTCGGCATCCACGAGCGCGGGCTGCACGCCAAAGAAGGGCTTGGTGGCCGAGCCGGGCTTGAGGGCGGTGGCGCCGGGCAGCGGCGCGATCATGAAGCCGCCGGTTTCGGTCTGCCACCAGGTATCGACGATGGGCAGCTTGCCATTGCCGACCACGTCGTGGTACCAGCGCCAGGCTTCGGGGTTGATGGGTTCGCCCACGGAGCCCAGCAGGCGCAGGCTTTGGCGCGAGGTTTTCTTCACCAGCTCATCGCCGTCGCGCATCAGGGCGCGGATGGCCGTGGGCGCGGTGTAGAAGATGCTGACCTGGTGCTTGTCCACCACTTGCCAGAAGCGCGAGCCATCGGGGTAGCTGGGCACGCCCTCGAAAATCAGCGAGGTGGCGCCGTTGGCCAGCGGGCCATAGACGATGTAGCTGTGGCCGGTGACCCAGCCCACGTCGGCGGTGCACCAGTAGATATCGTCCTCGCGCAAATCGAACACGGCCTCGTGGCTGAGGCTGGCGTGCACCAGGTAGCCGCCGGTGGAGTGCACCACGCCCTTGGGCTTGCCGGTGGAGCCGGAGGTGTAGAGGATGAATAGCGGGTCTTCGGCGTTCATGCGCTCGGGTTCGCACTCGGCGCTCTCGCTGGCGGTGATCTCGTGTAGCCAGAGGTCGCGCCCGGCCTGCATGGCCACGTCGCCGCCGGTGTGCTGGAGCACGATGACTTTTTCCACCGTGTCCGTGCCTTCTTGCTGCAAGGCCGCATCCACGTTGGCCTTGAGCGGCACCTTGCGCCCGGCGCGCAGGCCCTCGTCGGCGGTGATGACGACTTTGGCGCTGCTGTCGCGCACGCGGTCGGCCACGGAGCCGGGCGAGAAGCCGCCGAACACCACGTTGTGGATGGCGCCAATGCGCGCGCAGGCCAGCAGGGCCACGGCGGCATCGGGCACCATGGGCAGGTAGATGGTGACGCGGTCGCCCTTTTGCACGCCCAGCTTGCGCAGCGCATTGCCCAGCTTGCACACGCGCTCATAGAGCTGGCGGTAGGTGACTTTCTCGGCCGGGGCGTCGGGGCTGTCGGGTTCCCAGATGATGGCGGTCTTGTCGCCGCGCTCGGCCAAGTGGCGATCGAGGCAGTTGACGCTGACGTTGAGCTCGCCATCGGCAAACCAGCGGGTGTGGAAGTGGTTGGGGTCGAAGCTGGTGTCCTTGATGACGGTGGGTTCCTTGAACCAAGTCAGGCGCTTGGCCATCTTGCCCCAGAAAGCCGCAGGGTCGTTGACGGATTCGTCATACATCTGCTGGTACTTCTCGGCCGTGATGGTGTTCGGGCCCGCCAGGGCGGGGTTGACGGGGTACAGGTCTTGTTGACTCATGGGGATACCTCTTTCAATCGTTGAACAGGCGTGAAACAAAAAAACGCAGCGGCCCGGCGGCCTGTAGAACCACCGGGCGCAAAGTGGGCCATCAGTGCGAGGATGCCTTGGCGGCGCCCAGGCCGGTTTCCGAACGCACCAATTGTGCAGCGAAGGCAGCGCGCTCGCGTTCGGCGTTGGCGCTCTTGTCCAGGATGGAGAACAGCCAGATGCCGATGAAGGCCAGCGTCATCGAGAACAGCGCGGGCGAAGCATAGGGGAAGGGCGCCGAGCCTTTGGCGTTGCCCAGCACGGCCTCCCACACCGAGGGGGAGAGCACCGTCAGCACCACCGAGGAGATCAGCCCCAGAAAGCCGCCAATCACCGCGCCGCGCGTGGTCATGTCCTTCCACAGGATGGAGAGAAACAGCACCGGGAAGTTGGCCGAGGCCGCCACCGCAAAGGCCAGCGAAACCATGAAGGCGATGTTTTGCTTTTCGAACACGATGCCCAGCAGCACCGCCACCACGCCCAGCACCAGGGTGGTGATGCGCGAGACTTTGAGTTCCGCCGCGCTGTCGGCCTTGCCCTGCTTGAACACGGTGGCATACAAATCGTGCGACACCGCCGATGCGCCCGAGAGCGTCAGCCCCGCCACCACGGCCAGGATGGTGGCAAAGGCCACGGCCGAGATAAAGCCCAGGAACACGTTGCCGCCCACCGCGCTGGCCAGGTGCACGGCCGCCATGTTGCTGCCGCCGACCAGGCCGCCTTTGGCGTCCAGGAATTGCGGATTGGTGCTCACCAGCACGATGGCGCCAAAGCCGATAATGAAGGTCAGGATGTAGAAATAGCCAATCCAGGTCGTGGCCCAGAACACGCTCTTGCGCG
This sequence comes from Comamonadaceae bacterium, assembly GCA_030528485.1. GTDB lineage: Bacteria > Pseudomonadota > Gammaproteobacteria > Burkholderiales > Burkholderiaceae_C > Lampropedia. Next base: position 7,614 of record JAUMYU010000046.1, read on the forward strand.
CCTCCTTGGCGTTGGGCACGGTGAAAAAGCGCATCAGCACGTGCGGCAGGCCAGCGGTGCCGAACATCAGCGCCATGCCGAAGCTGATGGCCGAGATCGGATCCTTGATGAAATTGCCCGGCCCCATGATGGAGTTCGAGCCTTTGACTTCGACCGAAGCCTTGAACAGGTTTTCAAAGCTGAAGCCATAAGCCTGCATCACCATGAAGGCCATGAAGCTCGCGCCCGCCAGCAGCAGGCAGGCCTTGATGATCTGCACCCAGGTCGTGGCCGTCATGCCGCCAAACAGCACATAGACCATCATCAAGACGCCCACGATGATGACGGCGTAGATGTAATCCAGCCCGAACAGCAGCTTGATGAGCTGGCCCGCGCCCACCATCTGCGCGATCAGGTAAAACGCCACCACCACCAGCGTGCCGCTGGCGGCAAAGGCGCGGATCGGCCCTTGCTGGAAGCGGTAGCCCGCCACATCGGCAAAGGTGAACTTGCCCAGGTTGCGCAGCTTCTCGGCCATCAAAAAGGTGATGACCGGCCAGCCCACCAGAAAGCCGATGGAGTAAATCAGCCCGTCATAGCCATTGGCCATCACCGCCGCCGAAATGCCCAGAAAGGACGCGGCCGACATGTAATCGCCCGCAATCGCCAGGCCATTCTGAAAGCCCGTGATGCCGCCGCCTGCGGTATAGAAATCGGCCGCCGACTTGGTGCGCGCCGCCGCCCACTTGGTGATCCACAGCGTGCCCGCAACGAACACGCCGAACATGATGATCGCCGTCCAGTTGGTGGATTGTTTTTGCAGCTCGCCCAGATCGCCGCCAGCGGCGAATGCGCTGCCAGCCAGCAGCGCCAGGCCCGCGCCCAGCAGGGCGCGCAGGCCGAAAGTGGTGTGTTTGGTGGCAGTCATTTGGTGCAGTCCTCCAGGATTTCGGCCGTCATGGCATCAAACTCGGTATTGGCGCGATAGACGTAAATGCCCGTGATGACGATGGTGAACACAATCACCCCCAGGCCAATGGGAATGCCCCAGGTGGTCACGCCATCGCCAATGGGCTTGGCCAGCGCCGTTTTGTTGAAGGCGATCAGCCCGATGTAGCCGTAATAAACCACCAGCATCAGGATGGTCAGCACCCAGGCAAAGCTGGTGCGCTTGCTGCGCAGGCGCTGGTAGGTGGGGTTTTGCTGCACACGCTGGACGATGTGCTCCGATGAGGGCGAGGTGCTCATGGCTTTGTCTCCGTTTTATGGATTGACGAGAAGCGGTTGCCCATGCCGCCAGGGCTGGCCCTGTGCAACCGCAGCCGCGCCATGCACGGCTGCGCGCAATGTAGCGGTATCGCCGTTTGGGCTCCAGACGACTTTGGTATTAGGGGAGTACCCCTATATCGCAGGCTCTCATGGCCTGTTCAAAGCCGCGCGCGCCAGAGCGGGCAGGTGCGGCCGAGAGGGGATGAAAGGGGTAAAGAAGGTGCACAATTTCGCCCGTTCTTGTTGCTTGATGCTGTTTTATTATAAATCAAAAGGAAAATAAAATTGCATTTTTTGGCATGATAGATAAAAATCTTGTTTTCTTTTTGATTTGTAATTTAAAAGATGGCCCTGTCTTTTCTTTCCCTCTCGCCTGATCGCCTGCGGCAGTTTTTGCTTGACCTGCGCCCCGCGCCCACGGGCATCGCCCTGCAAGAGTGCGCGCGCATCATGGGCGGTTGCGCCCTCTCGATTGCGGTGGTGGCGCTGGCGGCGCAGTGGCTGGCGCAAAGCCGGCTGGAGGTGTTTTGGCACGGGGCCGTACTGGCCTCGTCGGCGCTGTTGGTATTTGCGCTGCCCTTCAGCCCCATGGCCCAGCCCTGGGCCGTGCTTACGGGCAGCCTGGTGTGCACGGCCGTGGGCATGGTGTGCTCGTGGCTGATCGGCCCCACGGTGCTGGCCGCCAGCCTGGCCGTGCCGCTGGCCATCGTCGCCATGATTTACCTGCGCGCCGTGCACCCGCCCGCCACCTCGCTGGCGCTGTATGTGGTGCTCCAGCATATCCACTCGCCCGGCGTGCTGGTGTTTCCCATCGGCTTCAACGCGCTGCTGCTCATCGTCATCGCCATGCTCTACAACCACGCCACGGGGCGGCGCTACCCGCATCGCCAGGTCAGCGCCAGCAAGGCCGAGCAGGACGAAGGCAAGCGCCTGCTGACGCAAACCGATGTCGATCAAGTGCTGGCGCGCCACAACGAGCTGCTGGCCATCAGCCGCAACGACTTGACGCAAATGCTGCAACAAGCCAGCGGCGCGGCGTATGAACGCGCCTTTGGCGAAATGCGCTGCGCCGACATCATGACCACCCAGGTGCATTGCGTGCAGGCCGATATGGCGCTGGAGGCGTTTCAGGACTACATGCGCCAGCATCAGCACCGCGAGCTGCCCGTGATCGATGCCCAAGGCCATTTGCTGGGCATGGTGGGGCTGGCGCAATGGATGCAGTTGCAGTTCCCAGCCGAAGCCAGCGCGGGCGGTGTGGCAGGTGCAGCAAATGCCTCGGCCAATATTGCAGCAAATGCCGCAGGCAGCCGCTGGCGGCAATGGATGCGCCAATCGTGGAAGGCGCTGGGCGGCAGCGCCCCGCAAACCACCGAGCCGCCCGCGCCACCCGCGCCGCAGCGCGTGCGCGACATCATGGCGCCCTCAATCGCCGTGGCCCATGGCGATCAGCCGGTGATGGAGCTGCTGGGCTTGCTGTGCCAGGGCGGCGTGTACCACCTGCCCGTGGTGGGCGAGCGCCAGCGCCTGATGGGCATCATCACCCAGACCGATGTGCTGCGCGCCCTCAATCAGGCTTTGCCCGAAACCGCCCCGCGCGCTGAAACAGCCGCGCCTGCGGGCCAAACGGCTGAGGGTGAGGGCGGCGAAAGCGGTGTGCGGCACATGCAAGACCGGTTGGTGAGCACTGGTGCCGAAACCCCATCCGTACCCATGACGGCTTGCGTGCAGCAAGCCCCTGACGCCGGTGCGCCTGTAATTGCGCCAACAGTCGCTACAGCCCCGGCGGCGAACGAGCGCCGCGAAGCAGACCAAGGGCCAGAACAGGGTTGACGCCGGCTGAGCAGGAGAAGTCCCTACGAAGCCTCCTTGAAATACCCGACTGGGCCATGATTTGGGCACAATCGGCGCCTTTCGCGCGATCCCGGCAGCAAGGCCTTGTGATCGACAAAAAACCAATGAAACGGAAGTGAATGACGGCAACATCACGCAGCCAGGGCCTGCTGGCGCGCTTACCCAAGCGACTGCACGCGCTTTTCAATTTGAACGATCCGGGCTGGGGCCGCGAACCTGAGCGCCCCGCCGCCGGCGGCAGCCAGGATGAACCAGGCCAGGCCCGCCCTGGCGATGGCGATGCGCCCACGCCGCCGCGTCCCCAAGGCGGCCCGCCTGTGCCTCCGCCCACGCCCCAGCGCCCCACGGGCGGCAAGGGGCAGGAGCCTCCGGATCTGAGCGAGCTGATGGGCGATTTGAGCCAGAAACTGGGCAAGCTGCTAGGCAATGGCGGCAATGGCAACGGAGGTGGGCGAGGCGGCCAGCCGACAGGCCCGCGCCGCCCGGCCATTTCCGGTTCGCTCATTGCCACTGGCGGCATCTTGCTGGCCGCGCTGTGGCTGGGCACGGGCTTTTTCATCGTGCAAGAAGGCCATCGCGGCGTTGTCACGCTATTTGGCAAATACCAGAACACCGTGGGCGCTGGCCTGAATTGGCGCTGGCCCGCGCCCATTGGCCGCCATGAAATGGTGGACATGCGCATCAAGACCATGGACATCGGCAGCGGCCGCACCTTGCCCGAGACCGGGCTGAACGAATACGCCATGCTCACGCAGGATGAGAACATCATCGAGGTGCTGTTCACGGTGCAATACCGCATCAACAACGCCGAGCAGTGGCTTTTCAACACGCAAAACCAGCTCGGCGCCATTGCCGAGGCGGCCGAATCGGCCGTGCGCGAGGTGGTGGGCAAGATGTCGATGGACCAGGCCCTGGCCGACCGCCGCGAGGACATCGCCCCGGCGCTGCGCAAGCTCACGCAGGAAATTCTGGAGCGCTACCAGCTTGGCGTGGAAGTCGTGGCCATCAACATGCAGCCCAGCGGCGTGCGCCCGCCCGATATGGTGCGCGCGGCTTTTGACGACGTGCTGCGCGCCGACCAGGAGCGCGAGCGCCTGAAAAACGACGCCGAAGCCTACGCCAACAAAGTCGTGCCCCTGGCCGTGGGCGAGGCCGCCCGCATGGTGGAGGAGGCCGAAGGCTACCGCGAGCAAATCACCGCCCGCGCCGAGGGCGATGCCGCGCGCTTTAACGCCGTGTTGGCCCAATACCGCAAAGCGCCGCAAGTCACGCGCGAGCGCATGTACCTGGAGACGATGGAAGACGTCTATGGCAAAAGCCGCAAGGTGCTGGTCGATTCCGGCAGCAGCAGCAACCTGATGTACCTGCCGCTGGACAAATGGCTGGAGTCGCCCGCGACCGCGGCAGGCGCCCCGGCGCTGCAAGCTGCGCCCGCTGCCGCGCAAGACGCCACTCTCCAGACCGCCCCCGCCGCACAGGCCAGCCAGCGCAGGCCCGGCCGCGACATCCGCTAACGCCGCAGGCGCTCTCGCACACAAGGAACAATCGCAAATGAATCGCATGGGATTTTGGGGCGGGCTGCTGCTCATCGCGCTGGTCATGGCCAGCTCGCTGCTTTTCACCGTCAACGAACGCAACTATGGCGTGGTCTATCGCTTCGGCAAGATCGATCGCGTCGTCAAAGAGCCGGGGCTGCACTTCAAGCTCATGCCCGCGCCGCTGCAAACCGTGGAATACCTCGACAAGCGTTTGCTGATGCTCAAGAGCAATTCGACCGAGCCTTCGCTCACGGCCGAAAAGCAATGGGTGGTGATCGACTGGTATGTGCGCTGGCGCATCGTCGATCCGGAAACCTACATCGACAACGTGGGCCGCTCGGAAGAAGCGGGCGCGGCCCAGCTCAGCCGTGTGGTGCGCAGCGCCTTCCAGGAGGAAGTCAACCGCCGCACCGTGCGCCAGTTGCTCTCCGAGCAGCGCCAGGAGCTGATGGATGCCGTGCTCAAGCAAGTCTCGCAAAGCGTTGGCGGCGTGCGCCAAACCACGGGCGAAGGCGGCGAAACCAGCGCCGTGGTTGGCTCCTGGGGCATCGAGATTGCAGACGTGCGCATCACGCGCGTGGATTACTCCAAGGACATCACCGAATCCGTCTTTACCCGCATGCGCGCTGAACGCACGCGCGAGGCCAACCGCTTGCGCTCCGAAGGCCAGGCCGAAGGCGAGCGCATCCGCGCCAATGCCGACCGCCAAAGCATCCAGACCCGCGCGGAGGCTTATCGCAAAGCCCAGGAGATTCGCGCCAAGGGCGACAGCTCGGCGGCCAGCACGTTTGCCAAAGCCTATGGCCAGGATGCGGAATTCGCCCAGTTCTATCGCAGCCTGGAGGCGTATCGCAACAGCCTGGGGCTGCCGGGCGATGTGCTGGTGCTCGATCCCAAAGAGTCCAACTTCTTTGGCGCCATGCGCAACCCGGCCATCGCCTCCGGCCGCTGACCGCTTCGCTGGCCGAAAGACGCAAAAGGTGCCGGTTTGGCACCTTTTTCCATATCTAAGGGAAATAAAATAAGCCTATTTGGGCAATGTAGCAATAAAATTTATTTTCTCTTTGATATGTAATTGCATGGCCCGAAGCATGGCTGTTGAGCTGGCGTGACGGAATGGCGTGCGACATAAAAAAACCTCCCGTGTAGCGGATGCAGGGAGGTTTCCTGATGTTTGACCTCAGGGCCTGAGGCCCCAAGGGGCAGCGCCGCCGCCGAAGCTGCGGCGCTGAAGCCGTTTTCCAGCACTGTGTTGTGCTGCGCTGGTACAGGTTTAGTTGGCTTTTTTCTTGCCGTCCTGGCCCGCCTCTGCGCCGCGCTTGGGCGCGGGCAGCGAGGCATCGACTTGATCGACGCGCCCGTCGTTGTTGCGGTCAATGCGCTGGAACATTTGCTGGCCGCTGTGGATGAGTTCCTGGGGCTCGATGAAATCGCTCTTGTCCGCATCCAGAATGCCAAAGCGCACGCGCGCCTGGCGCATTTGGGCGCTGACGACTTCGTGCTGGCGGGCATCGACGCGCTGGTCAAACTCCGTCGCGTACTCCTCACGGCTCAAGCGCCCATCGCGGTTGCTGTCGGTGCGTTTGAACTGTTCATCGCGCACTTTATCGAACTCCTCGCGCGTGATCTGGCCGTCGCGGTTCTGGTCGTACAAAGCCATCATGCCTGCCTTGGTGTGGTTGGTGGGCATGGTGAGCATGCCGCCGCTGCGCTGGGCTTGCTTGCCGTGCTCTTTGGCTTCTTTGTGTTCTTTGGGCGCTTGTTGCGCGAGTTTCTCGGGCATCTTGCCTTGCGTGAAGGCGCTGTAGGCGCGCTCGCCGGCCTGGTCGTAGCGGGCGCGGCTGATGTGGCTTTCCTTGCCGGCCATGGATTCAAAGCGCACATCGGTCATGCGGTCGATTTCCTGGCGATCGGCTTCGATCATGCCTTGCATGCGCTGGCGGAATTCGTCCGTGTATTCCTTCATGCTGACTTTGCCGTCGCGGTTGGCATCCAGCGCCTGGAATTGCTGCATGCGTTGCGCTTGCACTTCGTCAGGGGTGACGGCGCCGTCTTTGTTCAAGTCCATGACCTGGATGTAAGCGCCAATATCGTTGCCATGCCCGACAGAAGCCCGTGGGGCTTTGGCCTGGGCAGGTTGCTGGGTGCTCAAGGCGTTGGCTGGTTGCTGCGCGCTGCTTTTTTGCTCTGGCGCGGTGGCGGTGCAGGCCGCAACCGCCAGGGGCAGCAGGCAAAGGGCAAAACGACGCGGTAGGCGTGTATTCATCTGTAAGGTACTCCTAAGTTATCGTCCTAATATGGACACAACAGACCAGGGCCAGGAGCCTGCCATCAAAAACCCGCGCACCGCGCCCACCCCGTCCTTGGGGCGAGCGCGCTATGCACGGCAATTTTGATGGCCGGCCCTAATCCCCGGGCAATCCACTTCATATTATGGGTGATACAAATTCGTATTCCTAATTAGAGCGGGATCTTTGAGCGCGTTCTCAGAGTTGGTAACGCACACCAGCCACCGCTCTATCGGGATCAAAGCCATACCGCCCTCCGTGGCCAAGCCACAGGCTGGCCGTGGTAGTGGGCACGCCGCGCTGCCTTACTCCCTCCCCCGCGTGCGGGGGAGGGCTGGGGTGGGGGCAATGGCGCATCCGGGGCTACATCCGCAGGCGCACCCTCCAAATCCCGCAAGCACAGCGCCATCTCGCGCTGGCGGCGCAACTTCAGCCCGCGCAGCGGCTTACCCTGTGCCGTGGCCCAGCGCGGCATTTGCAGGCAGGCCGCACGCACATCCCCCGCCTGGAGCAAGCGCAGCATGGTGCTGTGGCGGCCATTGCGCAGCCACACAAACCCGTCCTTCCGCCCCGCCACCCCGGGGCCGACGTTGTAGATAAAGCTTAAAAAAGCAGCAATCGACGCAGGCGGCATCGCTGCCCGCACCTCGCCTGGCACATGGGCGACAAACACCGCCGCCGCATCGCGGATGCCGAGCAGCGTCAGCTCGTCGCACTCGGCATCACTGGCCCAGTCGCCCAGCCGCACGCCATGCGTCCAGCCCTCGCAAATGGTGGGGATGCCTACCGGGTCGAGATAGGCGGCATTGCGCCGCCCCTCCTCGCGCGGGATCAGGCCGCTGCCCTGGCTGCCCACCAGGATCGCCAGCACCGCCCCGGCCACGCCCCCGCCCAGCCAGGCGGAAATCTGTCGTTTGGTATTGCTCGTCATGCGCACCACTGTGCCCAGAGGGCGCACAAAAAAACAGGCCAGCGGGTGCTGGCCTGAGGTCTGTTATTGCTGGTTATTGCGACTGTCGGATCGCTGTCTATCCCTCACCTCGTCCAATGCGGCGATGATCCATTCCGTCAACTTTTGACCTCGGGACTGGCTGTGACTGACCCACGCCGCTTTTTTTTGGCGTGGCACGCGGATATGGATGATCGACTCTAAGGGGGTGGAGGTGCTGTCTGGTTTACTCATCCCCGCAGTTTATGCCGCAATGGTCAAATACCGCCAATGCCCCTCGCTCAACCCTCTGTCATTGTTGTATTTGTCGGTCATGGTTTGCTGAGTGTGGCGTTTGTTGCCCACGTTGTAAATGCCCGCGCTGAGCGTGAGCTGCCAGGTGGGCTTGCAGTGGGCTACAAGGTCCAAAACGCCATAGCCCGCCGTGCCGTGGTAGCCCTTGGGCAGAGCATTGGTTTTCTTGCCTTGGGAAAATTCAGCCGTGCGATAACGCTCCGGATATCGGCAGGCTGGTTGCAGCGCAGGCCCACGCGGCCGTCGAGCGGATTGGCTCGGCCTTCTGTGTAGCCATTGGCGCTGCTGCCTTTGGTGTAAATCATGCCGCCCTCTAGAGCGTGTTATGCACTTTGCCGACTGAGGGAGCTGGCCTTGGGCACAGTGCCAGCGTGTCTCGCGAGCCTTACCCCAGTGATGTTGGCGGTGAAGAAGGGAGGCTTTGCCGCACCTTGCCTTATTTTGATGGGGCAAGAGGCGCCGTCGCGTCAGCGCGATCTGCGTGAAGTGTTCAATGCGCTGCGCTGGCTGGTACGAGCAGGAGCTCCTTGGCGCATGCTGCCCAATGACCTGCCACCGTGGGATGCTGTGTATCAGCACAGCAGGCGCTGGCTTGATGCAGGTTGTTTCGAAGCCATCGCCTTGGACCATCGCTCCATCATCCGGATCGCTCAAGGTCGGCAGGGACAGCCGGACGTGCTCGGTGGATTGCACTTGGTGGTCTTCGCCATTCTCATGCCGCCCAATGCTCTGTGCCGTTGATTCGATTGGCACAAAGTTCATAACACGTTCTAGAGGGAGTTCAGCAAGGAAATAGCTGTTAGAATGCATAGCTTTCCTGCGGAGCAGGCAGCATCGGCAGCGATGCGGGCTGGCAAGCGTGGAAAGTCTGCAAGTTTCGCCGCTTTAGCTCAGTTGGTAGAGCAGTTCATTCGTAATGAAAAGGTCGCCAGTTCGAATCCGGCAAGCGGCACCACCCCTTTCCTCAAATTGCAGCAAAAAAAGGAAATCCCCTAAGATAGCCGCCCTCAAGGGCGGTTTTTTTCTGCCCGTTTCCGCAACTATCGGCAACCGACGGCCCAAAAAAGGCCCAACAAAAAGCCCAAAATGGCAACGGCAAAACAACGCTCCAATGGCACTTGGGGCATCCTGCTGCGCCGCTTCCATTTCTGTAGCAGGATCAATGTCTGGCATCAAAATAGCGCGGCGCTGCATCTCTTTGATAGCCGTGGACTTGCTCAACAGGCCCGCGCCTTGCATTGAGAGAATCAATTGAGCCGATGCATCCGATAGGCTAGATGCACCAAAGTCTTTATACAAGCTTACATTGCCGCCACTCTTCTCACGCAGCCAAGCGGCCATAAGCTGCAAACATTGATCCAGCGAATCCTCGAAATCTTCCACAATAGCAAGCAGCTCCGATTTGCTCGCCTCTGCGTCTCCAGCGGCCTCTGTAGCGGTGCGCTGCCCCGGCTGCTTGACCAGTAGCTCAGCGCCAGTCTGGATCATCTGCTGTTCAAGGGCAATCAGAGCGGCGGAGCCAGCTCCGATTGCCGCGCCAGAATGCTCTACAAACTTGATGTCGCCGCCAAGCGGGACGCTTACAGCGGACGATGCGCCCACGTTCAACTGCGTGCCATCATCAGCGCCGATGACTGCCAAAATCGGCACTCTGGCAACATGCAAGATAGTGTCTTGGTCACTCTGGCTCTGCCAGTGTTTGACGTTCAGGTGGGCTAGATCAAGCAAAGGCGATTCGCCGCGCATGAAGCCAAGCTTGCAGCCATAGAACGGCACGAAGGGGATTTCAGACATGTTGTCGGTAAAACCCGAATCAATCAGGTCGTATTTATCCTTCGCAGACTCCTCGTAAAGCTCCCATCGACCGGGGTAAAGCACGCGGATTCGCTGCATGGTTTTTGTTCCATACTCCCCATCCTCAAGGGTGATAGACTCTCTTAAGCGAAGTTGCGTCAATCGATGTCGCCCGCGATCTTTCTCGTGCCGCCACCCGAGAATATCGTCATGACGGTAGAAAGAAAGGTAAGGGCGCAAGCCTGCCGCTTTTTCCTGACCGAGCATGTCCCCAACGCCTTCTGGTCGGCGCGTGAACTCAACCAGCACGCCACACAGGCCGTAGGCCAATGCCTCGCGCATCACTTCCGACGCAAACACATGCAAGCTAACCCCTTCCATGTTCACGTCATCCAGCAGATCATCGACAGAAGACGGGACGTCATCACTGATAATCATTTGGCGAGAGAAAGGCTTACCAGCCATGACGCTGAGTGTGCGACGAAACGCCGGGAACAGCGTAGCGGTTTTTGACCGCATGAGGTACGCATCATCCTCCTCGGCAGGCCACTGTGGCAGGAACGCCTTGCCAGCATCACGCATGGCCGCCGTTCCACCCAGAAGCGCGTCCACGATGGGCCAGTTTTTCGCCATGGCCTGCACTTGTGGCGATTGGTCTTGGACTCTCAGTGTCATAGGTCAGATTCGCAAAGGCGCAATGGATGCGACTCGGCTCTTGATAGGGTACTTGTAGGCAATGAAGTAGCCTGCTGCATCAAGGATGTGGTCAAAGCCTGCCGATTTGTCAGGCTCGCCGTTCTTGTCGTAGGCTTGCTTCTCCAGCGACTCAACCAGGGTAGGGCAGTGCTGCGGGTGAATGCGGTAGCGCCGCGCCCCGCCTTTGTGCAGCATGGCGTTCATCGCCAGAACGCGATCCTTCACCGCTGGATTGGAGTGATCAACGCACACGCGAAACCCAGCCGCCTTCAGCAGCGACAAGTCGGATTCGCTGGCAAACACAGACCTGCGCGAACCGCCTGAAGCGTCGGGGTAAACCATGATTGGGTGCTTGGGGAATCGATCTTTGAGCAAGGCAATCATGGCGGGCGTGTCGAACACATCCACCAGCTCCGCCACAGCATGCGGGTCGCTGCCACGCAGCACATGCACCGCTGCCGCCATCTTGGTGACGTTGAAGTCCATACCCACATGCAAAGCCTCGCCGGGTTGAATCGTCTCGGCGCTGGCATTGGCTTCCCGGTCAAACTCCGGGTACACGCTGCCAGCCGTGAGGTTGACGAACTCGCCTTCAAGGTACGCCTGCAACAAGTTGGCCGGGTAGGTGTTGCGCAGGTTGTCGATGTAGCCAGGCGGCAGGTTGGCCGCGTTTTCCTCTGTTTTGGCCCGAAACATCACATATCCTGGCGCTGGGTTTTTCTGCCAACGCTCGTACACGAAGCGGAAACCTTCCGGCGTAGTCGCTACCGCAACCGTGTTGGGGAACCTGAGCGCTTGATCATCGCGTTGCGGACAATGCTGTCTTTGGCCCGCTCCCCTGCTGCAATCCAGTGCCCGTCAAAGGCTTGGCGCACATGGGCATAGACATCGCTGACGCTGACCTTGGGTAGTTTGAAATCAGGCTTGCACAACACCCCATACCGATAGAAGTCGCTCAACTCGAAATGCGGGATGCGGTAAATCTCGACGCCGTAACGCCGCTCTGCCCATTGCAGTACCTGTTCTTGGAAGCTCAGGCCCTGCACTTGGTACATGAAGAACACATCCACCCGTTTGAAGTGCCGGGTGCAAAGGTCAAGCGTGACAGCCGAATCCTTGCCGCCTGAGTAGCTGACGATCACATGGTCAGTCACCAGCGCTTGGCGCTTGATGGCCGACATCAACGTCTCAGCCACCGGACGCACCCAAAGATTTACGGCTCGCGCGATAACCGGCGCGGTTCGCCTGCTGAATCGTTGCGCCAGCGCGCAACGCTCGAATGGCCGCTGCCCGATAGGTACGGTTGGCATTACTACCTCGCCCGGCGACGCCCCCTTGGGCGTGTAGACGATTGGAGAGCGAGAACCCGTTGGCTCCCTTGCGATATCCAAGCGCAAAATATCATCGTCCACCACGAAATCCGGCAGGTCTTTGCTGCTGCTGCAATCAACCCGCATTCTGGCGAGCGCGGAAATCGACGGATACCCAACTGCGCAACGGTTTTCGCGGAACTTCCAGGCCCCCCAATCGCCCAGCAGGATTTCGATATTGGACTGGTCTTTACGCGGCATTTTCAAACACTTCCCCTGTTTCAGGATCAACCCGCCATTGGCTGGCCTCTCGCAACTGCACGCCGTTTTCTGCTGCCCAAGCCATAACGTAGTCCACCAATTCAGCACATTCAGCCACGCTCAATTGACTGGTGCGGCGAAACACCACATCCACCCCGTGCCCGTCCAAGGCGGGCAGCACCTCTACCAACTCGCCCCGCGCGCGCAGCCATGCCGCCACCAGCAGGCGCTTCCACACTTCCGGATCGCGTTTGGCCCCAGCCCACTCTGCCTGCTTGGCAATGTCGCCAATGAGCGCGTGCAGCAGGGCGTTTTGCTTGAGAGTGCGCGTTTCTGGCCTGATCTCCAACACCAAGCGATGCCCGGCCATCAGTGTGTTCTTGGCTGCCTGCCAGCCCAGCTTGATGGCCTCGTAGCCCTGCTGGGCGTTGAACAGGCGCAAGGTGATGCGCTCAGCCATTGCGAAACCCCTTGAAAAATTATTTAAATAGATATACAATAAATGCATGTTGCAAGTCATCGAAACCCCTGAATTCATCGCCTGCGCAAAAAATATCTGGGGCGAAGATGAGCTTTTTGCGTTGATTGACCATCTGGCGCAAAATCCGCAAGCGGGCGACCTTGTTCCCGGTTCGGGCGGTTTGCGCAAGCTGCGTTGGTCTGCCAAAGGGCAAGGCAAGAGAGGTGGAGCACGCGTGATCTACTTCCTGCGCAACACGCACGGGCAGCTGGTGCTCATCACCGCCTATACCAAAGGCCGAATCGAAAACATCCCCGCGCACCTGCTGCGCGCTCTTGCGAGGAAATACGATGCCTGAAACCAAACAAGCCATACTCAACGTCGACGATGCTGCGCTGCTTGCCTCCATTGAGCGCGGACTTGCCCAAGCTGCCAGTGGACAAGGGCGCGTGCACACGCCAGAAGCCATCATCGAGCGTCGCAAGCGCGGCAGGCCACAAGGAAGCACATCAGCCAATCGCAAAGAAGCCATCACCCTTCGTCTGCCGCCGCACACCTTGGCCCGTTGGCGCGCATCGGGTAAAGGCTGGCAAACCCGTGCCGCCGCCTTGCTGGCCAGCCACGCGCCGGATGCCCAGTAACGATTTCGCTCAACCAGCATTGCGCAACTCCCGCGCCTTGCGCCGGTATTCATCGCGGATCGCGCGCAAATCCTCGATGCTGTAGCGCCGTGGCGTCTGATCGGCCTCCAACGCCTGCACGCGATCCAAGCCGATACGCTCGATCAGCCCCAGGCGGTAATCCACTGCTCGGCCAGCACCCCAGCGATTGCATTGCTTGCGCTGCCCGTGGGCGTTGTCCTCGTGAAAGCGCAAATGCGGCGCGCTGCCCGTAGAGCGGTAATGCCCACAGTCGTAGCTGCCGCCCACATCCCCCGCGCCCAGCGGCAAACCACAGCAGATGCACGGCTTGCCCGCGTCACGGGCGCGGATGAACGCATTGAACGCCGCCTGCGCCTCCTTGAGCCACTGGCTACGGGTTTTGAGCCTCTCGCGCTTGGCCTTGTCCGCCCGGCGCTCTTGCACCTGAACGCGCTTTTGCTCCTTGGCCCTCTGGGATGCCGCCAGCGACAAGGCACAGTCCGCGCAGCACACCCGCTGCATGGGCCGCGAAGGCACAAACTCGCAGCGGCACACCTTGCAAACCTTGGGCTTGGGCTGGGTCTTGCGCATCACATCACCCCCCACTGCCGCGCCGTGAGCGCCAGGATTCGGCCCACTGGATGCGCGCATCCGCCACGGCCGCATCGGCAGGCGCGCGCCGCTTGCAGGTGTGTTGCAACGATTGGAATTGACTGGCGCTGCCCAGCGCGCACGGTGCGAAGCCGTGGCGCGTCATCTCCGGCACCGCCTTGGGCTGCCAGTGCTTGCAGGTCAGGCATGTATCCATACTCCATTTCTCATTCAAAACCGCGCGAAGCGGCCTGCTTTTGCAGCCGCCTTGGTGCAGGCCCACCCCAAAGGCGCTGTTGTCCAGCAAGATGCCGCCCAGCAGGCTGGCCTCAGCCTCCAGGCTCACCAGCTCGGCGCGCAGTTGGGGGGCGGTTGGGGCGTTCATGCGGGCACCTCCTCGGCGCGCTGTACCTGCTGCCCGGCAGTGGTCAAGCGCATTCGTGCATTGGTGGACATCCCGACGCTTGGAGTATCGGCAGGCGACCTGGGCGGCTACGTTGAGCACGAGCACAACCTGTCCCAAACCGCTGGCGAAGCGTGGGTTTGGGACAACGCGCAGATCTACG